>NZ_JABZED010000007.1:70768-135126 GCF_013416675.1 Salinispora sp. H7-4
AGCAGCGCCCCTCCTCCGGGTGGGGCACGGTCGAGCAGATCACCGACCCCGAGTACTCCACCACCGCCTTCCTGAAGGGTTTGAAGCAGGTGGAGGGCTGGCAGGAACTGCCGTTGACCGAGGCCGCGCAGAAGGTCCAGGTGTCGGCGTACCCGTTCCACTACGCCCAGTGGGAGACCCAGGCCGCCGACCTGGTGGCCGAGCACTGGACCAGCTGACCCCACCACAGCACCACAAACCCCCACCCGAAGACCTGACCCACACAAGGGGGGAAAGAAACTGTTGGTCGGCACCCGAACCGGGTGCCGGCCAACAGCCGTCTCCGGATGCCCTGGACAGCTAACTACTGCCCCCTGCGCCCATCGATGCACTCGCGAAGAAGGTCGGCGTGCCCCAGGTGGCGGGCGTACTCCTCGATCAGGTGGACCAGGACCTCACGTAGCTCCACATCGTCTTCCCCCCGGGCGTCCAGCTCCGTTCGCGCGACGAACTCATCGGCGGCATCGCACTGCCGTTGCCATTCCTGGAATGCCGCCTCGACGTCGGAGTCCGCGGGCATCGGAAAGCTGAACTCTTCGCTGTGCACCCCGTTGGGGCGGAAGGGGCGAGGACCGTTGTCGCCCTGCATCACCCGCTGAAACCACCCGTGCTCGACCGCGGCCAGGTGCCGGACAAGCCCCAACAACGTCAGCTCCGACGGCGGCACCACGGGGCTCGCAAGCTGCTCGGGTGTCAGCCCCGCACATTTGAGCCGCACCGTCTGCCGCTGAAAACTCAGGTAGCGGAGGAGCACGTCTCGCTCGCCATGGACGGTCTCCTGGTCCCGCGGGTCCTGGGCGGGCGGGACGAACATGTTCTGCCAGCCGAAGCCCTTCCCTGCCCATTGATCAGTCATGCAGGGAGTCTGCCGATTGGTCAGGGGCGGTGCAACGCGGTATGCCGAGCGCCCGTCCCCTCGGCTCGGCATGACCCTGTGCGCCACCGGCGTCAAGGTCAGGAGGTGGCGCGCTGGATGAGGGTCGCGGCCCCGGCTCCGGTGAGCTCGTCGGGGGCGACCGGCCGACCGGAGACCGCGAGCAGGAGAGCGAGGGCCGTCCCACGCACCTCGGATCCGACTCCACTGTCTACTGAAGCGTCCGAGGTAACCAGTCGCAGCCCACTCGCGCGCTCCCTGCCGCCGCCCAGCTGCACCGTCGTCCGTAGTTGGAAGGTCAGTGCCGCCGCCACCTGCTCGACCGGGTAGTCGCCGCTGAGCCCCACTGCCCGTCGGATGTCCTCGCCGTGGACGAACGCCTCGACGAGGCGGGTGACGATCGCGGCCGGTGGGGTGCTGGTGCGGGTCACGACCGCGCGGAGGGCGGCGAGGGTGTCCGCCGGGTCCGTGCGCCGCTCGCGGGCGAGACCCATCGCGTTCTGGCGGTCGAAGTCGAAGCGGGCGGTGACCATGTCTCGGACGAAGCTGAGCCGCGTCGTCTTCGCGGTGTCGACCAGGTGGGCCACGACGTCGTGGACATCCCACCCGGGGCAGGCGGTCGGAGCAGCCCACTGCTCGGGCCCCAGGGCCTCCAGGCCGCGCACGAGAGCCGCGCGCTCGTGGTGAACGACAGTCCACACCGCGGCGTGCCGACTATTCATGCCGCCACCCAAGCAGCAGGGACTGACACTGCGGGCCGGGCCGGCGGTCCTGGCGGTCGGCGAAGCTGAGGTGTGAGCGCCGGCCACCCCGGATGCGGGGTGGCCGGCGGGGTGTCAGCGCTCCACGGTCACCTGCTCGCCGATGGCCACGACCTGATCGGCGGTCATGAAGAGCGGCGCCTGCAGGTTGAACACCGAGCCGTCGGGCAGCGGGACCTGGCGGAACCAGATCTCGTCGGCCCGGACGAGGTGGGCCTCTCGGCCGTTGACCTGGACGGTACTCACCTCCTGGGCTCCCATAACGTTGCCGAGAAGGTCCGGCTGGGGCCGCTCGGCCAAATGCACGTTCATCGTGGCGTCCGAGTTCTCGTCCTTCAGGGTGAGGATCCGGTCGTCCTTGAAGGCGAACACCTCCCAGCCCGCGGGCGCGAGGCGAACCTGCAACGGCACCTCCTGTGGCCGCTCGACGACCGTGTCCGCGAGGGCCAGGACGGCCGCCTCGGTGCCGAACCGGCCTCGGCCCGTGACCCTCACCCACTGGCCCGGCTCCCGCTCCCACATCACTGACACACGGGTGGCTCCGTTTTGCGAACGCTCACCCGCAGCGGCACCCTGACCCAGCTGGTCCTCCCACAACTCGCCACGTTGGCCGTGCACGGTCACCAGTCTGGTGGTCTCGCGGGGATCGGGGCGCTGGTCATAAACGATCAAGCTCACACCGCTCTCCCCATCCGTCGCCCTATACCCGGCGAGGAAGCGACCGTCCAAATCAAAGAACGGAGCCGTCAGACCGGCCGGCACCGGATCGAGGGCGAGCGGGAAGACCGGCATCTGGAACGCGACGAGTGAGACAGCGACCGGCGTACGGTCCCGCGACTGCTCGGCCGATATCACACCGCCGACCACCACCGAGAAGACGAAAAGCGCACTGGCCGCGACGACAGTCATGGCCAGTACCCGGGCCCGCTGGAAACCGTGCTGGCGGTGCAGTCCCGCCCACCGCTGCCGGGGTTCGGTCGCGTCGGCGATCTCGGTCAGCAGCCGGTGGCGGGCAGAGTTCAGCACGCTCTTGGTGGCGGGTGCCGAATCGGGACCGTGTTCCTGCAGCAGAGTGATCTCGTTCATGCGCCTTCCTCGCTGGTGATCGTGATGCTGAGGGCCGCACGGGTCACCCGTCGCGCCCGGTTAAGGCGGGAGCGAACAGTGCCGACGGGGATGTCCAGCACCGCCGCGATCTCGTTGTACGACAGCTCCGCCCACGCGGACAGGAGCAGGACGTCGCGGTCGCCCCGCTTGAGCGCGGCCAGCGCGGCGGCCAGGTCCCGGCGCAGGGACTGGGCGTCCAGCCGCCCGAGCGCGTCGTCGGTGGCGTACGCCTCGGCACCGGGATCAGCTGGGACCCGGGCCAAGGCCCGGTACCGCCGCTTCTCCTGACGCGCGTGTCGGCGCAGCACGTTGGTGGCGATGCCGAACAGCCAGGGACGTACGTTGACGTGCAGCTTCCGGTACGCCGCTCGTCGGCGGAACGCGATCAGGAACGTCTCGGCCAACAGGTCGTCGGCGTCCGATCCGATCCGCCGGGCCAGATACCGGTGTACGGCGCTGGCGTGCCGGTCGAACAGCGGCCCGAACCGCTCCGCTACCAGCAGGGACTGCTGGATCAGCACCTCGTCGGGGGGCTGGTCGACCGAGGAGCCGGCCAGCACCTCGCCAGAGGGCAGATCGACCGAGGACCCGGCCAGCACCTCGTTGCGGGCATGGTCGGCCGGGCGGCCGTCGGCGGGTGACGGTCTTGCGGCATAGTCGGCCGGGGGTCCGTTGGCGGGCGACGGTCTGGCAGCCGCAGGGCTCCCCGGTTCACATTGACGGGTTTGCAACCCCGGTTTAGTGGTCACACTTCCTCATGCCCGATCAGCGTCCTGGGGTTCACGCTGAACATCGCGAGCCGGGACCGCGAGCACCGTCGCGGCGTCGCGGCGTCGCGGTGTCGCGGTGTCGCGGTGTCGCGGTGTCGCGGCGGACTCTCGCTCAGAACAAGACGGTGGCCAGGGTGCCCATCGGGCGGAAGCCGCAGCGCTCGTAGACCCGCCGGGCGGCCTCGTTGAAGTCGTTGACGTAGAGGCTCACCGTGGGCGCGAAGCGGTGCAGCGCGTCCCGGACGACCGCGGCCATCGCCGCCGCGGCGATCCCCCGGCCCCGCCACTCGGGGGCCACCCAGACCCCCTGCACCTGGGCGGTACGCCGGGTCACCACCGCCAGCTCGGCCTTGAAGACGACCTCGCCGTTGACGATGCGGACGTACGCCCGACCGGACCGCACCAGGTCCTGGACCCGACGGTAGTAGCCACGCCCGGCGTCCTCGGACAGCGGCGAGACACCGACCTCCTCGGTGTACATGGCCACCGCGGCCGGGAAGAGCAGGTCCACCTCGCCGCGGCGTACGTGGCGCACCTGCGGGTCCGGAGCCACGGTCGGCACGGTGTCGGTGGCGAGCAACGGCTGGTTGGGGCGGACGTCGCGGGCCGGGCCCCAGGTCGAGGCGAGCCGCTCCCAGAGGCCGAGCACCGCGTCGGCCCGGCCGACGATCGACGAGCAGAGCCGCTCCTGCCCGCCGAGTAGGTCGGCGTAGGCGGCGATGGCCGGCTCGGTCGCGAGCACCGGGGTGAGGTTGCCGCCCAGCCAGCACACAGATTCCAGACTTCGACGGGGGCCGTAGCCGAGGACCCGGCCCTCGGACCGCCACCAGCCGAGCCCGCGCGCGGCGACCCGCTCGGCGACCTGTGCGCCCGCGTACGGGTCGAGGTCGAGCAGCTGCTCAACTGCGCGACGCTCCGATTCCCCGAGTTGCCGTACCGGCGTCGTCAGCACGGTTTTCAGCCTGCCAGATCGGCGGAGTCGGCGTTGGCCGACCGGCCTACTCGCCGGCCGACCGCCGGGGAATGCCCCACGCCTGGCCGATCCCACCCGAATGGGTCAGTGCACGGTCACGGTGGCGCCGCCGGCCAGGCTCCGCAGCTCCTCGGGGAGTTCGGCGCCCATCTCCTCGGCGAGGCGGAGCGCCTCCTCGATGAGGGTCTCCACGATCTGGCCCTCCGGGACGGTCTTGATGACCTGGCCCTTGACGAAGATCTGGCCCTTGCCGTTGCCGGAGGCCACCCCCAGGTCGGCCTCCCGGGCCTCACCGGGGCCGTTGACGACGCAGCCCATCACGGCGACCCGCAGCGGCACCGGCAGCCCCTCCAGGCCGGCGGTGACCTCCTCGGCGAGCTTGTACACGTCGACCTGGGCCCGGCCGCAGGACGGGCAGGAGACGATCTCCAGGCCGCGCTCGCGCAGGCCGAGTGACTCCAGGATCGCGGCGCCGACCTTGATCTCCTCCACCGGTGGGGCGGAGAGCGACACCCGGATGGTGTCCCCGATCCCCTCGGCGAGCAGCGCGCCGAAGGCCACCGCCGACTTGATCGTGCCCTGGAACGCCGGCCCGGCCTCGGTGACCCCGAGGTGCAGCGGGTAGTCACACGCCTCGGCGAGCTGCCGGTAGGCCCGGACCATCACCACCGGGTCGTTGTGCTTCACCGAGATCTTGATGTCCCGGAAGCCGTGCTCCTCGAAGAGCGAGCACTCCCACAGCGCCGACTCGACCAGCGCCTCCGCGGTCGCCTTGCCGTGCTTGGCCAGCAGCCGCTTGTCCAGCGAGCCGGCGTTCACGCCGATCCGGATCGGTACGCCCGCGTCGCCGGCGGCCTTCGCGATCTCCTTGACCTTGTCGTCGAACTGCCGGATGTTGCCCGGGTTCACCCGCACCGCCGCGCAGCCCGCCTCGATCGCGGCGAAGACGTACCGGGGCTGGAAGTGGATGTCGGCGATCACCGGAAGCTGCGACTTGCGGGCGATCGCCGGCAGCGCCTCGACGTCGTCCTGGCTGGGTACGGCGACCCGGACGATCTGGCAGCCGGCGGCGGTCAGCTCGGCGATCTGCTGGAGCGTGGCGTTCACGTCGGCGGTGAGCGTGGTGGTCATCGACTGCACCGACACCGGTGCGCCCCCACCGACCGGCACCGAACCGACCATGATCTTGCGGCTCACGCGACGGGGCGCGAGCGGCGGCGGCGGTACGGCGGGGATACCGAGACTGACAGCGGTCACTTCAGGCACTCACCTTGTGAAGAGCGTGATCGGGTTGACGACGTCCGCGGTGACGGTCAGCAGCATGAACGCGCCGCCGATCAGAATCACCGCGTACGTCACGGGCATCAGCTTGAGATAGTCGACCCGGCCCGGGTCGGGGCGGCGCAGCCCGGTGTAGACCCAGGAGCGGGCCCGCTCGAACCAGGCGATGGCGATGTGGCCGCCGTCCAGCGGCAGCAGCGGCAGCAGGTTGAACACGCCGATGAAGAAGTTCAGCGAGACGAAGAGCATGAAGAAGAGCAGCCAGGCGTTGTTCTCCACCGCCTCGCCGCCGATCCGGCTCGCGCCGACCACGCTGATCGGGGTGTCGATGTCCCGCTCGCCACCGGTGATCGCCGTCCAGAGCGCCGGAACCTTCTGCGGGATCCGCTTCATCGCCTCGTACGTGTTCACCGCCATGGTGCCGGTGAACTCGGCGGTGCCGCCGACGGCGCCGATCGGGCCGTACTCGATCCGGCTGGGGGTGCTGGGGATGAGCCCGACGCCGAGCGCGGCGACCGGCCCGACGGTGCCCTCCGGGTCGTCCAGCGGCGGGCGTTGGGTCTGCCCGAGCGTCACGGTGGTGCTGCCCGGCTGGTCGTCCCGCAGGTACTCGACCTGCGCCGGCTGCCCCGGCTGCTGGGCGCGCAGGGCGACGAGCAGGTCACCGTAGCTGGTGACGGGGGTGCCGTTGACCGCGGTGATCTCGTCGCCGTCGCGCAGCTCGCCCTGTGCGGCCGGGCTGGCCGGATCGGCGTCGGTGCAGGCCCGGGCCTCGTTCTCCGGGACGACGCAGTTGGCGAGCTGGATGACCGCCGGCTCCTGCCGGACCTGCGCCAGGGTGCTGGGGAAGTTCGGGTTGGGCAGACCGGCGGTGATCGCGATGATCCAGAGCGCGATCAGGGCCAGCGCGAAGTGCGTGATCGAGCCGGCGGACATCACGATCGTCCGCTTCCAGACCGGGAACCGCCACATCGCCCGCGGCTGGTCGGCCGGGTCGACGTCGTCGTCCTGCGGGGTCATCCCGACGATCTTGCAGAAGCCGCCGAGCGGGATGCCCTTGAGGCCGTACTCCGTCTCGCCCCGCCGGAACGACCAGAGGGTCGGCCCGAAGCCGACGAAGTAGCGGGTCACCTTCATGCCGAAGGCCTTCGCCGTCAGCAGGTGCCCCGCTTCGTGCAGACTCACCGAGATCAGGATGGCGAGGGCGAAGAGCGTCACCCCGAGCAGGTAGGCCATCAACTTCCTTCCACTGACTTCTCGATGATTGTCTGCGCGTGCCCGCGCGCCCACGACTCGGCCGCGAGCACGTCCTCGACGGTACCTGGTTCACCGAAGTCAGGAGCCTCGGCCAGCACCTGCTCCAGGGTGTCGACGATGCCGAGGAAGGGCAGCCGTCCGGCGACGAACGCCGCGACGCACTCCTCGTTGGCCGCGTTGTAGATCGCCGGTCGGCAGCACCCGGCCTCGCCGGCCGCCTTGGCGAGCGCGACCGCCGGGAACGCGTCGTCATCCAGCGGTGCGAACTCCCAGGTGTGGCTGGTCGTCCAGTCAACGGCGGGGGCGGCGTCGGCGACCCGGTCCGGCCAACCGAGGCCGAGCGCGATCGGCAGCCGCATGTCCGGCGGGCTGGCCTGGGCGATGGTGGAGCCGTCCACGAACTCGACCATCGAGTGGATCACCGAGGTCGGGTGGACCAGCACGGTGATGTCGGCGTACGGCACGTCGAAGAGCTCGTGCGCCTCGATCACCTCCAGCGCCTTGTTCACCATCGTGGCGGAGTTGATCGTGACGACCGGCCCCATGTTCCAGGTCGGGTGGGCGAGCGCCTGCTCCGGGGTGACCTGGGTCAACTCGTCGCGCCGCCGCCCCCGGAACGGGCCGCCGCTGGCGGTGACGAGCAACCGGCGTACCTCGGGGCGGGACCCGGAACGCAGACACTGGGCGAGCGCGGTGTGCTCGGAGTCGACCGGGACGATCTGCCCCGGACGGGTCACCGCGGCCCGGACCAGGGGGCCGCCGGCGACCAGCGATTCCTTGTTGGCCAGGGCGAGGGTACGCCCGGCGCGCAGCGCGGCCAGGGTCGGCGCGAGCCCGAGCGAGCCGACCACCCCGTTGAGCACCACGTCGCTATGCCACTGGGCCAGCTCGGTCATCGCCTCCGGCCCGGCGATGATCTTCGGCAGCCGGACCTCGCCGCGGTCCCAGCCGCGCCGGCTCGCCTCCGCGTAGAAGGCGAGCTGGAGATCCTGCGCGGCGGACGCCCGCGCCACGCCGACCGCCTCCACGCCGAGCTCCAGGGCCTGCGCGGCGAGCAACCCGACGTTGCCGCCGCCGGCGCCGAGCGCCACCACCCGGAAGCGGTCCGGGTTACGGCGCACGATGTCGATGGCCTGGGTGCCGATCGAACCGGTGGAGCCGAGCAGCACGACGTCGCGGGGAGAAGTCACCCCGCCATTGTTCCCCAGCCGGTTGCACGCCCGCCGGGAGCCTCAGCCGATCCGCCGAAGGCCGGTGCCGATGCCCCGCCGGGAGCCTCAGCCAACGCGCCGAAGGCCGGTGCCAGCACCCCGCCGACACCGGCCAACCGCAGCTCAGAGCTGGTGGTCGCGCTCACCAGCCGGGACGGCGGCGACAAACCGGGCCCAGGCCGCCGAGCCGAAGCTCAGCGCCGGACCCGGATCCTTACTGTCCCGTACAACGACAGCGCTACTCGGTGCGCCGGCCGTGGCGGCGGATGCCGCCACCTCGACGCAGTTACCCTCGCCACCGGACCGGGACGACCTATGCCACACCCCGTCACGCCTCATCGGTCATCTCCCTCGCAATCGCCGCGATCAACTCACGGGACTCGGCGACACCCCGCGTCCGCTCGCTGAGCGAGCGCCAGGCGTCCTCGTAGGTCTGGATCTCGTGGGCCTTGTCGAGGTAGACCGCCCCGCACGGCCCGTCCGTGTAGATGGTGGTCGGCTCCGGCTCCCGCACGTCGGTCGGGAACTCCAGCATGGTGAAGGTGCCCGCCTGCGACCAGCGGAACACCCCGGCGCTCAGCGGCAGCACCCGGAGGCCGACGTTGTGCCGCTCCCCGGTGACGAGCAGCGCCTCGAGTTGGCGCACCATCGCCGACCGGTCGCGCAGCGGCCGCCGCAGCACCGCCTCGTTCAGGACCACCTCGAGCTGGGGTGCCCGGGGGATCGCCCGCGTCAACAACCGCTGCCGGTGCAGGCGGACCTCCACCTTCGCCTGGCGCTCCGCCGCGCTGAGCTGCGGATGATCGGTGGCGATCACCTCGGTCATGTACTCCACGGTCTGCAACAAGCCCGGTACAAGGTTGACCTCATAGTGTCGGATCCGGGTCGCGGCGGCTTCCAGGCCGACGTACAGCTTGAACCAGTCCTTGATCGCCGAGCCGTAGCTGTGCCACCAGCCGTGCGCCTTGGTCTCCCGGGCCAGCGCCCGCATCGTCTCGATCGTCTCCCGGGCCGCCCCGTAGACCCGGCACATGGCCTCCACATCGTTGGGGTGCATGGGGACCTGGCCGGTCTCGTACCGCCAGATCCGGGGTGCCGACCACTCCAGTTCCTTCGCGGCGGCCGACACCGTGACATACGCGTTTTCCCGAAGCTCTCGCAGATATCTCCCGAGTTGCCTACGCGGAACGGTGCTCCCCGAGTCGTCCACGCCGTCTCCTTTACTGTCGTCGCGTTAGGCACCTCATCCCTTGGCCCGCATCCTCCCGCGAGACATTGCATCAGGCCAGGGTTGCAATAAATCTTGTCTGGGAACGGCCAAATATTGTTGGGTCGCCCCGGGGCGGGCGCCTCCCGCCACCTCATCCAGGTGCCCGCCCCGGCCTCGACAGCAACCAGAAGGAGCGCACCCACGGCGACCATCGACGATGGTTTGGTCGCGGGCCCGAAGGCGACCCAATGATGATCTACGCGAGCGAGGTCCGGCTACGCGCGTACCAGCTCCGCAGCGCCCTCTTCGACGTCCGCCGCAGGGCCTCGACCCGAAGCAGGTGCAAGAGCGCCTGAGCCGGGTCCTCCCCCGGCCCACCACACTCAGAACCAGGATGATGCGGTTGATCTGGCCATGGTGTTCCGCGACTCCCTCGCCCAAGCAATTTGGCGTGGAGCAATAGAACTCGCTATCGCACCATAATCGACAATGCCCACACATCGCCTACCGAGGCCGCTCCCGTGTTGGCTGCTCCGGACCCGGCGCCACCGGCAGGAATGTCGGCGGAATCGGGCAAATCCTGCGCCGTGGAAGGCGCCCCGGGAAACAACACGTACCCGAAAGCTGAGTTGTTATTTGTTTCGTACTGGTTAATGCTGGCGGCACAGTCAGCTCTCGATTGATCAGCCCGTACCACCGGAGGTGCCCCACCATGATCCGACGCCTCTTCGTCGTCCTGGCCTTCCTCGCGGCCGCCATCCTCGTCTCGCCCGCAGCACCCGCGCCGGCTCGCGCCTGCATATTCGGCCACGAGTGCTACACGACCTTCTACTCCAACCCGTCGCACACCACCGTGGTGGGAAGCCTCCACGAGGACTGCCAGGGTGAGCCCACGATGGTCGGCACCCGCAGCGCCTTCAAGACGTTCCAGGAGTACCCCTGCCCACGCTGACCCCTGTACGGACGGAGGCGCTGATCTCAGCTCAGTAGAAGACCGTGCGGGCCAGATCGTCGGGGGCGGCGCTTGCCTCGGCGAGCAGTTCCCCGGCAGCGGACCAGATGCCCGAGCGCCCGGACGTTCGGGCGAAGCCGCCACCGGTCGGACCGGCGAAGGCCGCCGTGGCCACCCAGACGCCGTGGTCCGCGGCGACCCGACGGGCCCGCTCGCCGTGCAGCTCGGCCTCGTCCTCGGCGTGGACGACTCCCGCCACGTAACCGTCGATCCCGAGCGCGGCCGTCTGCGCGGCGTGCTCCGGGACGCCGGTGTCGCGGCAGACGGCGAGCCCCAGCCGCCACCCGTCCACGTCGAGCACGGTCGGCTCGCCGGGAACGAAGTGGAGAGCTTCCCGACCGTGCAGGTGGACCTTCCGGTAGGCCACCCGCGCGCCCTCCCCGTCCACCGCCAGCACGCCGATGCCCGGTCCGGGCACTGGGGCGCCGACGAGTGCGAGCGCCCCGGTGTCGGCACAGGCGTTGACGATGGGGGTCAGCCGTTCATCGGTGGGGGCGACCGGCAGCGCGTCCAGCTCGTAGCCGGTCAGCGACAGCTCGGGAAACACCACCACCCGCGCGTCCGCCGCCCGGACGGCCGCCTCGTGCGCCGCCGCGTTGGCCAGCACGTCGTACGCGATGCATCGTGGCTGTGCCACCGCGATGCGCAACGGCCGCCCCATCGTGTCTCCCCCCTCCGCCTCGCCTAGCTCTTGCGGGTGAGCGCGGCGAGTGCGCCCTGGATCGCGGCCTCCGTCCCTTCCTTGTCCAGGCCGAGGCCGGTGAGCACGCCGTCGCCGTCCTCCTCCTCGAGCAGGGCAAGCAGGATGTGCTCGGTACCGATGTAATTGTGGCCGAGCCGAAGCCCCTCCCGGAAGGTGAGCTCCAGCGCCTTCTTACCCCGTGCGTCGTACGGGATCAGGTCCGGGACCTGCGCGACGCGGGGCGGCAGGGTCGCCGCGACCGCGTCCCGGAGCCGGTCCAGGGACACCCCGCGCGCCTTGATCAGTTGCGGGGCGAGCGCGTCCGGGTCGACCAGCAGACCCAACGCCAGGTGCGCCGGACCGATCTCGGCGTTACCGGCGGCGCGCGCCTCCTCCTGGGAGGCGACGACGACGTTACGGGCCCGGGTGGTGAACCGGCTGAAGCCGCCATCCGACTCCAGCGCCGCGGCCGTCGCCACCTTCGCCGCCGAACGCTTCTGGGCGGCCTGCTTGCTGACGCCCATGCTGCGGCCGATCTCGGTCCACGAGGCGCCCGAGCGTCGGGCCTGGTCGACGAAGTGACCGATCAGATGGTCGGCCACCTCGCCGAGGTGCTCGCCGGCCAGGACCGCGTCGGCGAGTTGGTCCAGCGCGCTGTTGCGCCCCTGCTTGATGTGGTCGATCAGCTCGTCGAGGCGTACCGGGTGGGTCATCATCAATGGTTCAGTCATGCGTCAACCATAGGTTGACGCACTCGGATCGTCAACCGGAAGTTGACGCTCACTCCGGAATCCGGCGCCCTTCGATGAATCACACCAGCCAGAGTGGATTGCGCGTGTAGATACCGCGTATATATGGTCCCGGACGTGGACAACACGACAACCCTCCTCGGCCTCCTCGGCACCGGTGCGAGCTACGGCTACGACCTGAAAAGCCGGTACGACCGCTGGTTCGGGCTGAAGAAACCACTGGCGTTCGGGCAGGTCTACACCACCCTGACCCGGCTGATGCGCAACGGCTGGATCGTGGCGATCGGCGCCGAGGCGGGCGCCGGCCCGGAGCGCAAGCGCTACGGGATCACCCCCGCCGGCCGCGCCCGGGTGCTGGAGTGGATCTTCACCCCCGAGGTGCCGTCGGAGACCCTGCAGAGCGACCTCTTCGCCAAGACAATCATCGCGCTGCTCCTCGGCGACGACGCCGGCCGACTGCTGGACCTGCAACGAAGCCGGCACATGGCGCGCATGCGGGAGCTGACCAACGAAAAGCGGGGAGCTGGCCTCGCCGTCGTCCTCGCCTGCGACCACGCCCTGTTCCACATCGAGGCGGACCTGCGCTGGATCGACCTGACCGCTGCCCGCCTGTCCCAGCTACAAGCCGAGGTAAAAAAGTGAACAAGGTGGAGACCATCAGCATGTCGGCGTCCGCCCCCGAGGACGGGTCGGCTCCCCTCCTTTCGGCGCGGGGGCTGCGGCTCGCGTTCGGGCTGACCGAAGCCCTGCGCGGCGTCGACCTGGACTGCCACGCTGGCGAGATCATCGCGGTGACCGGCCCCTCCGGGTCCGGAAAATCCACCCTCCTGCACGTACTCGCCGGGGTCCTGGTCCCGGACGAGGGCACCGTGGACTACGACACCGTTCGCCTCACCGACCTCGACGAGGCGGGCCGGTCGCGACTCCGCCTGGACAAATTCGGATTCGTCTTTCAATACGGGCAGCTCCTGCCCGACCTGAACGCGGTGGACAACGTGACGATTCCCCTCCTGCTTGCCGGCGTCACACGCCGCGAAGCCCGCCGCCGGGCTGACGCCTGGCTCGACCGGCTCGACCTGGGCGAGTGCTCCCGGAAACTACCGGCGCAGCTCTCCGGCGGGCAGGCGCAGCGGGTCGCCATCGCCCGTGCCCTGGCCACCAAGCCGACCCTGCTCTTCACCGACGAGCCGACCGGATCGCTGGACTCACTCGCCGCCGAGACGGTGATGCTCGCCCTCACCGAGGCGGCACGCGACGCCAACACCGCCGTCATCCTCACCACCCACGACCCACGTACGGCCGCCTACGCCGACCGGGAGGTCGTCGTCCGCGATGGACAGATCACGATCGGAGGGGCGTACGGATGAGGCTGTTCACCCTGACCAGACTCGTCACGGCGGAGGGCCGTGGGGCATCCGGGCGGCTGATCGGCATGGCCGGCGGCATCGCGGTCGGGGTCGCCCTACTGCTGTTGCTCCTGGGCGGCTACGACGGAGTCACCTCCCGCTCCGAACGCCTCAGCTGGCCCTCCCTGTCCCATGGAGAGTCGACCGAGCTCCGGGACCCCGCTGCCGCCGCGCCAACCGACGAGTCCGTGCTGGCGGCGACCAACCTGGAGCACTTCGACGGGCAAGAGATCATCAGGGTCGACATCGTCGCGACCCCGGACTCGACCGTGGTCGTACCCGGAGTCGGGAGGCCCCCGGCGGCCGGCACCTACCACGCCTCCCCCGCGCTGATCGCCCTCATCGAGGCGAACCCCACCGACACCCTCGGTTCCCGGTACGGCACCCGGGCCGGCGTCATTGACACCGCAGGCCTGGCGGGCCCGGACTCGCTGGTTGTCGTGACCGGAACGACGACCGAGAACCTGCGCCCATCGATTGGCATGGTGGGAAGCGTCTTCCTCAGTGGAAACGTCTGGTCGGTCACGGAGTTCCGCGGGGTTTCCTATCCAAGCAGCAACTACCGCGCCATCACCATCATCGGCGCCATCGCGATTCTGCTGCCCGTCCTGATCCTGGTCGGGATCGTCACCCGCCTCGGCGCAGCCACCCGCGCCGAACGCTTCGCCGCCCTACGCCTCATCGGCGCCACCCCCCGCCGGGTCGCCGCCATCGCCGCCACCGAGACCGGGGTGACCAGCCTCGTGGGCGCCCTGGCCGGGGTGGCCCTGGCATGGCTACTCATCCCGGTCGCCGCCCTGGTCGAGGTGGAGGACGGCCGGTTCTTCCGCGCCGACCTGACCGTGCCGCCGAGCACCGTGCTCATCGTCGTCGCGGGTGTCGTGGCCGGCTGCACCGCCGTCGCCGGATGGCGCACCAGCCGGGCCAGAATCGGTCCCCTCGGTGGCAGCCGCGAGCGTACCGAGCGTCGCCCCTCCGCCCTCGGCGTGGTGCCGCTCATCGCCGGTGTGGTGGTGCTGCTGGGCGCCACGACCGCCGCCCTGCGGCACGGCCCGCTCCCCCGCACCGACCGGATCCTCATCGCCGGATTCCTCCTGCTCCTGGTCGGGCTGATCGCCGCCGGGCCGGTGCTCACCTACTGGATCGCTCGGATCGCGGCCCGCCGCGCGCACCGCACCGCCGGGGTTATCGCGATGAACCGCATCCAACAACACCCACGGGCCACGTTCCGCGCGGTCAGCGGCCTGGTCGCCGCCGTCTTCCTGGTCTCGTTCTTCTCCGCCGGGATCACCACCCTCGCCGAGGAATCCCCCACTGAAGACTCCGAGTATCTCGCGCCTTCCACCCTGATCGCCTGGCTCGACCCGCCACCACCGGACGATGCCGGCACAGCGGCGTCCGGCACCACCGCGGTCACCGCCGCGACATCCCGGATCGCCCGCACCGACGGGGTCACCGCGACCGCGATCGGCTACTCCCACCCCGAGGCCGGAGCCGTCTTCGCCGCCGCTGACGCCACCCGAGCCGGCCTTCCCACCCCCGACGGCGCCAGCCATATCCAGGTCACCGGCAGCGCCTTCGGCGACGGCTCGCTGGTCACCCGCCCAGCGACCGCACCGGGCACCACGCCGGAAATCCTGCTCGTCGCCACCGACGGCACGACGCACTCGGTCGAACGTGCCCGCACCGCCATCCTCGGCAGCGAACTGCGCCTGTCATTCCCGCCCATGACCCAGTCCGACCACGAGAGCGCCCGGTGGCGAACCTGGGCCGACCGCTACGCCAACCTCGGCCACCTGGCCGTGCTCGTGGCCACCCTGATCTCCGCGGTCTCCCTCGCCGTCTCCAGCATCGCCGCCATCCTGGACCGCAAACGGGTACTCGGCCTGCTCCGCCTCATGGGAATGCCCGCATCGACGGTGCGTCGCGTCATCGTCGCCGAAGCAGCCCTGCCGCTCGCCACGGTCTTCGCACTCTGCGTCGGGCTCGGGATCCTCACCGCCTGGTGCATCGTCGCCGGCCTCACCGAAGGCGAACGAACGATCAACTGGCTACCTCCGTCGTACTACCTGATCCTCGCCACGAGCCTCGCGCTCGCCGCGACCGCGGTGATCGCCACCTTCCGTACGGCGCGGACGAGCACCACCATCGAAGCGACCCGGATCGGATAGGTGCCCGCTGTCGTCCCCGCCCGGCCGGTAGGCAGACCAGCCTAGCCATCGACGATCAGGCATGGACGGAGTGCCACCGTCGGGCTAGCCTGGGGCCGAGCGGGCGGGGACAACATCCACTTCTGCGAGGTGACGATCACCATGACAGAGACTGCCTCGATCACTACGCCGGAGGCTTCCTCGACTGCTACGTCAGGGCCCGGCTCCGGCGAGGTCACCGACGCCGAATTTCCTGTCGAACGTGGATGTCCCTTCAGCACACCCGCCGAATACGAACAGATCAGGGAACACTCCCCGCTCGCCAAGGTCCGCCTGACGACCGGCCGCGAAGCATGGTGGATCGCGGGTCACGAGCTGGCCCGCGCCGTCCTGGCCGACCGGCGGTTCTCCTCCGACCGCCGCCGGGACAACTTCCCGTTCGTCAGCACCGACCCGGAGACCAGAAAACAACTGCAGGACCAGCCCACCTCCATGCTCGGCATGGACGGCGCCGAGCACGCCCAGGCGCGGCGAGCCCTGATGGGCGAGTTCACCGTCCGGCGGATGGCCGAGCTGCGGCCACGGATCCAGCAGATCGTCGACCAGCACATCGACGAGATGCTGTCTTCCGAGCAACGTTCCGCCGATTTGGTCGAAGCGCTGTCGCTGCCGGTGCCGTCGTTGGTCATCTGCGAGCTACTCGGCGTCCCCTACGCCGACCACGACTTCTTCCAGGCGCGCAGCGGCCCCCTGGTCCGGCACCACACACCATCGAAGGTCCGGGTCCGCATCCAGGAGGAGCTGAACACCTACCTCGGCGGGCTGATCGACCGCAAGGTCACCGACCCCACCGACGACCTGCTCAGCCGGCAGATCGCCAAACAGCACGCGGCCGGCACCTTCGACCGCACGAGCCTGGTCAGTATGGCCTTCCTCCTGCTCATCGCCGGCCACGAGACCACCGCGAACATGATCTCCCTCGGCGTTGTGGGGCTACTCCAACACCCCGACCAGCTAGCCATGATCAAAGATGACCCGGAGAAGACACCACCGGCCGTCGAGGAACTACTGCGCTACTTCACCATCACCGACACCGTCACCGCCCGCGTGGCCACCGAGGACGTACAGCTCGGCGACACCACCATCAACGCCGGCGACGGAATCGTCATCTCCGGGCTGGCCGCCGACCACGACCCCACGGTCTTCACCGACCCAGACCGGATCGACCTCGAACGCGGCGCGCGCCACCACGTCGCCTTCGGCTTCGGCCCACACCAGTGCATCGGCCAAACCCTGGCCCGCATCGAGCTGCAAATCGTCTTCGACACCCTGTTCCGCCGCATCCCCACCCTCCGCCTGGCCGCACCGCTCGACGACATCCCGTTCAAGTCCGATGCGATCATCTACGGCGCCGAAGAACTCCCCGTCGCCTGGTAATGGAGGACCACATGCGAATCGAGGCGAACACCGACGTCTGCATCGGGGCCGGCCAGTGCGTACTGACCGACCCGACCGTGTTCGACCAGCACGACGACGGCATCGTCCTGCTCATCACCAAACACCCCGAAGGCGAAGCCGCCCACCGAGCCCGCGACGCCGTCGAACTCTGCCCATCAGGCGCACTCTCCCTAATCGAGGAACCAGGCGACAGCTAGCAGAACCCCGTTTGCCCGCATATCTCCACTGTATTGGTGGAGCTGTCCCGCGGGGGTCAACCAGGCTCTTACCTTGCACCTGCGCGTCGACCAGTTCCGCGTTGGACGCCTCAACCCACCGACCCATTACCGTCCGCCCGCAAGACAGCCGACTCTACGGCGCGGCCTCCATGACCGCCCAACGCGCACTACGCGAACTTCAACACCGATGAATTACCTACAGCGTCGCCGGCAAGGCACCTCCGTGCAGTCCGACGTCTTCGACCTCCGATGCCCCAGCAACGACGAGCAGGCCTCGCCTACCAACCGTAGCCGTATCATCAACCCAGGAATCGCAGGAGGCCCTCACCCAACCACGGGCCTTCAGGGCACCCACACAAATTGACGCCTGCACGTAGTCGCGAAGAGGCTACTACACGTTTTATAATATGTTTCACTGCAGCGCTGCGAGAGCGCGCTTCGTCCGGCTTAACGCAAACTCGCCGAAACTATCCGCAGCGTGTTCCAGGATAGAGCCAGGAACCGAGCCCCCCGGTTCCCAGAGCACGACTGGAGCCTCGCCTTCTTCATTCAGGGAAGCGGTGTCCAATGCATACATACCACCCATGCCATCAAACATAAACGCAATCAAGGAATCGGGCATTGCGCTCGTTCGGCGAGCTTCCAAGGTCATCCGCACCGCCCCGAAGAGAACATCTCGTTCGCCATCACGTGCCCAAACGCCGTAGAATTCCTCACCGGCAACATCGCATTCACCGAGTTGTCGCAGGAACTCGCGATAGGTGGGCGGCAGGCTGAGGCCAAGCTGAGCCTCAGCCCGTGCGATCAAGTCTTCGTCACAGCTGCCAGCAATATTGGCAACCTGCGAGCTAGCCCGAACAAGCCGAATAAACGCCTCGGCGTCCTCATAGGCACTCACTTCACTGACCTCCTCCTACTGGAATCCGGCCGCACGACCCTTCCAGTATGCAGTCTTCCACACGGCGAACGCCTTGCGGTCGATACCACTTGGAATATTAGTTCCGACGTTAATATGAAGTTCCCGGAACCAGCCCTGATGCATTGATTGAGTCAGTTCGGCGAGCGGGCCATCCTGGGTCTGCAGCATGTGGTGAAGAACCATCGGTTTACCGTCCGGTCCCATCGGCGCGAGGCCTTGTTGCATCCGCTTCAAATTTGTCCTGCCATATCTATCGGCCGGCGAAGTGAACTTCGGATCAACCAAATCGTCGCGCTGATAGACGCGCTGCCCATCGATCTCCGTTGGCTGCCAGTTTCCGCCGCAATTGTGTACGAGGACCGGCGTGTTGCCGGCCACTACATAGTACGTGTGGATGTTGGCGACGGTGAGGTTGTGGACGGTGGCCTGCAGGACGTCCCAGCGGTCGATCGCCGTGATCTGCACGTACGTGCCGGAGCTGGTCCGCAGCCACTGGCCGGAGCGCAGGTCGGTGGCGTCGATCCACTCGCCCAGCTCCGGCACCCAGAACGGGTGGCCGTCGGTCGCGGTGATCTCGGCGGTCTCCGTACCACGGTCGCCGTCGGTGTCGATGGTGACCTTCACCAGCTTTTTGACGCCGTCGCCCTTGATGGCCGCGGTGACCGTCTCGGTCACGGTCTCGCCCGTCTCCGGGTCGGTGACCAGGACTTCGTCGCCCGGCTGCACATCCTCCACCGGCTTGGTGGAGCCGTCGGCCATCAGGACTCTGGTGCCAGGAACGAAGCTGTTACCGGGGTCTGGGCAGGACCCGCCGCTTGAGCCGCCGTTGCCGCGCGCCGTCGCGCCGGAGTCCCCGCCGCCCTTGGAGTCACCCTTGCCGGAGCCACCACCGGATTTGCCGGAGCCACCACCGGACTTCCCGGAGCCGCCACCGGACTTGCCGGATTTTCCGGCGCCGCTGGAGGCCGCTGAGGAGCCCTTCGGGTTGGATTTCGCCTGGGCGTTCTTTTGGGCTGAGTTGCCGGTCTTCTTTGTGGCGTTGACCGCCTTATTGCTCGTTGTTTGCGCTTTTTGAGCGGCTTTCTTCTTCGCGGCCTGGGCGGCCTTTTTCGCCTTCTCGATGGCCAGCTTCTTGGCGTTGAGCGCCGCTGTCTCCGCCGCCTTGGCGGCGCGTAGCACCCCTTCAGCGACACGCTTCGCCGTACGCCATGCTTGGATCGCGGAGATTGTCCGGTTTACTGCCTTGAGCACGCCCGGGATCTTGGCGACCTTCGTCCAGGGAATCGCCCCGACGATGAGGCTGCCGCACGCCCACATGTCACCGCCGAAGCAGTTCATGGCGTCGTTGATGCCGATGAACTCCTTCAGCATGTACCAGGCCGAGTCGAGGATCACCGACATCAGCGAGCGGCCCATCGTGGCCTGGGCCTGGGCGACCTGCGCCGCCGACAGGCCCGCGCCCTCGAGCGCCGCCGCCCTCTCCGAGGGGGTCAACGACACCGACAGGCCCGTCGGGTCGGAGTGGGTCACCGGGTTGTTGTGGGCGTACGCGTACCCGTTGGACTGCATCGGGTCGGCGATGTCCAGCACCGGGTCGGCGGAGAGGAACCGGCCCACCACTGGGTCGTAGAGCCGCGCGCCGAGCGGGATGAAGCCGGAGGCGTCGTCCCGCTGGGCACCGAGGAACCCGGTGTGGGTCTGCATGTTGACGCCGAGAGGCACGGCGCCACGCTGGTTACCGAACGGGTCCTGCTTACGGACTCGCACCGGCATCTCGCCCTGGAGGCCGACCTCAGCGTACGGGCTGCCCTGGTGGTCACCGGCGAGCGCGACAAGTCCGGTGCTGCTGGTGGCGAGATGCAGGTACCGCATCACGACACCACCCGGTGTCGGGTAGGAACGCTGGGTGTTGACCAGCGTCCCGCCTCGCTGCACGGTCAGCACCGACTCGCCGAGGTGCAGCGTCGCCTGCTGGTCCTGGAAGGTGAGCAGACGGCTGCCGTCGGGTCCGTAGAGGTGCCGGGTCTCGTTCTGTGCCTCCCACTGCTGGGCGGCGGAGTCCGCGTCACAGGCCACGAGCACCAGCGGAGTGAGGTCGTCGGTGGCCTCGTCCTCTACCGCGAGGCACAGGCCGGAGGCGGGGTGCTTGAGCTGCCCGGTGGAGAGGCGCTCCAGGTGCTGTTCGGTCGACCCGGAGCATTCCTGCGTCGCGATGGCCGACCCGGCGGTGTTGCCGTCGGGCTGGACACACCAGTCGTCATACACGGACAGGGTGCCCAGGTTCGCGTCAGCCTGACCGGGTACGGGAGCGAACGTCCACTTCTGCGCGATCGTGCCGTTACACGAGAACAACTGGAGCGAGTTGCCCGGGACTGCCTCGCCCAGGTCGATGCACTTGTCGGCCAACCCGACGTAGGCGGTCTTGCCCCGGCTGCCCGCGCCGGTGATCCGGTCGACCTTGCCGTCGTAGGTCCAGGAGAGCACCTGCTGGTCGCCGTTCTCCACGGAGGTGACGACCTTGGTTTCGCCGGTCATTTCATACAGGCGCTCGGCGACGGCGGTGATCTCCGCGCCGTCCGGGGTGACGTAGTCCTTGGTGACCTTGGTGAGGGTGCGCGGCTGCGTGCCGTCGGCCTTGCCGTAGTCGTAGCTGGTGGTGGCGTCCTTGTCGGTGTCGCCGGTGAGGTCCTTTTCCACCAGCTTCGTGCGGTTGCCGAGCAGGTCGTACTCGTACTCCTGCCAGTAGCCGGTGCCGTCGGTGCCGGCGGTGACGGTGTCGCCGGCCGGGCTGGCGGCGCAGGACTCCTGATCGGTCGCCGTCCACGCCGTGTTCAGCTGGCCGATCGGGTCGTAGGTGAAGCACTGCCGTTCCTCGAGGCCGAGGGAACGCTCACGGATCGAGGTGACGTTGCCGGCGTCGTCGTAGCCGTAGGAGCGGTGCGACACCAGGTTGGCGGCGACGATGCTCTGGTCATCGGTCTGCTCGCGGTGGACCTGCTGGTCGGTGAGGGCGCCGCTGGCGTTGTCGTAGGAGGCGGTGGTCCACACCCGGTAGGGCTGGGCGCCGAGGGTGGAGCGCAGCACCTGCCCGTACGGCGAGTAGACGGTTTCGGCGCCGTACCAGTCCTTACCCGACACCGACAGGGGCAGCCCGTCCCTGGTGTAGCGGGTCAGCAGCTTCTCAGCCGGGAGGGATCCGACGGCCGGCAGCGTGGTCGACTCGGGTAGGCCGGTGTCGGTGTAGGTGTAGTCGTACCGGTAGGAGGTTTCCAGGCCCCAGGTGTCGGCGATGGACTCCGGTAGCGTCAGGGTGGTGGAGGTGGGCTGGTAGTCGTCGGTGTATCCGCCGATCGCCTGGGCGTACGCCAGTCCGTCGGTGTAGCGGGTGGCGGTCGCCGGCAGCCCCTTGCCGCCCGGGAAGTCGTCACCGTCGCGGACATCGACCTCGACAGCACACCCGATCTGCTCTGGCGAAACCTGGACAACGGCAACATGTACGTCCGCCACGGAAGCCGGGCGCAGTAGCCGGCAGCGTCGATCTGGATTCGATCAAACTCGCGGCGAACTCCCAGAATGGTGACGTCCCCTACGGCACCAACTGGACCGAAACCAACATCAACGCGGTGATCGGTATCCCGGACGTGAACGGGGACAGCGTCCCGGACCTGTGGGCCCGTTTCGGGGAGGACGGCATGATGCGGATCTACCATCCGTCCACCACCGACACCAAAGGCCCCGTGAAGATCGTGCTGGGGAACGACTGGAACAGCGTCAAGGCCTTCGGCTGAACGCGTCGCGCGGGCCCGGCAGTCGCCGACCGGGCCCGCGCGACCCCATCCCCAACCCGCGCCCCACCACCCGCGGTGCTGGGGTAGCCCAGGGGCAGATCGACAGTTATCTTCGCTGCATGGATCGGCAGGCGACCTCCACATCACGGGATCGACCGCAGACCACGCTCCCGCGGCGGGTGGACGTCGCCGTCGTCGGCGCCGGACACAACGGGCTGGTGTCGGCGATCCTGCTGGCCCGAGCCGGGCTGGACGTGCTGGTGCTGGAGGCGGCCGACGTGGTCGGCGGCGCGGCCCGCACCGAGACGCCGTTTCCCCGGGTGCCGGGGCTGCGCCACTCCACCGGGTCGTACCTGCTCGGGCTGATGCCCCCGGAGCTGCTCGCCCGGCTCGACGTCCACATCCCGGTGCTGCGACGCGACCCGCACTACTTCCTACCCACCCCCGGTGGGCCCGGCTCGCCGTACCTGCTCTTCGGTGCCGACCCGACCGCGACCCGGCGGCAGTTCACCGAGTTCTTCTCCCCCGCCGATGTCGCCGCCGACGCCGCACTCCAGGCCGAGCTGACGGCGCTGCGCGCGGACCTGGCGCCGGCCTGGCTGGCCGAACCGCTGCCGGTCGGGGAGACCGCCGAACGGTACGTCCGGCCGGCGCTGCGCCAGATCTTCGTCGACCTGGTTCGCGGCTCGGTCGTCGACTATCTGGCCCGCTTCGACTTCCACTCCGAGCTGCTGATCAGCATGTACGCGGTGACCGACGGCCTCTCCGGGGTCAATGCCGGCCCGGACGACCCTGGCACCGGGCACAACTTTCTGGTTCACAACATGTGCCGGCTCCCCGGCTCCGACGGCACCTGGATGATCGCCAAGGGGGGCATGGGCACCGTCTCCCGGACCTTCGCCGACGCCGCGCGCGCCGCCGGCGCCACCATCCGCACCGGTACACCGGTCAACGCGATCACCCTCGACGGGGGTGCCGCCTCCGGTGTCCGGCTCGCCGACGGGCAGACCGTTGCCGCGTCCGTGGTGCTGGGGGCCTGCGACCCGTACCGGCTGATGGAACTGCTCCCCGACGGCGCGCTGCCGGCGTCGCTGACCGACCGGATGACGGCGGTCCGCCGCCCCGGCACCACGCTCAAGCTCAACCTGGCGCTGACCGGGTTGCCGCGCTTCTCCTGCCTGCCGGAAGGCGCCCCCAGCCCGTTCGGGTCCACCATCCACCTGCTGCCCGGCTCCGACCCCGGCGCCGCTCGGGACACGCCGCTGGCGGGGCTACGCGCGATGTGGGCCGACGTGCGGGCCGGGCGGCTGCCACCGGAGCCGACGATCGAGTGGTACCTGCACACCACCGTCGACCCGACGCTCTCCGACGCTGCCGGGCACCACTCGTCGGCGCTCTTCGTGCAGTCGGTGCCGTACGAGTTGGCGGGCACCACCTGGGACGAGGCGCTACCCGGGTACGTGGCGCGGCTGGTGGCGATCTGCGAGCGGTACGCCCCCGGCACCGGTGCCCTGATCGCCGACGCCGTACCGCTGGCCCCACCCGGCATCGAGGCGCACTTCGGCATCACCGGCGGGCACATCCACCACGTGGACAACACGGTCTCGTTCACCGACCGGATGCCGTACGCCACCGGGATCGACGGCGTGTACGCGGGCAGCGCCGGCTGTCACCCCGCCGGCAGCGTCATCGGCGCCTCCGGGCACAACGCCGCCCGGCGCATCCTCACCGACCTCGGTCGGTGAGGATGCGCCGGCGGAACAGCCGCCGCGCAGCCGGAGCTGTACGGGACCGGTGCTCTTCATTGAACGGGTGCGGGCGGGGATCAGGTCGTCGTCTCGACGACCGGGGCGGGGGTCTGCTCGTCGGCGCGCTCGGCGCGGATCTTGTGGCCGACGCTGGTCAGGCACCGCCCGCTGGCCAGGTCGAAGCGCCAGCCGTGCAGCTGGCAGGTGAGCTGGTCGTCCGCCACGATGCCGAACCGGCTCAGGTCCGCCTTGAGGTGCGGGCAGCGCCGCTGCACCACCCAGTCGCCGAGGGTGATGTCCTCCGCGTCGACCGCCCGCTCGTGCTCGTCGTACCAGCCCTCGGCGTACTGCAACCGCTCCTGGGAGAGGCACTTGAAGAAGGCGTAGACGAACTCGTTGTACTGGCCGATCCGCGCCGCGGAGAACCGGCAGGACAGGAAGAGCGAGTTGACCCAGTCCACCTCGCCGATGTGCAGTAGGTGCTCGATCAGCGCCCGCTCGGTGCGGAACCGGTAGCGCACCTTCTCGTCGGCGTACGGGCGGACCTGCTTGCCGGGGAAGTCCACCACGATCGACTCGACGGTCTCCGTACCCGCGTCGTCAACATCGACCAGGTCGAAGCGGACCGGGCCACCGACCCCCTTGGCCAGATAGATCGACTCGTTCAGCAACGGCTCGATGCGGCGCTGCATCTCCCCCAGGACGTCCACCTCCGGGTGCCGCCAGGACGCCTTCTCCGCCGCGATGATCGGCCGCTTGCGCTCCCGCATCTCCTCGAGGTGGGCGACCTTGTTGGCGAAGAACTCCGCCACGGGCATCGGGTGGGTGGTCTCGCAGCCGTCGGCGGTGACCTCGGCGACGCTGCCCGGCAGCAACACCACCCCGTTGGTGCCACCGACCTTGGCGTACTCGTCCAGGAACACCGACTGGTCGGGGAAGATGTTGCCCTCGTCGCCGTGAATGTCGTTGAACTGCCACAGCCCGTCGTCGAGGAAGCACGGCGGGCCGGCGATCGGGAAGACGTGGTCGGCCTTCAGGTCGTCGATGTAGCGCCAGGTCCGGTCGAACTGCCGGTCCCGCTTCTGCTTGCCGAACGCGGTCTTGGCGGCGTTCGGCAGCTCGTAGACCATCGGATACCAGATCGCACCGGAGAACTGGAGCATGTGCGCGTGCACGTGGCCCAGCTCGGTGAAGACGCTGAGGTCGGTGGGGCGGGCGTCGTTCTGGTTGAGCAGCCGGACCCCGTCGTGCTCCACCCACAGCGACGAGTCCCCGATCGGACCGTCGGTCGGGCTGGTCAGCGCCTGGATCATGACCTTAAGGCCGCCGCCCAGGTCGACGACCTCCTCGTTCGGCGCCTTCAGGAACTGGGTGAAGCCCAGCTCCCGCAGCTCGTCTTCCATCTCCGAGGTCGGGAAGGCGGGCAGCAGTACGGTGGCCCGCTTCGACACGTACCGCTTGAGGTGCGCCGCGTCGAAGTGGTCGCGGTGCAGGTGCGAGACGTAGAGGTAGTCAACGTCGCCCAGCGCCGCCCAGTCGAGTTGGGAGTTGTCGGGGAACGGAAACCACGAGGCGAAGTACGCCGGGTTGACCCACGGGTCGCACAGGATGCTCCCCGCGGGAGTGTCGATCCGCATGCTGGCGTGCCCGGTACCGGTCACTCGCACCGTAGTTCCCCCTTTAGCAGACATAACAAGGTTCACGTCCGAACCTACCGGAGCCACTCTCACCATCACGCCGCGACGCCGGTAGTGCCGTCCATGGGCGACAACGCTCTCCGTTCCGGCCGGCACGGGGCTCCCGGCCTCCCAACGAACCGGCCCGGGAGATGGTCGGACCCAGCGCCGGGGCCGGTACCAGGCGTGCCAGACTTGACCGCGGATCAGATCACGAGGGAAGGACCGACAGTGGCAGGAAGCGAGCCGGTTACGTCTCCGGACCAACACAAGCCCGGGCACCGCAGGTCCGGCCGGATCGGCGCGGTGGTTGTTGCGCTGTCGCTGCTGGCAATGATCTGCGGTAACCACGAGGGCAGGATCGAGGACCTCTGGCTGATCGGCCTCGCCGTTCTGTTGCTGGCCATCGTCGTCGGCGACATCGTGCTCCGGCGCAACGGGCTTCGCCCGTAGCGCGCACCCTCAGCCACAACACTGTGGCCCGCTCCCCGGAGTCAGGGAGCGGGCCACAGTGTTGTTCCGGGTCAACCCGGCGTTGTCCGGAGTCAACGACCGAGCAGAACGTCCTGCACATTCTTCAGGGCGGCGTCAACTTCCTCCTCGAAGTAGCCGCCCTGTACCAGGCCGAAGCGGAGCGTACCCAGGTCGTGTGGGTTCACCGGCATCGGATTCCGCCCCTGCATTCCACCGAGCAGGCTCTCGAAGAAACGGTCGACCTGGTCCGGGTCGTACCCGCTGCCGAAGCGGCGAACCTGGAAACTACGGCGAATCTGGTCAACCCGGTAGAGGTCGCTGCCCGGCGGCCCAGCCATCGGCGGCCCACCCAGAGGCGGCCCCGCCATCGGCGGCCCCGGCACAGGCGGCCCCGGCACAGGCGGCCCAGCCGCAGGTGGCCCCGCCATCGGTGGCCCTCCCCTTGATGGATCAACCCCCCTGGGCGGAGGCGCCATCGGCGGCCCGGAGACCTCCGGTGAGCCGGCGAAGCCGGGCTGCGGCGCCGGCAAACCACCCATCTCTCGCCCGCGCTCCGGCATTCGCATCTCGGTGGTCATATCGGCACGCCCGTGTCGGCCGGCCTCGAATCCGTCAAACCGCGGCTCGTCGGGGCCGTAGCCACCGGTAGCTGGGCCCCGCGGCGGGCCACCGGGACCGTGCGGGCCACCGGGACCGTGCGGGCCACCGGGACCGTGCGGGCCACCGGGACCGTGCGGGCCACCGGGACCGTGCGGGGCGGCCGGGCCGCGTGGCGGTTCATACCCGCCGCGGGGGGCATCGTGGCCACCGGAGAAGGACCCGGTGGTGTCGTCGTACCGGCTGTACGGAGTACCGGGTGGCGCCGGCACGAACCGGGGCGGCATCGGCTGCTGCTCCGGGGCGATGCCCCGCTCGTCGGGTGGACCCATCCGCCCCGGCGGGCCGAACTGTTCCGGCGGGCCCATCCGATCGGGCGGGCCGAACTGTTCCGGCGGACCCATCCGATCCGCTGGACCCATCCGCCCCGGCGGGCCGAACTGTTCCGGCGGGCCCATCCGATCGGGCGGACCCATCCGATCCGCTGGACGCTCGGGCAGGTGGGGGTCAGCGGCCGGAGCCGGGCGGCCGCCCTGTTCCTCCACGTCGGCGAGCTGCCGTTCCACCCGGTCGAGGTGAAGATCGACCTGCCACTCGTCATAGCCGTTGAATCGGACCCGGAAGACGACGTCGTGGACCTCCTGCGCGGACACGGGCGCGCCCACCGGCTGCCCCTCCAGCGTAGCCTCGACCCGGTCGAGGAAGGCGTCCACCTCGTCAACCTTGTATCCCCGGCGCAGCGACTTACGCCGGAAACGCTGACCCTGACTCGCCACTATGTCTCCTGGTCTCGTTCGCTCCGCCGGGTCGCTCTCCCCGGCCCCCACGCTCTCATTGCCCCTCGGCCGCGGCGAGCTGACCACACGCTCCGTCGATCTCACGCCCCCGGGTGTCCCGCACTGTCGTGGAGACCCCGGCGGCGCGCAACCGCCGGACGAACTCCCGCTCAACCGGCTTCGGGCTCGCATCCCAGCGGCTACCCGGAGTGGGGTTGAGCGGGATCAGGTTCACATGGGCCAACCGGCCGGCCAGCAGCCGCCCCAGCAGGTCGGCTCGCCACGGCTGGTCGTTCACGTCCTTGATCATTGCGTATTCGATCGACACGCGACGTCTCGTGTGGGCCGCGTACTCCCAGGCCGCCTCCAGCACCTCGGACACCTTCCAGCGCTGGTTCACGGGCACGAGTTCGTCGCGCAGCTCATCATCGGGCGCGTGCAGCGACAACGCAAGGGTCACGGAGAGGTCTTCGCTGGCCAGTCGACGGATAGCCGGGACCAGACCCACCGTGGAAACGGTGATGTGCCGCTGGGACAGCCCCAGCCCCTCTGGCGCGGGCGCCACCAGCCGGCGAATCGCCGCCACCACCCGGTTGTAGTTGGCCAACGGCTCCCCCATCCCCATGAACACCACGCGAGACAGCCGCGGTGGGGACCCGGCGACGGCGCCAGAGGCGGCCACACCGGCCAGGTAGACCGCCTGGTCGACGATCTCAGCGGTGGAGAGGTTGCGGGTCAGGCCCGCCTGGCCGGTCGCGCAGAAGGGGCAGGCCATCCCGCACCCCGCCTGGCTGGAGAGACAGACCGTCACCCGGTCCGGATAGCCCATCAGCACACTCTCGACCAGCGAGCCGTCATGCAGCCGCCAGAGCGCCTTGTGGGTCGCACCGTCGTCACACGCCAGTTCCCGCACCGGTGTCAACAGCGTGGGCAGCAACTGGCCGGCCAGCTTCTCCCGGGTCGCCGACGGCAGATCCGTCATCTGCTCCGGATCGCGGACCAGGCGGCCGAAGTAGTGAGTCGACACCTGCCGGGCCCGGAACCCCGGCTCGCCCAGTTCCTCGGCCAGAGCCTGGCGGCCGGCGAGATCGAAGTCGGCGAGATGCCGCGGGGGCATCGCCGCGCGGCGGGCGGGGGCGTCGGGGTTGACCGGGGTCAAGGGCAGGTTCGTCATGACCCACCCAGTCTGTCACGCCCGGCCCGGACCACGCCGTTGCGGATCCGCCGGCCTCGCACCGGACCCGCCGGCAACGGTGGTGGAGGCGGGGCGTGCCCGGCGGTGGGCACCGGGTAACCCACGCCTCAGCCCGTCACCGGAACGAAGAGCGCAAGCAGCAGGTACGCCGTCGGGAGGGCGAAGAGAACCGAGTCGAGCCGGTCCATCAGGCCCCCATGCCCCGGCAGCAGGTTGCTCATGTCCTTCACCCCGAGGTCTCGTTTGATCATGGACTCGGCCAGATCGCCCAGGACGGCCGCGGCGGAGACAGCAACTCCGAAGAGCGCCCCCCACCAGGGCGCTACATCGAAGAGCAGCCAGATCAACAGGGCGCCGCCGAGGGCCGCCGCGCTGAGCGAACCCGCCAGCCCCTCCCAGGACTTCTTCGGGCTGATCGTCGGAGCCATCGGATGCCGACCGAAGTTCGCTCCGGCCGCGTACCCCCCGGTGTCGGAGAGCACCACCGCTGCCAGTGTCACCAACACCCGCAGCGCCCCGTCCTCCGGCGCCGCCAGTAACGCGGCGAACCCACCGAGGAACGGTACGTAGACAGCGATCAGGGTGGCCGCGAGGGCGTCCCGACGGTATCCGGCCAGCCCGTCGCCCAGTCGCCACACCAGGGCACCGAGCACCGTGACGGCCACACCGAGGGTCAACGCATCGGGCCCGGCGAACCAGGCCAGCCCGGACACCAGCACACTGCCCGCGGCCAGCGGGACCAGCGGCGGGTGGACGCCCGCGCGACCGACCGCCCGGGTCATCTCCCAACAACCGACCACCAGCGCCCCCGCGACGACCACCACGAAGGCGAACGGGTAGAGAAAGAGAGGCACGAGGATGAGGGCACCAAGGCCAACCCCAACGCCGATGGCCGCCGGCAGGTTACGGCCGGCCTTGCCGGCCGACCGCGGGCGGGCAGCGGCGCCGGAGGTACGACGCCGTCCCGCCCGACGCCGCCCCCGCGGTCGCGGCTGCGTGGCCGGATCGTCGTCCCGGACCGGCTGAAGCTGGGCTGTCGGATGCTCGGACCCGACCGGGGCGTCCGGGACCGGGTTCTGTCGCGCGGTCGGGTAGTCCCGGTCGTCGGCGGGGGCTTGGTGGCCGTTACCCGGGATTCGGCCAGGCCCACCCATCGACTCCGCTGGCGACCGGCCACGCTGGCCGGGATCGCCATGGTCGGAACCAGGGGTTTCCCAATGCCGAACCGTTGCACCGACGTCGCGGGGTACCGCACCGGAATCCGCCTGCGGAACGCCACGCGATTCGGCGGGCCGTTCCCAGCCGTGCGGTTCGGCGCTGCGGTGCGGGTCAACGGGGGACATCACGCACCTGGAGGGAAGACGAAACCGACGACCAGACGCACAACCACAACCATGTCCCCTACCCGAATGATGTTCCCTCTGGTTGACCGACGGATCGGCCAGTCGATCCCCGCCATTCACCGCCGGGTGCCCGAGAATCGAGCCGAGCCTACTGCACCCGCTACCCCGGCATCCGAAACCGCCTCCGCCGGCCCGACCAGCACCGCCAGGACGACCAGCACCGCCAGGACGGCCGGTACGCGCCGGTGCGGCCGGTACGCGCCGGTGCGGCCGGTACGCGCCGGTGCGGCCGGTGCGGCCGGTGCGGCCGGTGCGGCCGGTGCGGCAACGAGCCGCGGCAGAAAGGCGGCACCGGCGGCCCCGAAAGGGCGTGGTCGCCGGTGCCGCGTCAGCAGTCGGGCAGCGAGGTCAGACCTCGAGCAGCTCGGCTTCCTTGTGCTTGATCAGCTCGTCCACGGTGCCGACGAAGCGCTGAGTCAGATCGTCCAGCTCCTTCTCGGCACGGCGCCCGTCGTCCTCACCGACCTCACCGGCCTTGACCAGCCGGTCCAGCTCCTCCTTGGCCTTGCGGCGGATGTTGCGGACCGCCACCTTGGCCTCCTCCCCCTTGTGCCGAGCCACCTTGATCATCTCGCGGCGGCGCTCCTCGGTCATCTGCGGGAGCAGAATGCGCAGCTGGTTACCCTCATTGTTGGGGTTTACCCCGAGGTCGGAGTCGCGGATCGCCTTTTCCATCGCGTTGGTCTGCGAGGTGTCGTACGGCTTGATGATGACCATACGGGGCTCCGGCACCCCGATCGACGCCATCTGCGGCAGCGGGGTCGGGCTGCCGTAGTAGTCAATTATGATCTTGGAGAACATGGCGGCGTTGGCACGGCCCGTACGGATCGCCCCGAACTCCTCCTTGGCGTGCTCGATGGCACGCTCCATCTTCTCCTCGGCCTCGAGGAGGGTTTCGTCGATCACCGTTCTCCTCGCCTCCTTCTATGCTCGTCGTGGCTGGTCAGGTCGGAGGACCGTCGAGGTCGAACCGCTCAGGTGGTGATCAGGGTACCGATCTTGTCGCCGCCCACAGCCCGAGTGATGGTGTCGTCGCCCTGGGCGCCGAAGACCAACATCGGCAGGCCGTTCTCCATGCAGAGGCTGAACGCGGCGGCGTCGGCGACCCGCAGGTTTCGACGAAGCACCTCGGAGAAGGTGATCGAGTCGAACTTGCTGGCGGTCGAGTCGACGCGCGGATCCGCCGTGTAGACGCCGTCCACCCCGTTCTTGCTCATCAGCACCACATCTGCCCGAATCTCCAACGCACGCTGCGCGGCGACAGTGTCGGTGGAGAAGTAGGGCATGCCAGCACCGGCCCCGAAGATCACCACTCGCCCCTTCTCGAGGTGCCGGATGGCGCGCAGCGGAATGTAGGACTCGGCGACCTGGGCCATCGTGATGGCGCTCTGCACCCGGGTCTCAATGCCCTCCTTCTCCAGAAAATCCTGGAGGGCAAGGCAGTTCATTACCGTACCGAGCATGCCCATGTAGTCGGCCCGGGCCCGGTCCATCCCCCGCTTCTGCAACTCGGCGCCCCGGAAGAAGTTGCCTCCACCGACCACCACCGAGACCTGCACACCGCGCCGGACCACGGTCGCGATCTGCTGGGCGATGGCCTGAACAACATCGGGATCGACACCGATCGCGCCACCGCCGAACACCTCGCCGGAGAGCTTCAGCACCACCCGCCGCGCGCGGCCAGGAGGTGGCGCCGTCGGATCCTCCGCCAGCAGACTCCGGTCACTCACAACCTGTGTCATCCTCCCCGCCCTTCACCATGCGTACGCCGCACACGCCGCAAATTGCCGCCACCGACCCTATGTGACGAGGAGGCCGCGGTGCTTGACACGTACACCGGCGACCTCCTCGTCCATGTTCCCGTCCCGAGCGCCGGCAAGCGCTCGGGATCGGCTCAGGCCTGGCCGACCTCGAACCGAACGAAGCGGGTGACCTCAACACCGGCCTCGGCCAGAACCTGCCGCACCGGCTTCTTGTTGTCGGTGACCGACGCCTGCTCCAGCAGGACGAAGTCCTTGAAGAAGGAGTTCACCCGGCCCTCAACGATCTTCGGCAGCGCCGCCTCGGGCTTGTTCTCCTCCCGGGCGGTCTGCTCGGCGATGCGCCGCTCGGACTCGACGACCTCCGCCGGCACCTCGTCCCGGCTCAGGTACTGCGGGCGCATCGCGGCGATCTGCATCGCCACACCGCGCGCGTCGGCGTCCGCAGCCTCGTCGGTCTTGCCGGTGTACTGCACCAGCACGCCGACGGCCGGCGGCAGATCCTGCGCCTTACGGTGCAGGTAGACCGCGACGGTGCCGTCCAGCTTCGCGAACCGGTTCAGCACCAGCTTCTCGCCGATCTTGGCGGACTGCTCCTGGACCAGCTCGGCGACGCCCTTGCCATCGATCTCGCTGGCCAGCAGTTCCTCGGCGTTGCTGACGCCGGTGCGCTCGCCGTGCTCGACCAGCTGCTGGGCCAGCGCGACGACCTTGTCGGTCTTGGCGACGAAGTCCGTCTCGCAGTTCAGCTCCAGCAGGGCGTTGCCGGAGTGCGCGACCAAGCCGTTGGCGGCGGTCCGGCCGGCCCGCTTGCCGACGTCCTTGGCGCCCTTGACGCGCAGAACCTCGACAGCCTTGTCGAAGTCGCCCTCGGCCTCGGTCAACGCCTTCTTGCTGTCCATCATGCCGGCGCCGGTGAGGTCGCGGAGCTTCTTGACATCCGCGGCGGTGAAGTTGGACATGACTCTCTCTTCAGTGGTGAGACTGCGGGTGGGTGGTCGGTCTGGATGACGATGTACCCGGAGCCCCGGCCGCACGGCCGGGGCTGGGCGGGCGGTCACTCCGCGGCGGCTGCCGCCGGCTGCTCGTCAGCCTTCGCCGGCTGCTCGTCAGCCTTCGCCGGCTGCTCGTCAGCCTTCACCGGCTGCTCGTCAGCCTTCACCGGCTGCTCTTCGGCCTTCGCCGGCTGCTCGTCAGCCTTCTTCGGCTCCTCGAGCAGCTCGCGCTCCCACTCGGCCAGCGGCTCGTCGGCGGCGACCCCCGCCTCCGGCTTCTCGTCGGTGCCCCGACGGCGGCCGGAACGGGCGATCAGGCCATCGGCGACGGCAGCGGCCACAACCTTGGTCAGCAGCTCCGCCGAGCGGATCGCGTCGTCGTTACCCGGAATCGGGTAGTCAACCTCGTCCGGGTCACAGTTGGTGTCGAGCACCGCGATGACCGGAATGCCCAGCTTGCGTGCCTCGTCAACGGCGATGTGCTCCTTCTTCGTGTCGACCACCCAGATCGCGGCCGGGAGCTTCTGCATGTCCCGCAGCCCCCCGAGGGTACGCGACAGCTTCCCCTTCTCCCGGTTGAGCTGCAGCGTCTCCTTCTTGGTGTAGCCGGCGGCGGTGCCGCTCAGGTCACCGAGGGCCTCCAGCTCCTTCATCCGCTGGAGCCGCTTGTACACCGTCTGGAAGTTGGTCAACATGCCACCGAGCCAGCGGTGGTTGACGAACGGCTGACCGACCCGGGTCGCCTGCTCGGCGATCGCCTCCTGCGCCTGCTTCTTGGTCCCGACGAAGAGGATGCTGCCCCCCTCGGCGACCGTCCCGCGCACGAACTCGTACGCCTTCTCGATGTAGTCGAGGGTCTGGCGCAGGTCGATGATGTAGATACCGTTGCGCTCGGTGAAGATGAAGCGCTTCATCTTCGGGTTCCAGCGCCGGGTCTGGTGCCCGAAGTGGACACCACTCTCGAGCAGCTGGCGCATGGTCACGACGGCCATGGTTACTCCTTGCGTCCCTGGTTGTTCCGCCCGGCCGGCGGCTGGGCGGCCTGGCGCCCGGTCGTCGGCCGTGGTGGGCCCGACCCAGCGGTCGGGACCAGGGAGCCGCCGCCCCACGGCAAGCCGCGGGGAGGGCGCGCGAGGTCGACCGCGCAAGGCGGTCGCCAGTCGACCAGTGTACGCCACCTCCCACCAACCCCGCGTTCGGGAGCAAGAGCCGCAACACCGGGATTGTCGTGGGCCCCAACAGCCGCCGGACCGGAGTTGGCCGACCGCCAGACCAGGGTTGGCCAGCCCCGACCGGCAGATCAGCCGACCGCGAGCGCCGCCGCCACGAGAAGCACCAGGCCGGCGGTGAGATAGGCCGTCGGCGGGCGCAGCCAGCCGCGACCATCCGGCAACGACAACCCACCGGCACGCAGCCCGTACAGGCCAACGGCGAAGATCGGCACCCCGCTGACGAGGAACATCCCGGCCAGCACGTTCGCCGCCGTCAGCCCCCCGGTCAGCCCGTCCAGCAGCACCAGCAGTGCCGGCACCTCGAAGGCCAGCACCAGGACGGCGAAGATCACCGCCAACGCCGGGCGCCGCGTCCGATAGACACCGTCGCTCGCCGGGGGCGCCGGCGTCGCCGCCGACGAAAGATCACCACGTGGCCCGACCGGCGGCATCGCTCCGGTCGGCAGTTCCAACGGGTTCACCGCCTCCTCGGCGGGGCGGTTCGGCTCCACGATCGGATACCCGCCCAACGCGCTCGGCCGCCCCGGCTCCGCGGCCGAGTCGGCCGCACCGAACACGTCCGCGCTGGAGGCCGAGAGTTGGTCACGTGCCTCCCGTGAGCGCCGCCCCGGCCGGTCAGCGGTGGAATCACCGGTACGCTCCGGGTCAGTCTCGGCCCACCGGGCCCGATAGCCCTCGGTCTCGGACCGAGCGTCGCCGTACGCACCCGTGGCGCTGAAACGCCCGGAGTCGTCCTCGCTGATCCGAAATGCACCGGAGTCCTCCGGTTTAACGAGCCCGCCCCGCCCATCGCCAAAACCGTCGTACCGGTGGCCCCCACCACCCTGCTCGGGGCCCCGGAGATCCTCCTCGCCGTAGTGACTCTCCCCCCGCCATGTCGGCTCCCCATAACCCCGCTCCCGGTCACCGGGGTACCAACGCGACTCCTGATCTTCAGTGAAACTCCGTCGTCCGTCCACGTCGGCACCGTATGCGACCGACTGCGCGGACGCCATTCGCCGGGCAGTCCGCCCTCGGCCTGCACCAACCCACCAACCTCGGTTATCCGGACATCACTCTCCGTACTCAACGAGGTGCTCCGGTCCGCCATCACGCCGGTGGTAGGCCAACGATCGTCGGTGGTGGGCCACGATCGCGCTGCCGAAGGCGGTGTCCTTAGCACGGTGAGAGCTTGATCGTCCGTTCGTCCACCGGTGGGCTCGTCGTCCACAGGCCCGCACCGCCCGAACCACGCCCCGGAGCCGGCCCCGGCACCGTGCCGGGTATGAGCAGACACAACCAGTCGGTGGGCGCATACGGGGAACGCTGCGCCCTCCGACACCTGATCACGGCGGGGCTACGGCCGGTGGCCCGCAACTGGCGCTGCCCGCACGGCGAGATCGACATCATCGCCTGGGACGGCCCGGTCCTCGCCATCTGCGAGGTCAAGACCCGGCGCACCGACACCTTCGGCACCCCCACCGCAGCCGTAACCGGCACCAAGGCCCGCCGGCTACGCCTCCTCGCCGCCCGCTGGCTCGCCGAGACCGGCACCCGGGCCGACGAGGTCCGCTTCGACGTGCTCTCCATCCGCCTCACCGGTGGCCCGCCTCATATCGAGCACCTGAAAGGTGCGTTCTGACATGAGAGCACACCGATGAGCTACGCCCGGGTCCGCTGCGTCGGCCTGGTCGGCGTTACCGGGCATGTGCTGCAGGTCGAAGCCGACCTCGCTCCCGGCCTGCCCACCGTGGCGATCACCGGCCTACCGGACACCGCCCTACACGAGGCGCGCGACCGCGTCCGCGCCGCTGTGGTCAACTCCGGTCGGACCTGGCCCAACCGCCGGATCACCATCAACCTGCTCCCCGCCACCCTGCCCAAACACGGCTCCAGCCTCGACCTCGCGATCGCGGTAGCGGTGCTGGGCAGCGCCGGGGAACTACCCCTGGCCCCCCTGGATCAGATGGTGCTCCTCGGCGAGTTGGGCCTGGACGGCACCGTCCGCCCCGTCCGCGGTGCCCTACCCATGGTCGCCGCGGCTGCCCGCGCCGGGCACCACCGGGTGGTCGTTCCCCTCGACAACGCCACCGAGGCGGGCATGATCCCCGGCATCCAGGTCCATGCCGTCCGCAGCCTCCGCCAGTTGGCCGCCTTCCTCACCGACGGCGCCCCGCTGCCGCAGCCGCCCCCGGTCACCCCGGCGGACCCCACCCCCACCCTCGACCTGGCCGACATCGCCGGCCAGAGCCTGGGCCGGCGGGCCCTGGAGATCGCCGCCGCCGGCGGACACCACCTCGCCCTGCTCGGCCCACCGGGCGCTGGCAAGAGCATGCTCGCCGAACGGCTCCCGTCGGTCCTACCCGAACTGCCCGACGACGCCGCGATGGAGGTGACCTCGCTGCACTCGATTGCCGGCCTGCTGCCCTGCGGTGGGCAGTTGATCCGACGACCACCGTTCCAGGCGCCGCACCACACTGCCACCGTTTCGGCGTTGGTCGGTGGTGGCTCCGGCCTCGCCCGCCCCGGCGCGGTATCCCTGGCCCACCGGGGGGTGCTGCTGCTAGATGAAGCTCCCGAGTTCCAGCGGCGCGCTCTGGACGCCCTCCGGCAGCCGCTCGAGCACGGCCGGGTCCGGTTGGCCCGCTCCCGCGGCACCGCCGAATACCCGGCCCAGGTCCAGCTGGTCCTGGCCGCCAATCCCTGCCCCTGCGCCAAACCAGCGGGCGACGTCTCCTGCGACTGCACCCCGCTCGCCCGCCGCCGCTACCTCGGCCGCCTCTCCGGCCCGCTCCTCGACCGGGTCGACATCCAGGTGACCGTGCGGCCGGTACGCGCCGCCGAGCTGGTGCAGGTGAGCTCGGGCGGCGAGCCCTCCAGCGCGGTGGCCGGCCGGGTCGCGACGGCCCGTGCGGCGGCCCGCGAACGCTGGTCCCGCCTCGGCCAGCAAAGTAACGCCGACCTACCCGGCCCGGTGCTGCGGCGGCCACCCTGGTGCCTGCCCGGCCCGGTCATCCGGGAGCTACGTGCCCGGCTCGACCGGGGATCGCTCTCGGCCCGGGGCTTCGACCGGGTCCTCCGGTTGGCGTGGACGATCGCCGACCTCGACGGTCGGCAGCGCCCCGACGCCGAAGACGTCCGAGAGGCGATCGGCCTGCGCACCGGGGAGGCACTGTGACCACCTGGGGAGAGGCACTGTGACCGCCCGGGGAGAGGCCGGCGCCGGCTTCGGGCCAGCGGGAAATCCGGTACGGGCCGGGATGAGGCACCCGACGAGTGACCCGCGAGCGGCGGCGGCACTCGACGCCGACCGCCTCGCCCGGGTGGCGCTGACCTGGATCGCGGAGCCGGGTAACCGGTCCGTCTTCAGGTTGGTCCAGCAGCACGGCGCGGCTGGCACGCTGACCCTGCTGCGGGAGGGCGGCGCCCCCGAGGAGGCCCTGCGGCAGACCGTGGCAGCCCGGCTCTCGGCCGGAGACCCGCTGGCAGTAGCCACGGAGGCGATGGAGCGCGCCGACCGCCTCGGCGCCCGGCTGGTGACGCCGGTCGATGCCGAGTGGCCACTGCCCGTTGACGACCTACACCGCCTCGTCCTGGCGGGTTCGACCCGCCGGGTCGACCGGGAGACCGCCCCACCGCTCTGCTTCTGGGTGCGGGGTGGGCACTCCCTGGCCGAGACGCTGGACCGGTCGGTGGCGCTGGTGGGCGCCCGGGCCGCGACCGGCTACGGCATCCACGTGGGCACCGAGCTGGCGTACGGACTGGCCGAGCGGGGTTGGACGGTCGTCTCGGGCGGGGCGTTCGGCATCGACGCCGCCGCGCACCGGGGAGCACTGACCGCCGGTGGGTTGACCGTCTCCGTACTCGCCTGCGGCCTGGACCGGCCGTACCCGGTGGGCAATGCCGCCCTCTTCGAGCGGATCGCCGACACCGGACTGCTGGTCAGCGAGTGGATACCAGGGGCGGATCCGCTGCGGCCCCGGTTCCTGATCCGCAACCGGGTGATCGCCGCGGCGACCCGGGGCAGCGTGCTGGTCGAGGCCGCCGCCCGCAGCGGAGCGACCCAGACGATGCACCGGGCCCTGGCGATCGCCCGGCCGGCGATGGTGGTGCCCGGCCCGGTCACCTCCACCATGTCCGTCGGGGCACACGAGCTGCTCCGGCAGTACCCGGAAGCCCGCCTGGTCGTCTCCCCCGCGCAGGTGCTCGAGGAGGTGGGTCGCATCGGTGGGGACCTGGCACCGCAGGTCCGGGGTCCCGTGCGGGTCCAAGACCAACTCGACGACGAGTCCGCGATGGTGTTGGAGGCGCTGCCCCGGCGAGGCGTACGCGGAGTTGACGACATCGCCGGCCGGTCCGGCGTCGGGGCCCGGACAGCGCTACGCAAGCTGGCCCTCCTTGAGGAACTGGGCCTGGTCAGCCGACGCGGCGACGGGTACGCGCTCTCGCCCCCGTTGACGCCGCCGGAGCCGTCGGGGCCATAAGAGCCCCGTCGAGATCTCAGGAGCCGTCGGGACCGCGGAAGCCCGCGAGGCGCCCGTAGGCTGATCGGGTGCGCCGACAAGCAGCTCACCATCGGTGCGCCGGGCCGGCTCACCAGCTGACCCGAGGCCAGGCAGTGAAGCGAGGTCAGGCAGTGAAGCGAGGCGAAGCGACCCGGGCCCGGCACGCGGCGCTCCCCGCGCCGCTACGCGAGGCGGCAGACGACTTCGCGGCCCAGCTGGCCCAGGTCCAGAACCGCTCCGCCCACACCGTCCGGGCATACGTGGCCGATGTCATCAGTCTGCTCGACCACGCCGTACGGGCGGGAGCCCAGACCCCCGCTGACCTCACGCTGGCACAGATCCGCAGCTGGTTGGCCCGGCAGCGCACGACGGGAGTCGCCCGGTCCACACTGGCCCGGCGGGCCGCCGCGGCCCGCACCTTCAGCGTCTGGGCGCACCGCGACGGCCGGCTACCGACCGACGTCGCCGCCGGCCTGGCCAGTCCCCGCGCCCACCGGGAGCTACCCGCCGTACTCCCGGTTGATCAGGCCGCCGCCCTGTTGGAGGCGGCGCACGCGGCACCCCAGGCGCAGCCGACCGACGACGTCCAGCCGGAAGCCGCCGACCCGGTCCGGCTGCGAGACCAACTGCTGCTGGAGCTGCTGTACGCGACCGGGGTCCGGGTCAGTGAGGCGTGCGGGCTCAACGTCGCGGACGTGGACCCGGGCCGGCGGGTGCTCCGGGTGTTCGGCAAAGGGGGCCGGGAACGCAGCGTGCCCTACGGAGTCCCGGCGCAACGGGCGCTCGACGCGTGGCTACGCGACGGCCGCCCCCGGCTGGTCGGCGCTCGGTCGGCGAACGCACTGCTGCTCGGGGCGCGGGGCGGCCGGCTCAACCCGACCACCGCGCGGGGGATCGTCGGCCGGTACGCGACCGCCGCGGGCCTACCCCGGACCAGCCCGCACGGGCTGCGGCACGCGGCGGCGACCCACCTGTTGGAGGGGGGCGCTGACCTGCGGGCGGTGCAGGAACTCCTCGGGCACTCCTCCCTGGCCAGTACCCAGATCTACACCCACGTGTCGGTCGAGCGGCTGCGGTCCGCATACCGGCAGGCCCACCCCCGGGCATGAGCTGGCGGGCCCGCCGCGGTGTTCGCACGCCGATCCTGCAAGGTGCGCCAGGGCGGACACCCGCCACGACGCCCCCGCCGTCACAGCCACCAACCACTGACGCGAACGGGCTACGTACCCAGCCGCTCGGCGTGGGGACGTAGCCCGTGCTTGGCAGGTTCCCGCTACTGCGGTACAACACCCCCCTCATTCCAGGTGGTGCCCTCCTCGGTGGGAGGTGCCCACTCCTCAGTCCGTAGGAGCCCCTCCTCGGTCGGGAGCGACCAGTCTTCGGTCCACAGCGGCCCGTGGTCGGTCGGTCCAGCCCACTCGTCGGCCCCCAGCGGCCCGTTGCCGGTCGGCGCAGCCCAGTCTTCGGTCCACAGCGGTCCGGTGTCGTTCGGCACGGCCCACTCGTCGGTCCACAGCGGTCCGGTGGTCGCTGCGGACCACTCGTCGGTCCGCAGCGGCCCCTCCTCGTTCAGAAGGACATCCCGGTCGGTCCACCCCACTCCGCCGACGGCCTGAAGAATCGCATGCTGGTAGCGGCCTGCCGCCTCCCTACTCGTGAAACCCGTGCACGAGGTGACCTGCCGGGTTTCGGTGATCTCAGGCGAGAACCAGTCGTAGATATCTGTTTCTCCGGCCTCCGCTGTCGCGGGCGATCCGGTCTTCAGTCGATAACCCGCCTGCTGACACACCTGATCCTGCGGCCGAATCAGATGCCATACGGCGGCGGCGTCAAAAATCGGGTACGCGGGGCCGAAGTCTATCTCCTTCAGCAACTCCAGGCGCGGCATCGACGACTCGCCGTAGAAACGCGCGAGCGGGTCCGTACTGATGGCCAGCCGCTCCAACTCCGGGATCGGGATCGGCGCCAGCGAGGAGAGGTCAAAGGTAATGGCCGTGAAAGGGATGTTCGTTTCGTCTAGGATAATCTGCTCGGCACGCGGGTCCATGATGTAGTTGAAGTCAACCAGCGGGGTGCCGAAAATCTCGAACACTGTCGTCGGCTTACTGCCGACGAGGGCGACGATCCGGGAAATGAGGGAGGCCTCTTCCGGAAAGTTCATGGTCAGGCATGCCACGTCGGTCAACGGACCGATCGCCAGGATCGTCAGCCCGCCGGTCTCCCGCAGCTGGTCGGCCATGAACCGGACGCCATCGTTGACACAGGTACTGGTCAGATCCGCGCCACCGGTGGTCTGTTGGGCCTCGACCGGCAACCAGACCTCCGCCCCCTGCACCACGGGTATATCCGCACCGAGTGCGTCAACCGTCGCCTGGGCGGTGACCACAGTGGGCTGGGCCATCGAGTTACCCATGGTCACCACAACCCCCCGCACATCAACCCCGTGAGCCAACGCAAGGGCGAGCGCGTACGAGTCGTCAATATCCGGAGCCGAGGTGGACATACCATTACGGGAACCCGTGGTCAGCCCCATTGACATATCGGTAGAAAAGAGCACTGGCTCACGTTGCCGATCGCCCCGATGCTGAGGCTCCACGGAAGGGGGAACCGACGGAACATAACCGCTACGATCGGGGGCAGCCCGACCATCATTCTGCACTGTCGGGGAGCTCTCCGGCGCTAACGGCGACGTGGGATCCGCGAGCGCGTGCGGCATACTGCCTGCGACACCGACAGCCACGGTGCAGGCAAGGGCCCCGGCAGCGATCGTGGACGCGCGCCTTTTCGTCGGACGTACCATTTTCCACATCAGCATCACTTCCTGGGTGTAGATATCTTGCGCCGGCCGGAACCCCCTTGCTTCCGGCCGGCGCAGCGGACTCGAACCTCCGCCGGCACCAAGCCAACCGGCAGCGCCCACCCGGACGAGCCCCGAGCCAGATGCAACAGCCCATGCAAGGTTTGTTCACGATCACCGTCGGTTGTGACGTTATCGAACACTTCGGGAGTAATCTGGATTTATCTCAGTTTTGACCGGATCGGGTAAAATCTGGGTACTATCCAGCCAAATCTGACATAGCTGGAGTCGGGCGGTATGTATGACCAACACCAGGACGGGCTTTATAGCGGTCAGTTCGGCGAGTTGGCCGGCGCTGCCGGCAGCGGGACACGTAGCCATCGAACACCTCGCACCCAGCCGAACGGAGCTCAGGAGGCCGACGAACAGCTGCGACACCGCGATCGGGTCTGCTGCAACGGCAGATGACAGGTGTAGTCACGCGGCCTGACTGGCCGGTGGATGCATGATGGTCTCGAGTTCAATGGGGGTGGTGGTTGAGGCCTCGGACGAATTTCCTGGACCAGAATTGGGATCCGCGGTCGGCGTGCAGGATGCAGCCGGCCAGGTCACCGCGCCTGGCGACGGCGTTGTCCAGTGGGGCCACGGCCAGGCGGGACTTCATCCGCGAGTCGATGGAGTAGCCGACGATCCGGTGAGACCAGACGTCCTTGGTCGCACACCGGTAGAGTTTGCCCTCGTCGGTGTGGTGCTCGGTGATGTCTGCCAGCCACAGCCGGTTCGGGCCGTCGGCGCTGAAGTCCCGCTGGACCAGGTCGTCATGCACTGATGGGCCTGGCTTACCGAAGGCGCTCCGCCAGCCGTTGCCGGAGCAGATCCGCCACGCGGTGCGATCGGCCACCGGTTGCCCTGCGTCGCGGGCCCCGTCGACAAGCAACCGGTAGCCGAACTCCGGATCGTCACGTGGCGTCGAACAACGCGTTAGCCCGACACGCCGCCACCTCCTCGACGCTGGTGACGGGTCGGGCCAGCCACCGGTAGTAGGGCTGGCGAGCGATGTTCAAACCCGGCACGTCACCGCCACGGGGATCCCATCGGCGGCCAACTCACACACAAGTGGGTAGAGCCTTTTCCTGGCAGATGCGCCTGCGACAAGTAGGCCGCCACCTGCCGCAGAACCTCGTTCTCCTGCTCCAACAACCTGATCCGCTTGCGCGCCTCGCGTAGCTCGGCGGACTCACTGCTGGCCGTCCCGGGCGTTGCCCCCGCGTCGGCCTGGCGCAACCCCTTGAACAACGTCATCGGGTGCACCCCGAAGTCCTTCGCGATTTGCTCGACCGTCACTCCCGCCTCGCGGTCACGAGCAACACACACGACGTCATCACGGAACTTTCGGGGTAAGGCTTGGGCACAGCGGCATCCTCCAGCCAGCCCACAGGGCAAGCCATCTCAGATGTCACCTATCGGTGCAGCAGACTTAAGGCGCAGGTCAAGGCATCAAACCCGACCCGACACCCACGGCTACAACCGGCCCCTACGCGGTCTGCGCCAGCAAGGCGAACACGGCTTCGCGATCCTGGCCGGAAGCGGTAAACGCCGCACCAACGTCAGCCCTCGACGGATCGGAGACATTGCCACCGCCGCACTACACCTGACCCACTTCGAGCACAAACACCTCCCGCAAAAGTCACTAAACCTCCTCAACGTACATGCTATTTGAGGCCGAAAATATCAGCTACAAAATTACGAAGGTACGGGATTTGTGCATCAATACTTCTCATTGCACCCACTTCCCGTAACGCCTGTGACACTTTCGGCATCGTGATCATCCCTAGAATTACAGCACCACCTCCCACAGTTACCGTCACGGCTACCAGTGACCTGAACTGATCCAGCAACAATCCGGAGGCCCGAGCTAGAATCACGAGCAACCCAGCCGCGAATGAGATGAAGAATATTCGTATTAACCAAATATGAAGCCGATAGACAAAGCTCTGACGCAGCTTGCTGAATTCATGCGGATTTCTCACAAAATACCCACTCTTGACTAATCACTCCCAGTAAGCCAGGACCCAATTCCGAGAAAGCCCTGCTTCACCAAATGAGACACCCGGACCAGCGCCAAGCTCGCCGTTCGTCGTATGGATTCTACCATCTTCCGAGGTGGACCATCCGACGGTTGCGCCCACGGGGCGCGGCAGGCCCGCTTGACCGTATACCGATGTGCCAGCTTGGTCCTTGACCCCTCCGTTGGAGGCATGAAAGCCGCCCGACACACCAGCAGCGACACCCGGACCCATTCCCGTCTTTCCACCAGCATAGATGCCACCACCGCGATCGTCCCATCCGATACACAGCGACACGCCTACGGAACCGCCTAGCTGCGCACTAGCACCGACGCAAAACGCGATCATATCCTTTCCGTCCTCGTAGCAAGGCTCGCGAGAGGTATTGCGACGTTCTTTGGCCGGGGTCGGAGCCGGTGGTGCTGGCTGCGGCGGCGGTTGTGGTACCCAGGGCGTGTCCGGCATTAAAACCTTTGGACGTTGTCGATCGTAAAAGGGGGACCAGGGGGGGACGTAGAGGGGGATGTAGCCTTTTCGAGGGCGATTAACAACCTTCCACTTATTTCTTTGGGTGTCATATACGAGCTTCTTGTTTTGCTTTTTCCAATAGGCCTCCTCTTCAGCTCCACCGCCGGTAGCAAGGGGGATGAGCCCGGTGGGGTCCGAGAATGTCGCGGGACTATTGTTGGAATAGGCGTAGGCGTTCCATTGTTGGGGGTCAGTAAAGTTAACGACTGGGTCAACGGAGATGAACCGGCCGATAACCGGGTCGTACTCCCGGGCACCGATGTTGATCAGGTTGGTACTGGGGTCGATGATCCCGTTGACGAAGCCTCTCTCCGTCGGCCACTCCCCCGACTCGGCGCCGCGGACCTCGCCGTACGGCGTCGTCCGTCGGTGGATGATCACACCGGCCTCGTCGGCTACCGCCTGGCCGGTGCCGTGGTGGTCGTTGGCCACATATCGGATCCCGTCGACCTTGCGGACCAGGGTGCTTCCACCGGGCAGCGGATAGTATCGGGTCGCCTCCGTGGACCGGGATTGGTGGTCCAGCCGGATTTCCATTTCCGGCAGGTAGAGCGTAGTCGCGTCCGGCTCCTTGCGGAGCATCCGTGAACCGTCCACGTCGTAGAGGAAGCTGGTCTTCGTCCCGTCGGCGTCCGTGACCGATTCGAGGTTGCCCTCGGCGTCCCAGACCAGGGTTTGGTCCTCACCGGTCTTCGTGCGCTTCGTCGTGTTACCGGTCGCGTCGTACTCGTAGGAGTGCAGCCCGTCGCCCTGCGCAGTCTTCTCCGTCATCTCCCGGAGCGTGTGCGGCTGCTCTTCGCCGGCGGCCGGGTAGCTGTAGCTGCGCTCGATCAGTGAGGTGCCGCTGGTCGAGTACTGGGTCTCGGTCGCGCGGTTACCGGTCGCGTCGAAGGTGTAGGCGTGGTGGTAAGGGGCTACACCGCCCACTCCGGTTGCTGACGGACCACCCTCGCACGGGTCTTCCGCGGTGCTCGCCGACGTCCATGCCTGCTCCATCCGGCGCAGGTAGTCGTAGGTGAAGCACTGCGTGTCCCGGGTGCCGGACGGGTTGTTGGCGATACTCGAAATGTTGCCGGCCGGGTCATACGTGTAGCGGGCGTCGATGTCGACGACCGGGGCCATGGCACGGTCCAGCCGTTGGCGGGTGAGCCGCTTGGAGCCCTGCTCGTACTCGTAGGTCGACCACACCTTTCGGCTACCCACCACCGCCTCGGTCTGCAGAACCTCGCCGGTGCTGGCGTAGTCGACGTCGGTCACGTAGGCGGCGTCACCCGTCATCGCGGTCACGCGTCGTATCTCGTCGTAGGTGTAGATGATCGGTTCGAAGGGCAGGCCGCCCCCATCGGACCAGGACCTCGACTGGACGGTGCCGTCGGAGTTGTACTCGGTGCCGAAGGTGTAGAGGCCGGCGAGTTCCGCGCCGGCGTGCTCCGGCACGGAGATGTAGGTGCCGGCGGGACGGTAGAACTCGTCGTAGATCGAGTAGTAGGTGGCGTACTCGTGCCCCTCGACCCACCGACTTGCCGACGAGATGTGACCCAGCATCTCCAGGTCGTAGGTCCAGCTACTCAGCAGCTCACCGGTCTCGGCCGAGCCCTGGTAGACGGCGCTCTTGCGACCGATCTGGTCGTAGGTGGTGCTGATCGTCTGGTCCAGGGCGTTGGTGGTGCTGGTGATCCGGTCCAGATCGTCATAGGTGAACGTCGACCTGCCCGAGTCCGGGTCGACCGAGCTGGCCTTCCGGCCAAGTTGGTCATACTCGTGCGTCCAGACGTTCCCGGCCGGACCGGTAACCGTCTCAAGCCGACCAGCATCGTCATAGACGTAACTGGTTGCGTCGAAGTCGCCCGACGGTTCGCTGCCCTTGTACTGCCGCAGCTCGGTGGTCTTGCCCAGCGCGTTCGTGACAGTGGTGGTGGGTGTGTCCCCAGCCGGCGGGTCCACCGACACCCGGTCACCACCGTAGGTGGTCGTGGTGCGCCACTTCTCATTGCCCGCCACGGCGAAGATCTTGGCCTTTACCCGGTCAGCGCCGTCGTAGACGTAAAGGGTCTGGCCGTTCACGTCACCGTTGACGGCGGGATAGATTTCGTCCGCGGGCTCACCTGCCACAGTGTAAGTTGCATACGTCTTCGCGAGTTCGCCGGTCGCGGTGTAAAAAGTATCCTCGATCGCGCGGGTGCCGTCCGGACCCTCCGACTGCACCTGCCGAGGCCGAAGCAGGCCGTCATGCAGCTGGTACTCGACGCGGTAGGAGCCATCGGCCTGCCACCGCTCGATCTTGACGGCGACCGGCTTGTCGGTGCGGACCAGATAGGTGAAACGCATACTCGGTTCGAGTCCGCTGAGACCCGAACGGTCCGGCAACCAGACCTTTGTCAGCCGACCCAACCCATCGTATTCCAGCTCAGTTTCCAAACCGTTCGCGTCCACCTGACTCACCGCTAGCCCCCAGGCAGGGGTGTATTCGGTGGTGGTGATGTGCTGCAGCGGGTTGGTCTCCTTGACCATAGTGGTCAGGCCGTCCGAATCGGTGTACTCCGTGGTCGTGACCGCTCCCAGAGCGTCGACCGCTGTCAGTGGACGGCCGTACTCGTCGAAGGTGCCCTCAGACGCACGGATGTAGGTCGCCGACGTGCCGTCGTGGCTCTTGAGCCGCTCGGTGCGGGTCGGGCTACCCAACGTCGGCGGTTCACCGAAGGCCTTGCCGTCGTAGCTGGTCCGGGTGTCGGAAATAACCTGCTCACTGCGGTCGGGGGTGACGGAGCACCTCACCGACACTGACTCGACGCGCGAAACTAGGCTGTGCAGGTGACGCGTGGGGTTGTCGCCATATGTGGTGCGGCTGCACGACTCGTCCCCGGTGACGGCGACATCGCCCTCGTCATCGGTCTGGGTCACCCGGCCGAAGCTCGTGTCGAAGGTCGACGTCTCCTTCGTCTCCCGCCAGCCGCCAGCCGCCAGCGCGACCAAGCTCCGGGCCGTGGTGGTGTTGACAAACCAGGCCTTCTTACTGCCCCAGCTGTGGGTCTCCGTCGCGGTGTTGTGCCGCCATGGAGTCGCGATCTCCTTGCTCACCGCCTCGGCACCGTCATAGACGATGCTCTCCACCTGGTGGCCGGCGAACTCGTCGTGGTCGGTATGGGTGCCGCCCGTCGAGTCGGTCACGGTGACCGTGCGAGTGCCACCGTCCGGATCCTTGTCGCCGTGCATGCCCCGCAGGTAGCGGTACTCCGTCTTGGTCGTCTGGACCTGGCCGTCACCGGAGGTAGCGACCACCCGGCCGTAGCCGCGCCAGTTATTCCAGGTCAGGTCCTTTGGATCGGTGATCCCGTCTGGGTCCGCGTGCCGCCACGCCGCCCCGTCCAGGTACTGGTAGCGGGTCACCATGTCCGGCGCTCCACCGGTGCGGTCGGTCTCGACGACCTGCTCGACCACATACTTGTGGAACCAGTCGGTGATCGGGTCGCCGCTACCGAGTGGGTTCCACCGCACCGGGTAGCAGCGGCGGGTGCTGTTGCCCGGAGTGGGGAGGTTGGACAGGGTGCAGTCCGGGGTGGCGTAGTTGACGTCGATCTGGCCACCGGTTTCGGTCCAGACCGTGGCCAGTCGGAAGCGCACCAGTGGGGCGATGTGGTCGCCATCGCGGTCGATTCGGTTGGGCAGTTGCAGACCCCCCAGTTCCACCGATGGCATGGCGATATCCACGCCAGGACCGTAGAGACCCTTGTTAGTGATCTTGTGAAGCCAGAGGGTCCGGGAACCGTCGCCGTTGTCGGTGAGCAGGTGGTCGAGCTTCCAGTGATCCACCGCCGCCCAGCCGGTGCCCTCGCGGATCTCCGTGGTGATGCCGGTCAGCCGGGCCCGGGTCCAGAAACTCGGGGCAATCTGGTCCAGCGCGCACTTGGTGTTCGCGGCACAGTTGCGGTCGAACGGCACATCCGGCCAGTGCGACGCGGTATCGTCGGTCAGATCCTGCGGGTCACAGTCGATTTCCCCGCTCGGCAGGCACCGCTCCTTCGTGTCGAAACGGACCCGAGCCGGAGCATCGGTCGTATAGACCGCCTCGTGCCGCTGTCCGTAGTCGATGCGCTTGAGCCAACCCCCGCGCACGTACGGCACACCGTTGACATCAGTGCGTTTGCCCCGGGCGTAGTGGTTGATCTCCTGCTGGTAGAAGTAGGAACTGACATTGCCATAGCGATCCTTGACGTAGTCGAGGCTCCACCGCCACGCCTGGTCACAGTACGCCGAGGTGAAGTCCTCGTCGTAGCACGGCTCACCCTTGTCGTCGCCGTAGATCGGCATCGTCCACGTCGATTTGGTCTCCTCCTTGCCGGAGGTCCAGCCGGGCAGCCGGTTCATACCGAAGTAGTACTCGGTGCCATCGGTGGTGGTGACCTTCCAGTACTCACCGTTGTTGTCACCGTTGTCCGCGCCGGTGAGCCGCTCGACCTTCGACCCGTCGTCGTCCGCGAACCGCCAGGTGTCGCCGGACTTGACCAGCTCCGTCGACTGGTCGTTGAGCAAGATGGTCGCGTTGTCGTACGCCCAGCACTGGTCGGCGTACCGGTCGTGCCCGTCCTTCGAGCACGGCTTGTACCGACGCTGGATGTGGCCGGGCTCGTAGTTGAAGCCCTCACCGATCCACGAGCCCTGGTTGTTTGTCGCCGCCGTCCGACCATCAGTCGACTGTGACGAGTAGGCGAGCGTGATCGGCGGCCCGTCGCCACCCGGCACCGGCGGGGTACGTAGCGGATAGCTCCAGGAGAAGCCGCCCCCTGACTGGCCGACCGACCACTTGGCCGACGGCGCCAGCTTCGTCGCGCTGTAGTCCCCCTGCGACGAGGAGTCGTCGGCGACCATGGCGACCAGCGCGCCGGTGCGCACCTCGGCGGAGAGCGTCTTCGACGCGCTGTCGTTGGTCGTGGGCACGGGCGTGGCAGCGCACTGCGCCTGCTCGGGAGTGGTCAGGGCACACTCCGGCAGCTGGACCAACCGCAGCCGGGCTCCGAAATCACCGCCGTAGGCACCTGCGATGCCCGCGTAGCCGAGGCCGAGCCGGACCGTGCCGTCGCTGGACCGGCCGTCGTTTCGAGTGACGCGGACGAGCGGACCGTCGACCTTTGCTTCTTCGGTGGCGCCGCGGTCGAGCACCTCGACCCGCACCTTGCTGGGGGCGGGGTCGGTGCCACGGTCCCGGTGTGCCGATGCCTTGGGCTTCGCGTCGGTCGTCTCCGGTGCCGGCGTCACCGAAACCGGCAGTCCACCGATGTCGGCGGTTTCGGCCGGCGTGACAGCGGTCTCAGCCGAAATGCCGGCGCTGGCGGTGGCGCTGACCGCTGCGGTGGTCGGTACCTTGATGTCCGCGACCCCAGCTGCGGGCCAGCTGACTGCATCTGGTTCGGTGGCGGCCGCGATCACCGCCGGGTTCGCCGTACGTGGCTTGGCCGGCAGCGGATCCCGCGTCGGCAGGATCGTCCCCGGGTCGGTGGTGGCGGGACGGTTCAGTTTCGGCTCCGCCGCGGCAGGCGGCGTCCCGACCTGGATGAGGCTGGCCCCCATCACGCCGGCCATCGCCCAGGCGACCGGCCGCACGATGCGGCGGTGGAACGGGCCGCGCCGGACCAGATGTCGGGAGAACATCACCCCTCCAAGGGGTCGAGGAACATCGGAAGGAAGGCGTGAGCTGTGCTGGGTCCCCCCACAAAGGGCGGACCCAGCAACGGTCGTGTCAGAGCGCGAGCTGCTCGCGGGTCTGCACGTTGAGCCGCTGGATCAGTACCGGGTCAGCGACCCCGTCGTAGACCCGGACATCGTCGACGGCCCCCGAGAGGTGCTCCTGGAACGAGTCGTCGAGGAACGCCCGGCCCACCTGCACGCCACCGGTGGCGACAAACGGCGACACCAACTCGATCGCCGTCCGAAGCTCTCCGTTGACGTACAGCACCATCTCTCGGGTGTAGCCGTTGTAAACGAGCGCCAGGTGGTCACCCTTGCCGATCAACTTCGGCTTCGCTTCGGTGTCCCCAGTGATCCACTCCGGGCCCACCTCGTCGGTCTCGGTAACGGCCAGCTCCCACTCACCGGCCTCGTTGCAGCGCACCACCACCGAGCTACCGTGGCTGCCCTTCTGGGAGAAGGCCGTCATTGGAGTGCCTTCGCAGCTGCTGGTCAGCTTGACCCGGCCGCTGACCGAGAAGCTGCCCGCCATGTCGGCGTTGGTGGGCGTGGTGGCGTAGCTGTCCGCGCTACCGGTGAGCGCGAGGTGGCCCCCGCCGAGCAGCGCCAACACCGGATGCTTGAAGATCATCGCGCCGGTTCCGAGGGTCAGCCCCACTCCACCGCCGTGCTCCGGGCTGAGCATGTCGGTCTCCGCGTTCAGCCGCCAGTACGCCTTCCGGCTCGGTGGCGTCTTCTGCAGTGCGGTGACCTCGTCGTCGACGATCAGCCGGTCGAAGACGGCGATGTCGGCCATCGCACCCTGCCAGTAGTCGGCGTATCCGCTCTTGACGAGCCGGCGACCGAGCTGGAGTGAACCACGCGACTTCGTCAATGAACGGCGCTCGGCGACGTGCGGCGGGTTGGCCCCGACCTGGAGTGACATCTCCTTCTTGCCGCCGTCGAAGATCGCCGTGACGTAGGTCCAGTCGGTGGTGGCCGCTTCGGCGGTCACCTCCCACCGACCGAGCGAGTTGACCTCGGTGGTCGGTACCCAGAAGAACCAGGCTCCGCTTCGCACGCCCAGCGCGAAGCCCGGCTCACCGGTGCCGTCCTGGCTCACCGCCACCTGCTGACGGGAGGGATCATCGACCTTGAACCAGCCGCTGACGGCGAAACTGCTGGAGGTGTCGGTCAGCACGCTGCTCGCCGTGGTGAGATAGCCGGCGCTCGTCCCGTCGAGTTGGGCCGCCGTGTCGGAGGCGCCGCCCGGCCCCTCCACACCGAAGGTGACGCCACTACCGGCGGTCGCGTCGTTGCCGCCGAGCGCGTCGTCCGCCATGTCCTGTCCGGCGACCTCGCCGAGGGCCCAGGCAGCGGTCGGCGGCCGCTTACCCACCCGGAAGGTGCAGGAGGCGATGGTGCTCGACCGTCCGGCGCGGTCCACGGCCTGGACGTTGATCGTCCGCGGGCCCTCCTTGTCCGGGTACCAGTCGGTCAGTGTCACCGGCCCGCCGTCGGTCTCCGGCACCAGCACGTTCACTCCCGGCGCCGGGTTGGTGTTGAAGCCGTACCGGTACTCCACCACGTCGGTCGCGGCGGAGTCGAAGATGAAGCTGCCTGGGATACCGATCGAACCCAGCCACTCGTCGCTTTCGATGCACAGGGGGGCGTCTGGCGTCCCGTTGTCCGCTGCGTCCTGCGGCAGATACACGGCGGAGTCCACGTCCGGCGGGGTCGGGCTCGACTTGTCATACAAGAACTGACAGACATTGCGGGATCCGTCGCTGCTCCACGGACCCCAGCTGGTGTTGTCGCTAGCCCGTACCTCCCACGAGATCGGCACGTTCTGCGCGATGTCGCTCGGCACCGTGTACGAGAACACCGATCCGCTGGCCTTCAACGGTGTTGTGTAACTTCGCGACTGCGCCGTCCCACCGCTCGGCGTCCAGGTCACCTTGAACTGGGCCTTGATCTGCTCGGTGTGCGCCGAGGAGTGGTCCGGATCCCGCAGCACCGCGTTCAGCCGCGGCGGCACATCCACATAGGGTGCCGCCGCGCCATAGACGCACTGGCCTCCCGGAGACATGGTGAGCTCGTTCGCGTTCGCGATCAGGGGTGCCCGGTTGTACTGGACGGAGAGCACACCGTTGTCGCAGAACCGCTTCGTGTGCAACCCGCTGGTCTCGTTGACCGACCGCAGACCGAACGTCACCGTGCTCCACCCGTTCTTCGCCGCCAGCTCCACGGCGGCTTTCGCGTTCCACTCCGTGTTCTGGTTGGTGGACGTGCAGCTCGACTGGGTCTTGGTGGGAGAACTGGTGGCGAGGCGCGTCGCTCCGGACCACCCGGAGCCACCAGGCTGGTTGTTCCAGTTCGTGGCGGAGCTGATCCCGGCCGGCATCAGATACAGCGCGGCCGCTCGGGCCGTGCTGTTGTAGACGTGCTGCAAGGTCACCTTGAACTCCGCCTTCAGGATCGTTCGACCCGAGTACGGGGTGGCGAGCCGGTAGAACAGCCGCTTGACCTTGGAGTTGAAGCACGATTCGGGGCAGCGCCCGATCCGTTCGTGCCGCTTGCCGTCGAACTTCCAGTACTCCTCGTTGGGATACCCGCTGTCGACCATCGCCCAGCCACTGTTGGTGCTGCTCTGCCAGACCGGGTCGATATACAGCGGGAAGGACGCCGCCGGATCGGTCAACATGCCCTGATCCGGGGTCAGCGTCAGCACGTTCTCGACGTATTCCAGCTCGACCGGCGCCACTTTCGACGCGTCACCCGGGCCCTGCGCGGAAGCCGCACCAGGATCGGTCGAGGTGACGCTGGTGCCACTGGCGGAACGCAGGGCCTTGGCGGCCAACGCCCCACCGTCCTCCTGGGGTCCGCTATCCCACATCGTCGGCGCGTCGGCCTGAAGGACCGGGTTGTCGGTGGCCGGGTCCAGCGCCACCACGCCCCCCTCCGGGGTTTCCTCGATCGTCAACCCGACAGTGGTGACACCGAGCCGAAGGTCCTGCAGCTCTGGAAGCTCGGCCGCAGCCGGCGTCTTGACCACCAGTACGTGGGAGAAGCCCTCGACCGTAACGTTCGTGACCAGGTCCACGTCCGGGAGCACGTTCGGATACGTCGCCTCGCTGCCCACGACGACCGGCTCGGGTAGCGGACCGTGCGGCCAGGTCAGGGTCATACTCTTCTGATCCCGCGTCGCCACCGTCAGCGGCACGTCGCCGCCGGGCGAGAGCTGGATGCCGAGCAACGCCGCGCTCGGGCCGTACGAACCATCCGGCTGGACCACCAACGTCGCGTCGGCAGGAACCCAGTCATCCCCCTGCGTGACCCGGACCGGCTGGGTGTAGTCGTTGGCGATCAGCGTCCCGTCCGGCTGCGCGAACACGTCCCGGTACTCCGTGCGGAGCGCCAGCACCTCCACCGGCTGGTCAAGCTCCTTCGCCGCTACCAGCGCCTCCGCCTCGGTGTCCCGGACCGGCTCCTCCGCCAACGCGGCGGTCGGGACCAACGGCACCGCCTCATCCGGCTGCACGAACACCATCCCGGCCAACAGACCGAGCATGCCGGCCACCAGCCCGACCCTGAACAGCCCGTCCCGCCGACGCCTGCGACGAACCACCGTACGTTCCTCCCCCGGTGAACTCTGCGTTGTCATGTGTGCCATCACCCGATCGCCGCGCCGAAGGCGGTCCCACCGGCGGGAATTCCGCCCTGACCGGGCTGCCAGGTAGTACTCGGCGACGTCGCGCCGCCGGCCAGGCTGGACCACGCGAATCCGTATACCGCCGGATCGCGATACGGAGTACCGACGTACAGCTGTTGCGAGGTGGCCCCCAGACTGGCGCCGATCAACTCCTGTGTCACGGCGCTGCCGGGCAGGCTGGCGGCGTCGCGCTGGATCGTTGTCGGTGTGCCGATCGGGTCGGCCAGGGCGGGGAACACCAGTACGCGACCCGCGTCGAGCACGTCGCGCGCGTCCGCACCGGGAACGCCGACGGCCAGGAACATGGTGTCGTTCGTGCCGTCGCTGGCCGGCTCGGTGTTCACCAGCGCGACCTCCTCGCCCAGGTAGGCGCCATCCTCCAGAGCGTGGGTGAGCGCGGGCAGCTCCGTGAAGGTCGCGTCGGCGGTGACGTGGAACCGTTGTACCAGGCCCGCGTCTGCGACCACGGTGTTGGATTCATCAACGTTGATGTCCTCACCAGGGGCCCCGACCACCACCAACGAGTCCGCCTGGTCCGCCGCGGCACCAGCCGGCCGGTAGGGCGCGATCGAAATCGCTTTACCGAAGAGGTCGTTGGCCTCTGCCACGCCCGACACATTGGCGACGTTCTGGTGGAAATTTACCGCCAGTTTCGGCTTACCCTCGACCAATTCGTAGCTGCTGAACACGCCGACAGCTCCCGCGAACACCTCAGGACCGATCGCCTCACCCGGGGAGCCGATGGCGAAGTGATTGGACGAAGCCGCCACCGCGTAGCCCACGCGGTCGTCCTGCTCGACCACGCCCGGAATGAGCTCCCCGGCCTGGAAGAGCACGTTGAGACTTCCGCGGAAGTAGTGCGCCACACCGGCGTCAACCGAGTCGCCGATGTCCTCACCGGGAGCGCCGACCACAAGATAGGGCTCCCCGGTAAGAGAAACCGCACCAGCCACGGCGAACCCGAACTGGTCGTCGACCTCGGCCTGCTCGGGAGTGGCACCCCCGCCCTGGTGGAAGATCAACGACGCGGGCCCCTGCGCGAGTCCGTCCGGCGTGCCGAGCAGGACGTACGTGACGCCCGCATCCTCCGCGGTCGCCAGGTCCTCGAAGGGCACCCCGACCGCAAGGTCAGTACAGCCGTCGTTGTTCGCGTCATACGCCGACACGGAATACCCGAACTGGTCACCCGCCCCGACCGCGCCCGGCACCTGGGAGTTGCCCTCATGCAACGTGTCGACCGTGCCCGCGCCGCCGCCGTACACCAACCGGATGTGGCCCGCCTTCTCCTTGCCCTCGACGGTCGCTTCCGGATCGGCGATAGCGATGTCAGCTATGCCATCCCCGTTGAAGTCACTGTCGGTGCCGCCAACACAGCCGGTCACCGGGACGTCCGTGGTGTAGACCTGCATCTCGCAGAATGACGACCAGACATCGCTGCCGGATACGCCATCGGCGGCCTTCACCCGCCAGCGGTAGATGCCACCGTCCACGAAGTCGCCGGCCGGGACCGTCGTCGCCGCCGTGGCTCCGGACGCGACACTATTGAAGCTGACCGAGCCGACCGGACGGTCGGCATTCATCGCCCACCATTCGAAGGTGACCGCCATGGCCGTTCCATCCCCGTCCGAGACGGTCGCCTTGAACTGTGGGGTGAGCGTGTTCACCAGCGGACGATCGGAGCCGGTCACGCACGTGGTGGTGGGAACGGTTGACCGGGACTCCACCGTCGGCCACGAGTTGTAGGTCACCGACGCCTTCGGGTCCTGCGATGGGCTGGCGCCCTCCCGGGACCGGAACTGCTTGAAACCGGAGGTGCTCGTCTCGTCGGTCGCGCGGATCCCCATACCAGACCGGGTCTTGTTCGCCGTGGCGGCCCGCTGGAAGAAACTCCGACCGTCAATCGTCGCCCACGCATCACTGCAATCGGTCGACCCGTGCGTCTGCGTTGACGCGGCTTCCTTGGTAAACCACTCCGGCTGGTTTGTGAATGTGGTCGTATAGGTCGACGTGCCGGTCGTCCAAATCTCCCACGACGTGGGGGTGCAGGTGTGCGACCACCAGTTCCAGAACGACACCGTCGACGCAGTGATCTGCTTGCCGCCAAGCACCGTCGTGTCCCAGGTGATGAACGAGCGGGCAAGGGTCGCCGGGGTGGTAGCCAACAGCCCGATCTGCAGGTCACCCTGCTGATTCTGGTCAGAGGTAACGGTCTCCCGCACGTACGTGTCGAACGTCGTCCCCAACGGATCAACCGTTGGGTCGATAGTGACCGGATAGACCGTCGAGTCGCTGCGCAGCCAGTCCAGGTCCGGAGTCAGCGTTAGCTCGACCTGACCGCTCCGATTAACCACATCGGTGCGGACCGGCTCTTGATTGACCGGACTGCCAGCCACGTTCCGCTGCGCATCCCACATGAGTGGAGCGGGGATGCGTGCCGTCTGCTCGCCCGCACGGCTGGTCAGGAGGACCGAACCGTCAGCACCACGGGTTGAGGTATCCACACCAGAGCCGGAGAAGACGTAGTCAACCTCGGCTACGCTGGCCAGGGCAGCCCGGTTCTTGACTACCAGGAACTGCTCGAACCCGAGGCGGGTTGCCTCCACCACCAGGTCGACCCCGGGTCGGGCGTCCGGGTAGGTCGCGCGGGTGGTCTCCAACACCGGTGTCGGCAACGCCCCGGACCACCGCATTGCGACCCGACCCTCATCCAGGCCCACCGCGGCGAGCTCATGCTCGCCCGCGCCCTGGGCACCCGAGATCCAGAGATCGTTTGGATGGGCCACGGGCCGCACCGAGCCGTTCGGCCCCGCCTGCAGTGTGAGGTCCACTGGGACCCACTTCCCGTCCCGGCGGAAGCGTTGGATGCCGGCGGCGATGTCCGCCCGGAACTGACCGGTCGGCAGTGCGTACACCTCGGTTGTCTCCGAGGTCAGACTCTTCACCTGCACCGGCTCGCCGCTCTCGCGGGCAGCCCGCAGGGAGACCGCCTCGTCGGACCGACTCTCCACGCCACCTGTCACGCCATCCGGTCCCGCAGCCAGGAACTCCGCTGGTTCGCCCGACACGCTCGCCAACCCGGCCACCGTCAACACGGCGACACTCACTGCCAGGCACGAACGAACGGCGGCCGTCATCCGACGCGCCACAGACCCTCCCCGCATGATCTTCACGTTTGCGGAGAGGACCTTAAAGCATCTCTCCCCAAAGCGCAAGAACAACTACAAAGAGTGAGGATAGACAGTTCAAAACAGGCAATAATGTTCCTATTAACGACGCGTTGTAAGATCTACTTAAATCAAGAGTAACTAATTATTAAGGGACTTCCGGCTTTCACTGCATGGCTATACTCCAATAAGGTTCAATAATTACCAAAACTTGCTTACCTACCAAAACGGTTAATAACTCCTGAAGTATCCAGCTGCCGGGCTAACTGGTCGGGGTACCCGCTACCGAAGCGCACCGTCGAGTGGCAGCAGCCGCACCGGCCCCCGACCGAGCAGCGCCAACGGGTCCAGGTAGGTGCCTCCTCGGCGGAGACCCCAGTGCAGGCAGGCCGCAGCTCGGCAGCCCGGGTGCCCGGCCCGCAGCCGGCCGATCGGCACTCCGGCCAGGACCAGCGTGCCAACCTCGACATCGGAGTGCACCGGCTCATAGGTGGTCCGTAGGCCGGCGGCGTGGATCACGGTGAGCACCGGGCGGCCAGCCACGGCACCGGCGAAGGTGACCACGCCATCGCCCGCCGCCAACACTGGTGCGCCTGCGGTGGCTGCCAGGTCAACGCCGCGGTGGCCGGGCAACCAGGGCTGCGGTGGCGGATCGAACCGTCGCACGACCGGTGGCTCCCCGGGCAGCGGCCACTGGAAAGCCGGGAACGTCCCGGGCGATCGGGAGCCCGCCGCAGTCGGCGCGGCACCACCCCCAGGCGTGGACCCCACCATCGGCGACGAGGGCCCCACCAACGGCGAGCTAGACGCCGCCATCGGCGACGCGGGCACGGCGGGCGTGGTGACCAGCCCGGCGCTGAGCAGGATGGCGAGGATCGGGGACGGCTCCATGGCGGCAGCCTGCCCGGACAGCCAGTCGACGGCTACCCCCACCCCAGCTCACCTGTGGATAGCCACAACACTGTGGACAAGAGTGCGGGGAGCGCTTCGATCTGCTACACAAGGCCGGCCAGGGGATCCGGGGTGGCGGGCGGTCAGGACGGCGTGAATTCTCAGGTGGCGTGCGATCAGGGCGGCAGGAGCTGGGCCCGCCGGGGAAACGGGTCAGCGAGGTCCGGAGGTCAGTTGCCGAACCCGGAGTCGGCCGGCAGCGAGATATCCGGCTTCTCCAGCTCTTCCACATTGACATCTTTAAATGTCATCACACGGACATTCTTGACGAATCGGGCAGGACGGTACATGTCCCACACCCAGGCGTCATGCATCTCGACCTCGAAGTAGACCTCACCGTCCGAGTTACGCACGTGCAGGTCGACCTGGTTCGCCAGGTAGAACCGACGCTCGGTCTCCACGACGTAGGAGAACTGGCGGACGATGTCGCGGTACTCCCGGTAGAGCTGCAGCTCCATCTCCGTCTCGTACTTTTCGAGATCTTCCGCGCTCATCCCATCCCGCCTTCCATGGCCACATCATTCCCCACCAACGCCGCAGCCCAGGGCCGCTCGCCCAACGCCACGCCGACGGTACCCTCTACCGCCCCAGCGCGTTCCATCGCCTCGTCGGCCGCGGCGACCAGCGGTCGCCGAGCCCGGGGCGGGGCCCCGTGCCGGCCGGAGACGGTCGCAACATTGACGTACGAGAACCGGTGTTCCGGGCATGGCCCACGTTCCCGCAGCGCAGCCGAGTGCTCGGCGGTGATGTAACCCTTGTGCTCCGCAAACCCGTAACCGGGGAACTCCAGGTCCAGCTCCACCATGATCCGATCTCGGGTGACCTTGGCCAGCACGCTGGCTGCCGCGACACAGGCCGCCACCCGGTCGCCCTTCCAGACCGCCAACCCGGGCACGTCCAGCCCGTCCACCCCGAAGCCGTCGGTCAGCACGTACTCGGGCGGGGTGGCAAGTGACGCCAGCGCACGACGCATCGCGGCCAGATTGCACACGTGCAGTCCGCGCAGGTCCACCTCCGCCGCCGGGATCACCACCACGGCGTACGCCGACGCCCGAGCGACGACATCGGCGTACACCCGCTCCCGGTTGGCCGGGGTGAGCAGCTTGGAGTCGGCGAGTCCGTCGATCTCCCCGCGCCGCCCCGGGGGCAGGATGGCGGCGGCGGCCACCAGGGGGCCGGCGCAGGCGCCCCGACCGGCCTCGTCGGCGCCGGCCACCTGCTGAAATCCGCGTCGTTGCAGGGCGCGCTCCAGCGCGTAGAGCCCGCCATCGCGGCGGACGACGGTACGCGGCGGCGTCAGCATGGCCCACCCCTGTCCGCGCGCACCCACGGCTCGACGATCAGGAGATGGCCAGACGCGCCGACGAGCAGCACCCGGGTGGGGCGACGAAGGGCGTGGGCGACGGTCACCATCCCAGCCTGCCAGACGCCTTCGCCGTCGCCTACCGGGCCCACCCGGCCCACCGGCTCAGGTTCCGGGCCGGGGAATGGGGCCGTACTGCTCGGGCACGCTCAGCCAGCGTGCCCGGTCCAGCGGCCAGAAGATCGTGAAGGCACGGCCGACGAGACGATCCTCGGGGACGGTCGCCTGGTGGACGTCCTCCCCCGACTGCTGCCAATGCTGCAACGAGTCGCCCGAGGCCGACCGGTGGTCGCCCATCACCCACAGCCGCCCTCGCGGGACGGTGATATCAAAGTCCTGGTCAGCGGGCTGATCCCGCTCGCCGCCGACGGAGTACAGGTAGGGCTCGTCCAAGGCGACCCCGTTGATCGTGATCCTCCCCTGTTCGTCGCAACAGACCACGTGGTCGCCGCCGATGCCGATGACCCGCTTGATGAAGTCCTCCTCGTCCGGGCTCCAGGACATCGGCGCCTTGAAGACGACCACCTCGCCGCGTTTCGGCGAGCGAAAGTCGTACACCAACTTGTTGACCAGCACCCGATCATCGATCTGGAGGGTGTTCTCCATCGACGGCGACGGGATGAAGAAGGTCTGCAGCACAAAGGCACGTACCAGCACCGCGACCAGAATCGCCACGCCCAGGAGAATTGGCAGCTCCTTCCAGAAGGAGTTGCGGGACTTGTCGGTCTGCTCGTCAATCACGGAATGGAGCCTACGTTGCCGAGCTGGGCGGCACCGGACGGAACGCGCGAGAACTGAGCCACGCGGCCGGGAGTGGAAGGAGCAGCAACGCGCCACCGTCAGGGCTCGGCGCCACCGGCGGTGGCGCGCTGGTCGGGGACCCCGCCGCCGCCGGAACGTTCCCGAAGACCTCCGGAGTGGAGAGTGCAGCCCACCGCGACGACGGCCACACGACGCCGACCGCCCGTCCGACCACATTGTCAATCGGCACCGGGCCCTGACACCGGGCGTCCTGGGAGACCAGCCGGTTGTCACCCAGCACGAAGAGCTGCCCGGGTGGGACGATCACCTCGTCGAAGCGACGCGCACGGCACTCCCCCGGATTCGGCGGGAGGTCCAGCGGCGAGTCGCGCCACACGTACGGCTCGTTGATGGCGACGCCGTTGACGAGCACTCGCCCCTGCCCGTCGCAGCAGCTCACCCGGTCGCCCGGCAGCCCGATCACCCGCTTGATGAAGTCCTGCTGGCCGGGGCCGCCGACCCCCACCAGATCAGCGAAGGTGGCGCTGAGCCGGCGCAGGAATCCGGGGTCGGGCTCCTCGTCGAGTCGGTCAGCCCACCGCTCGGGGCCGCGGAAGACGACCACCTCGCCCCGCACCGGGTCCCGTACGTCGTAGACGACCTTGTTGACCAGCACCCGGTCCCCGACGAGCAGCGTCTCGGTCATCGAGCCGGATGGGATGAAGAACACCTGAAGGAGGAAGGTCCGGATCAGCACCGCGAGGCAGAAGGTGACCGTCAGCAGCAGCGGCAGCTCCTGCCAGAGTGGCAACGGGCGGCGGCGTCGCCGGGCCCGACGACGGCGTGGATCGACCGTGCCGTCCTCATCGCGCCTCTGCACCACGCCTCCCCGGTCCGCCGAAACGACACTGCCGCCCGGGGGCCTGGTCGAGGCCCCCGGGCGGCAGTGGACACCTGCCCCGCCGCTGGGCGGGGGCGTCCGGCTGCGCTGGTACGTCCCGGGTGGTGCCCTCCGGTTCGTTCACCATACGTGCAGCTCAGGACGGGTGGTGCAGCACGATTCAGCTCGGCTGCTTCTCCCGCTTCTCCTTGATCTTCGCCTTCTTGCCACGCAGCTCGCGAAGGTAGTAGAGCTTGGCCCTCCGGACATCACCGCGGGTCACGACCTCGATGCGGTCGATGGCCGGGCTGTTGATCGGGTAGGTGCGCTCGACCCCCACCCCAAAGCTGATCTTGCGGACCAGGAAGGTCTCCCGCAGACCGTCACCCTGACGACGGATGACGACGCCCTGGAAGATCTGGACCCGGGACCGGTTTCCCTCGACGACCCGTGCGTGCACCTTGACGGTGTCACCGGCGCGGAAATCGGGAACGTCGGTCCGCTTCGACTGGGCGTCAAGCGCGTCCAGGATGTTCATCGCTGCGTCCTCGCGAGGCTCACGGCGCATCGTCAGTCGATGCGCGAATGGGTGATTCTGACCCCCGGGTGGCCGCCGGCACTCACCGGCCCCGGTCGAGGGTCCTCGCAGCCACCCGCGGGCGCGGTCGACTGCGGCAACCCCCTATTTTGCCACACCCCCGGGGGCGGTCGGGAACCCGGCCCGCTCCAACCTCGCCCGGTCCTGCGGGCCCAGGCACTCCGGAGCCAGCGTGGCGATCATGTCGGGTCGTCGGGCGAGGGTCCGCGCCAGGGCCTCATCCCGGCGCCAACGGGCGATCTTCCCGTGGTCCCCGGAGCGAAGCACCGCCGGCACCTCCTGGCCCCGCCAGGCGGCCGGCTTGGTGTACATCGGCGCCTCCAGCAGCCCGTGGGCGTGCGACTCGTCATCCAGCGAGCCAACGTTGCCCAGCACCCCGGGCAACAGCCGGGTCACCGCCTCCAGGATCACCAGCACCGCCACCTCGCCGCCGAAGAGCACATAGTCGCCGAGGGAGACCTCGGTGACCGGCATCCGGCTCGCGGCGTGCTCGAGCACCCGCTGGTCAATCCCCTCGTACCGGCCACAGGCGAAGAGGAGGTGCGACTCGGCGGCCAGTTCGTGGGCCAACGCCTGGGTGAACGGGACACCGGCCGGCGTGGGCACCAGCAGCCGAGGCGGGTTACCTCCCGGCGGGGCGAGCGCGTCCAGCGCCTCCCCCCACGGCTCCGGCCGCATCACCATCCCCGGCCCCCCGCCGTACGGGGTGTCGTCGACCGTCCGGTGCACATCGTGGGTCCAGGTACGGAGGTCGTGCACGGCGAGCTGGAGGGTGCCACTGGCCCGGGCCCTGCCAATCAGCGACAGGTCCAGCGGAGCGAAGTACTCCGGGAAGATCGACACGACGTCAACGCGCATTGCGGGGGCTCCAACAGCTGTGCGGGCCGGACGGCCGGGCCACCGGAACCGCCCGGGCGGGCGAGCGGACCGCCGGGGTCAGAGGTCAAGCAGGCCGGCGGGCGGATCCACGACCACGCGACCGTCGGCGAGATCGACCTCGGGAACGATCGCCCGGACGAAGGGGATCAACACGTCCCGGCGGCCGGGACGGCGCAGCACCAGCAGGTCCGCGGCCGGGGCGTGGTCGATCCGGGCGATCTCACCCAGCCGTTCCCCAGCCGGGGTGACCACGGCCAAGCCGACCAGTTGATGATCGTGGAACTCCTCCGGGTCCGTCGGCGGGGCCACGTCGGCGCGGTCCACCCCGACGAGGGTGCCGCGGAGCGCCTCGGCCACGTTGCGGTCGAGCACACCCTCGAAGGCCACCAGCAGCATCCGCCCCTGATGCCACCGCGACGCCTCGACGGTCAGTTCATCCGGCACCTGGTACGCGCCGGGATGGGCGGGCACGTTCGCCCCGGGCTCGGTGCGCAGCACCGAGCCCGGGGCGAACCGCGTCTCAGGTTCGTCGGTCCGCACCTCCACGGTCACCTCACCGCGGATCCCGTGCGGTTTGCCGATCCTGCCGACGACGAGCATCAGTACGAGTCGACGATGTCGACGCGTACGCCGCGTCCACCGATGGAACCGATGACCTGGCGCAGCGCCTTGGCGGTCCGTCCGGACCGCCCGATCACCGTGCCGAGGTCCTCCGGGTGCACGCGGACTTCGAGCCGCTTGCCCCGCCGGGAGTCGACCAGCCGGACGCGGACATCGTCGGGGTTGTCGACGATGCCCTTGACCAGATGCTCCAGCGCCGGACGCAGTGCCATGTCAGCCCTGCTCGCCGGAGCCCGCACCGGCCTGCTCCTCGGTCTTCGGCGCCGCCTCGTCGGTCTTCGGCGCCGCCTCGGCCTTGGCGGCCTTCTTCGCCGGCTTGGTCGGAGCCTCCGCCAGACCGGCGGCGGCCTTCGCCTCAGCCTCGTAGGCCGCCTTGCGGTCGACCCGCTCGGGGGCGACCTTCAGCGGCTCGGGAGCCGGCAGGCCCTTGAACTTCTGCCAGTCGCCGGTCTTCTCCAGCAGGCGCTGCACCGCCTCGCTCGGCTGCGCGCCCACGGAGAGCCAGTACTGCACCCGGTCCGACTTGACCTCGATCACCGAAGGGTCATGCTTCGGCTGGTAGATCCCGACGAACTCGATCGCCCGGCCGTCACGCTTGGTGCGCGAGTCGGCGATGACGATGCGGTACTGCGGGTTGCGGATCTTGCCCATCCGCAGGAGCCGGATCTTTACGGCCACAGTGTTTTCGCTCCTGTTATTTCCACCGCCCCTGGACGGGCGGTGCACGGGTGAGCGCGCTCTCCGGCACAGTGGGGTTGGGCCGGAGACTGCTCGGGTGGACTGACGTGGTGCCCGGGTAGAGGGCGCCGGACCCACGTCGGATACCAGCCAGCCATTCTGCCAGATCGGACCGAGGAGCCTCACATCGGACCGGCTCCGGCTCACCGTTCGCCTATGACGAAGAGCACACTGATTCGGTCCGGGTGGGCCGGCCATGCTCCGGGGGCCGGTTCCGGGCAACCGGGTGGGCGCCATCAGTTCCGGCAGCCGGGTGGGCGCTGTCGGTTCCGGCAGCCGGGTGGGCGCCGTCAGCGTGCCGGCGGCCGGTCCCACCCGGGCGGCAGGTCCAGCGGGGCCGCCCACTCGGCCGGCGGCACGAAGTCACACCAGGTGCCGTCGAACGGGAAGTCACCCGCCTCGGCCCGGGCGATCACCCGTTTCCCCTCGGCCCAGACCGCGTCCGGGTCGGGTACCCAGTAGTGCGCCGGGAAGTCGAGCCGCTCGGCGAACTCGTCCTCGTCCTTCCACGCCCAGCGGCGGTCCGCGTGGATCAACACGTCAAGATCCTGGTCCACCACGTCAACGCCGGCGAGCCCCCCGTCGTCCCAGCGGACACCGTGCTCCTCGAGGTTGACGTACCAGTGGGCGAAATGCCCTTGCTCGTCCTGGAAGAACCAGACCGAGTGCGCGGCCCCGACCGGCAGGAACTTCAGCAGGGGCGGCCCCTGCCACCGCGCGGGCGTCAGTCGGTAGGCAGAGACGATCCACTCGGCGAACGGGATCGCCCGCATCCCAAGTCCGGCGTCGGTGGTCTCGCTGGCCACCTCGGAGCCCCGGGGAATCCAGAGCAGCAGCCCCCGGTCGTCATCGCTGACCACGCGCGCCGGACGAACCCAACCGATCCGCCCCCGCCGCACGTTGCGGTGCACCACCAACCGCCCAGGCTCGAACCTCACCTGGCCGACCCTACCGCCCACCGACGAGCGATCGAAACGCCAAGCCCACCTCACCGACGAGCGGTCGGAACGCCGATGGCGGGGCGATGACTCCCCGGGTCGCGGCGGGGTCGCTCCGCTCGCTGTCGAGCTGCCCCACCTGTGCGCCCGAGCCAGCTCAGGCCGGACCGGGTGACGGTCCCGGGTCAGTGACGCTGCCGACCCGCGCGGACGCAGCTCAGTAGGCCCGGGACAGGATGGCGACCAGGTCCGGCTCGTCCTCGCTGTCCGGCACCGAGCCATCGGCCCGGATCAGGCACCGCACGGTCACACCCTGGGCGTTCGCCTCCGCCTCGCCCCTGGTGCCGACCACCGACCACGGCACCCGGGCCCAGCCCGTCGCCGCCGCCTCGATCGCCTCGGTGAGCGTCCCCACCTCGTGGGTCCGCGCCTGCCGGCTGGCGAGCGCCTGATCGTGCAGCGCCTGCTGGTCGGCGTCGAGCGCCGCGCGCACCACACCGACCACGTCGGCCACCG
>NZ_JABZED010000007.1:135258-307835 GCF_013416675.1 Salinispora sp. H7-4
GAACCGGGGACTTCGAGCCATCCGTCCGCCGAACCACGACCGCGTTCCCCGCGGCCAGGTCGCGGGGGCCGATCTCGACGCGGACCGGGTAGCCGCGCAACTCCGCGTCGACCGCACGACGTCCGAAGGGAGTGTCGGTCCGGTCGTCGAGAGCGGCCCGGACGCCGGCATCCCGCAGCGCGTCGTGCAGCCGCGTCGCGGCCTCGCCAACCCCCTCGCCGTCCTTGACGACCATGACGTACGCCTGGACCGGCGCGAGCTTCGGCGGCACCCGCAGGCCGTTGTCGTCACCGTGACACATGATCAGACCACCCAGCATCCGGGTGGAGGTGCCCCACGAGGTGGTCCAGGCGTACTCCCGGCCCCCCTCCGCCGAGGTGTAGCTGATGTCGAAGGCACGGCCGAAGTTCTGCCCCAGCTCGTGGCTGGTGCCCAGCTGGAGCGCCTTGCCGTCGCCCATCATGCCCTCGAGGGTGTAGGTGGCGGTCGCACCGGCGAACCGCTCCCGGGCGGTCTTGAGACCGACCTGCACCGGGATGGCGAGGACGTTGACCAGCAGGTCCTCGTACGCCTCGTGCAGAATCCGCCGCGCGTAGGCGCGGGCGTCCTCGCGGGTCGTGTGCGCGGTGTGCCCCTCCTGCCAGAGGAACTCGCTGGTCCGCAGGAAGATGCGGGGGCGCAGCTCCCAGCGGACCACGTTCGCCCACTGGTTGAGCAGCAACGGCAGGTCCCGGTACGAGTCGACCCACTTGGCCATGAACTCGCCGATGACCGTCTCGCTGGTCGGGCGGACCACGACCGGCTCGGCGAGCTGCTTGCCGCCACCGTGGGTGACCACCGCCAGCTCCGGCGAGAAGCCCTCGACGTGCTCGGCTTCGCGTTTGAGGTGGCCCTCCGGGATGAAGAGCGGGAAGTACGCGTTCTCCGCGCCGGCAGCCTTGATCCGGTTGTCCATCTCGGCCTGCATCCGCTCCCAGATGGCGTAGCCGGCTGGTCGGATCACCATGGTCCCCCGGACCGGGCCGTTGTCGGCCAGCTTCGCCTTGGCGATCAGGTCCTGGTACCAGCGGGGAAAGTCCTCCGCACGGGGAGTGAGCACGCGCGCCATGACCGCACATCCTATGTGCCGCCGGGGCGGTCGCCGTCAGCGGGCGGCCGCTCCACCCCGGGCAACTGACCAACCCGGGTGGATCAGCGCGGGACCCGGCCGCGGCAGACGACCCGGGTGGATCATTGCAGGACCCGGCCGCGGAGGACGACCCGGGCGGGCGACCGGACGACGCGGAGGTCTCGCCGCGGGTCCTGCGGGTAGACGACCAGATCGGCCAGGCCCCCCTCGACCAGGCCGGGGAAGCCGAGCCACTCGCGGGCCTGCCAGGAGGCGGCGGCGAGGACGGCCTCGGCGGGCATCCCGGCCTTCTCGTGCAGCAGCAGCATCTCCTCGGCGGCCAGACCGTGCGCGATGCCACCGCCGGCATCCGTGCCGACGTAGATCGGCACGCCGGCCTGGTGGGCGGCGCGGACCACCTCGGGGAAGCGGTCTCGCAGGGCGAGCATGTGGTCGGCGTAGCTGGGGAACTTCGCCCGCGCCTGATCCGCGATGCCGCCGAAGGTTCGTATGTTGATCATGGTGGGTACGAGTGCGGTGCCCTGCCGGGCCATCACGTCGATCAGGTCCAGGCTCAGGCCCGTGCCGTGCTCCACCGAGTCGACCCCGGCCCGCACCATGATCTCCACGGCGGACTCGGAGAAGGTGTGCACCGCGGCGCGGGCCCCGGCGGCGTGCGCGGCCCGAACCGCGGCGGTCATGGTCTCCGCGTCCCAGGCCGGGGCGAGGTCGCCGACGCCACGATCGATCCAGTCGCCGACCAGCTTGACCCAGCCGTTGCCGGCGTCAGCCTGCGCGGTGACGGTTGCGGCCACCTCTGCCGCGCCGACCTCCACCCCGACGCCGCGCAGGTAGCGCTTCGGTGGGGCGACGTGCCGGCCAGCCCGGGCCAGCCGCGGCAGGTCCGGGGCGTCGTCGAGCTCCGGATACGGGTACGGGGAGCCGGCGTCCCGGATGGCGAGCACCCCGGCATCGCGGTTGACCTGGGCCAACTCGCGGGCCTGGTCGAGCGAGGTGATCGGCGCCCCGCCCCGGGCGATGCCGAGGTGGCAGTGCGCATCGGTCAGGCCGGGGAGCAGAAAGCCACCGTCGGCGATGGTCTCCGCGCCGGCCACCGGCTCGAAGGTCACCCGGTCACCGACCAGCCAGATGTCCCGGACCTCGTCTTCGGGCAGGAGCACACCGCGCACGTGCAAAGCCATACGCTCAGTCCTACCGGATCGCCCGCCGGGGCGCGCGGGCAGCCCACCACCGACGGGCTGCGGCCGGTGCCGGATCAGCCGCGATCGACACCGACCTGCCCGTTTCGACCCCGGTCATCGAGGGCGCTGATCCCCCTTGCCGAGCTTGTTGAAGTCGATCTTCGGGAGCTTGAATCCCGGTGGGAGCCCCTGGCCCGCCAGGTCGTCGGGGCCCAGGCCGGGCGGCAGCTGCGGCATGCCAGCGGGGAAGCCGCCCCGCGCCCCCGTGCCGGCCCGCGACCGACCGCCACCCTTCCCGCCCTTGCGCTTGTTCTTCGGCGACTTGGTCGCCTTTCGGCCGCCCCCGGGCAGGCCCATCATGCCGCCCATCTGCTTCATCATCTTCTGGGCGTCGGTGAAGCGGTTGAGTAGCTGGTTGACGTCCATCACGGTGACCCCGGAGCCGTTGGCGATGCGGGCCCGGCGGGAGCCGTTGATGATCTTCGGATTGGTACGCTCGGCCGGGGTCATCGACCGGATGATCGCGGTGACCCGGTCGAAGTGCTTGTCGTCCACGTCGGCGAGCTGGTCCTTCATCTGCCCCATGCCGGGCATCATGGCCAGCACGTTGGCGATCGGACCCATCCGCCGAACCGCGATGAGCTGGTCGAGGAAGTCCTCCAGGGTGAACTTCTCACCGCCCATCAGCTTGGCGGTCATCTTCTCTTTCTGATCGATGTCGAAGGCCTGTTCGGCCTGTTCGATCAGGGTGAGAACGTCGCCCATGCCGAGGATCCGGCTGGCCATCCGGTCCGGGTGGAAGACATCGAAGTCCTCCAGCTTCTCACCGGTGGAGGCGAAGAGAATCGGCTGGCCGGTGACCTCCCGGACCGACAGCGCGGCACCGCCACGGGCGTCACCGTCGAGCTTGGAGAGGACCACGCCGGTGATGCCGACGCCGTCCCGGAACGCCTCCGCGGTGCGCACCGCGTCCTGGCCGACCATGGCGTCGATGACGAAGATGACCTCGTCCGGGTTGACCGCGTCCCGGATGTCGGCGGCCTGCTGCATCATCTCGGCGTCGATACCGAGGCGGCCGGCCGTGTCCACGATGACGATGTCCCGGGCAGCCCGACGTGCGTGCTCGATCGAGGCGCGAGCCACCTGCACCGGGTCGCCGACGCCGTTGCCGGGCTCCGGGGAGTACACCTCGACGCCGGCGCGACCACCGAGCACCTGGAGCTGCCCGACGGCGTTGGGGCGCTGCAGGTCGGCGGCGACCAGCAGCGGCTGGTGGCCCTGGCCGCGCAGCCAACCGGCCAACTTGCCGGCGAGCGTGGTCTTGCCGGAGCCCTGGAGACCGGCGAGCATGATCACAGTCGGCGGCTGCTTGGCGAACTGAAGCCGCCGCGCCTCGCCGCCGAGGACGTTGACCAACTCCTCGTTGACGATCTTGACGATCTGCTGGGCCGGGTTCAGCGCCTGGGAGACCTCGGCGCCCCGCGCCCGCTCCTTGACTCGCGCGATGAAGCCCTTGACCACCGGCAGCGCCACGTCCGCCTCCAGCAACGCGAGGCGGATCTCGCGGGCGGTGGCGTCGATGTCGGCGTCGGTGAGCCGTCCCTTACCGCGGAGCTTGGTGAAGATCCCGGACAGGCGGTCACTCAAGGTGTCAAACACGCGAACATCCCGTTTGTCAGAGTTCTGGTGAGCACGAGCACGACCGGACGAGCTGTCCAGCCACCGCTAGGGTATCCGGCCCGCGATCCACCCGCTTCCGGCCGGCACACCCGACGCCGCCCGCGTACCCGCCGTCCGGCCGGCGGCCTTCGCCCCCTCATCGCGCCGCAGCCAGGACAGCGGCCGAGATCCGAGCCTGGTCCTCTACGTCCAGCCCGGCGCCGACCAGGTAGAACGCGTCCACAGCCGCAGCACCGAGGGTGGAGATCCGCGCGGCCCGTAGCTGCACTCCCACCTCGTCCAGCGCCGCGCTGACCCGGTGGAGCAGACCGGCGGCGTCGGCCGCCCGCAGCTCCAACACCACCGCGTCGGTGGCCGCCTCCCGGTACCACCGCACCTGGGGTGCCGGCCCCGCGCCACCGACGGCGACGGAGCTGGTGCGTCGGCTGGTGCTACTGGAGGGCGGGGTCCGCTCCCGCAGCCGCTGGACCACCGACCCGTCACCGCTCACGGCCCGGCGCAGGTCGGCGCCGAGCGCTACCGGATCCGGCGCGAGGCCGTACCGGGGTTGGACCCGGAACTCGACCAACGCCCGCCCGGAAACCGTCGAGGCATCCGCGGAGATCACGTCGAGCCGGTGCCGGGCCAGGCAACCGGCCACCGTCGTGAGCAGGCCACGCCGGTGGGCCGCCGCCACCGCCACCTCGTCCCCGGTCAGGCGGACCACCGGCAGCGGGCCGGCGACCAACGCCGGATCCGGTACCGGCGGTTCCGGTAACCGACCGGTGTCCAGGGTGGTACGGACCCGAGCCACCAGATCGGCGACGAGCCGTTCCTTCCAGCGCGACCAGGCGGCCGGGCCGGTGGCCGCCGCGTCGGCCCGGACCAGGGCGTGCAGCAGCTCCAGGGTGCTGGTGTCGACGACCCTCGCCGCCACCCCGGCGACGGTCACCGGATCGGCGAGGTCGCGTCGGGTCGCCACCTCGGGCAGGAGCAGGTGCAGCCGGACCAGCCGCCCGATCAGCGCCACCTCGGCCGCGGGCAGGCCGACCCGGGCGGCGACCACCTCCGCGATCGGCGCGCCGACCTGACTGTGGTCACCCGGTAGCCCCTTGCCCACGTCGTGCAGGAGGGCGCCAAGCAGCAGCAGGTCCGGCCGGTCCACCTCCCGGGTACGCCGGCTGGCCTCGTACGCGGTCTGCACCAGGTGCCGATCGAGGGTGAACCGGTGCACCGGGTGGTGCTGTGGCAGGCTCCGGATCCGGGTCCACTCCGGCAGCCAGCCGTCCACCAGCCCGTACCGGTCGCACGTCTCCCACGCCGGCACCAGCCCCGGCCCCGCACCCAGGAGCGTGACCAGGGCGGTACGCGCCGCGACCGGCCAGGGAGTCGGCAGCGGCGGGCAGTAGGCGGCCAGCCACTCGCAGGTGGCCGCCGCGATCGGCAGCCCGGTGGTCGCCGCCGCCGCGGCGACCCGCAGGGACAGGCTCGGCTCCGGGCGTACCCCGATCACCGCGCGGGCGAGCACCAGTTCACCGTCGTGCTCGACCACGTCCCGGGCCACCGGCCGACGGAGCGGTCGCCCGTCGGCGCCGCGGCGCCGGGCACGGAGCCGGCCGGCCGCCCGGAAGGCGTCGTCCAGGGCGTGGCTGACGGTCCGGGCGTCGTTGGCGACCCGGCGCAGCAGCAGGTCCCCCTCGTCCACCGGCTCCGCCGCCGGGTCGGTTCGCGGCGCACGCAGCCCGAGCAGGGCGGCGACCCCGTCGCGTTCCGGGGCGACCAGCCGGTCCATCCGCCGGCCGGCCCGCAGGTGCAGCGCGTCGCGGGTGTCCAGTAGCCGCAGGTGGGCGGCGCGGACGGCGGGCCGGAGCGCGGTGGTGACGCCGGCACGGGCGATCGCCCGGAGGAGTCCCACGTCGCGAAGCCCACCGGCGGCCTCCTTGAGGTCCCCCTCGAGCAGGAAGGCCAGCTCCCCGTGGGCCGCCCACCGGGCCTCGGTCAGCTCGCGCAGCCCCGGCAGTCGGCGCACCACACTCCGTCGCCAGTGGTCGGCAGCCGAACGAACCAGCCGGTCGGCCAGCGCCTCATCACCCGCGACGAGGCGGGCGTCGAGCAGGCCGAGAGCCACCCGGACATCATCCTGGGCGACCGCGAGGGCCTCGGGGACGGTTCGTACCGAGTGGTCGAGGCGCAGCCCGGCGTCCCAGACCGGATACCAGATGCCGGCGGCCAGCTCGTCCACCTCAGGAACGTCGGCGTGCAGCAGCAGCAGGTCGAGGTCCCCGTACGGGGCGCACTGACGACGGCCGAGCCCACCCACCGCGACCAGTGCGACCCCGTCGGGCCGGGGCAGCAGCCCGGTGAGCCAATCGTCGATGGAGGCCGCCCGGGCAGCCCGCGCGGCGGCGTCGATCCCGCCGGGAGCACCGGTGACCTCGTTGATCAGGAGGCCCGGTCCGGCCGTACGCCTCTTGCTCAACGAGGTCACCGATGTCTCCTCCCGCCGCCGGGGTGCCTACACGGCGTCGAGGCCGCGTTCACCGGTACGGACCCGGACGACCTCCTCGACCGCGGTGACCCACACCTTGCCGTCACCGATCTTGCCGGTCCGGGCGGCGGCGACGACGGCATCGACGATCTTGTCGACATCCAGCTCGTCGGTGAGTACCTCCACCCGGATCTTGGGCAGAAACTCCACCGTGTACTCGGCACCCCGATACACCTCGGTGTGCCCCTTCTGGCGGCCGTAGCCCTGGACCTCGCTCACGGTCAGGCCAGCCACCCCGAGCGCGTGCAGGGCCTCCTTCACCGCGTCCAGCTGGTACGGCTTGATGACCGCGGTCACCAGCTTCATGTCCAACCCCTCCATTCCCGGAACGTTAACCAGCGACCTGCGCGACGGCGGGCCCGCCGCTCACCGCCGACCGCCCGCCGACGGCGCCGACGCGACCTGCTCCGCGGTGCCGGTCCCCTCGGCCGGCTTCCCACCGGCCAGGCCCGCCGCCGCGAACGCGCTGCCGCCGGCCGAGCCGGCGGCGGGCGAGAGGTCGTAGCCGCTCTCGGCGTGCTCGGCGATGTCGATCCCCTCGACCTCGGCCTCCTTGCTGACCCGGAAGCCGATCGTCTTCTCCAGGACGAGGGCGAGGACGAACGCCACCGCGAAGGAGTAGCCGGTGACGATCAACGCGCTGAGCGCCTGGACGCCCAGTTGGGCCACCCCGCCCCCGTAGAAGAGGCCCTCGTCGCTGACCAACGAGCTGACCGACGACGTGCCGAAGAGACCGATCCACAGGCAGCCGATCCAGCCACCGACGAAGTGCACGCCGACGACGTCGAGCGAGTCGTCGAAGCCCAGCCGGTACTTCAGGCTCACCGCCAACGCACAGGCCGCACCGGCGACCAGGCCGAGCAGCACCGCGGCCCACGGCGTGATGAAGGCGCAGGCCGGGGTGATCGCGACCAGCCCGGCGATGGCGCCGGAGGAGGCGCCGACCAGGGTGGGCCGGCCGTCCCTTGCCTTCTCCACCAGCAACCAGCCGAGTACGGCGGCGGCGGTCGCCACCTGGGTGTTGACGAAGGCCAGGCCCGTGGTCAGGTCCGCGGTCAACTCGGAGCCGGCGTTGAAGCCGAACCAGCCGAACCAGAGCAGGCCGGCGCCGAGCGCGACCATGGGGACGTTGTGCGGCTTCATCGTCTCCCGGGGCCAGCCGAGCCGCCGGCCCAGCACCAGCACCAGGGCCAGTGCCGCCGCCCCGGCGTTGATGTGCACCGCGGTCCCACCGGCGAAGTCGAGCGCACCGAGCTCCGCACCGATGAATCCGCCACCCCAGACCCAGTGGGCGACCGGGAAGTAGACCAGACTCGCCCAGCCGACGACGAACAACAGCCAGCCGGAGAACTTGGCCCGGTCGGAGATCGCACCGCTGATCAGGGCAACCGTGATGACCGCGAACATCATCTGGAACGCCATGAAGACGTAGAGCGGGATGCCGGTCTCACCCCACAGGTCGGTCTCCGCCATGAAGGTCTTGGTGCCGAGATACTGGCCGAGGTCGCCGATGACCCCACCCCGGTCCGTGCCGAAGGCGGCGGAGAAGCCGTAGAACAACCAGAGAATGCTGACGAGCCCGATCGCGGAAAAGCTCATCATAATCATATTGAGGACGCCCTTGGCCCGGTTCAGGCCGCCGTAGAAAAGCGCCAGTCCGGGCGTCATGAGCAACACGATCGCGCTCGACACCAACAACCACGCGGTGTTGCCGGTGTCGATGGTCGGTGCTTCGGGCACGCTGGCCTCCTAAGGTGAAGTTCCCTCCCTGACGGCTTCCGCGGCAGCACTGCCCGTCCACCGGTCCTCCGAAGCCTGCTCGTTCCCTGTTTCCTGCAACGTCACCCGTCGATTTCCAATCGATGACGACTTGTTTCGTATGTGTGAAGCGGGCCTCGACCAACCGAACGGAGGATGCCGCGACCAGCCGATCGCCGGCCCGGTACACCCCAGGGCCGGGCCCACGCGGGACCCCTGCCTTGTTGACCCAGCACATCAGGGGCCCCGTTCCCGCCGGAAAACCGGCGGGAACGGGGCCCCTGGTGGATCCGACGCCTCCGGCCCGCTACCCGGAACAGCCGGGTACGTTGACGCAGTTGTTCGGCCGGTTCTTCGCCACGATGGTGCCGGTGGCGGTGTTCAGGTTCACCGTTCCACCCACCTCGTTGAAGATACCGCCGCCGTCGGTGACAGCGATGTTCTTGACGACCTTGGAGGTGAACAGGGTGGCCATACCGGTGGCGGAGTTGAAGATTCCACCGCCCTCCTCACCCGCCTGGTTGCCGGCGACTGACGTCCGCCGTAGTACCACCTGCCCAGCGTTGAGGATTCCCCCACCGTCGGTGGCAGCGGTGTTGCCCTCGATCCGGCTGTCCTCGAGGACCGCCACGGGGGACACCGGAAGCCCCGGTGCAACGAAGAGCCCGCCCGCGGTGAAATCGGTCGCGGTGTTGTTGATGATGCCGACACGGCGCATCGTGGTCTGACCGAATACCGCGACGCCCCCCGTCTCGCCGGCGGTGTTGTCCGCAATCTTCGAATCGGCGACGTAGCCGACCCCCTCCAGTTGCATGCCTCCGATACTGTTCTCGGCCTGGTTTCCCGTGATGGAGCTGTGTTCAATGCGGATCGCAGCGCCGGGGGCGCTTCCAATACCAGCCGCATTGCTGGCCGTATTCTTGTCCACCCGTGAGGACCTGACGGTGAGCTGACCCGTGGTGTAGACACCACCACCATTCACGGCCGCGATGTTGCGGCTGATGCTGGAGTGTTCGACAACAACGGTTCCGCTGTTGGCCACACCTCCACCGTTCTGGTCGGACACGTTGCTCACGACCCCGACATGCTTGAGGGTGGCGCGGCCGCCCGCGTTCACCAGGAGGCCACCACCGTCGCCTCCGTCAGTCTGCCCGCCGGTAACGGTGAGGTGTTTGAGGGTGAGGTCACCACCGACGTCCACGGCGAGAATTCGGAACGGGTCGACCGCGGCGGCGCGTTTGATGATGGTGTGTTTTCCGCCGTTGAGGGTGATCGGGGTGGTGATGGTGGGGAGGCCGGCATCGTCGAGTTCGGCGGTGAGCAGATAGGTGCAGTCCTTGGCGAGGTCGAGGACAGCACCGCCGCGGGCGTTGGCGAGGGTGATCGCGGCGATCAGTTTGTCCGCGTCGCAGGGAACGGGGATGCCCGTCGGGTGGTCTCCCTTGGTGGCACCAGGGCGCCCGTCCGCGCCAGCAGCGGAGGCGGCGACGCCAATGGTGGCGGTGAGGGCCAGGCCGGTCACACCGGCGAGCCCGAAGGCCCACCATCGTGATCTCGCCCGACCCCGGTCGGGGCGAGCAGGTGCATGGGTGCGGTGCTGATGGTTCATGTCGTTTCGGTGTCCCTTCCCCCGTCATGGACGAGGAACGCACCGTCCGGGTAGCCCGGTTGGCGTTCCTCGGCTACCAGGCAGGCAGTAGCAGCCACCACCGAGCAAAACCGACATCAAGCCCAAATAAACATGAATACGAAAAAACTCCCCATATGAACTAGCAGGTGCTCACCGGCACGACTACCCCGGAGCCCGAAGCGCGTCCTCAAGGAGGTGCTGCTCGTAGTCGAGCAGGCGCAGGTCCCGCAGCGGGCGACGGAGGTGCCCACGGTTGACGATCCGCACGAAAGCCGGGTCACCGGCAGCGGCCATCCGCCGGATACCCTCCACGTGGTCGACGATCCGCTTGCGGATGGTACGGACCAGCCGATGCCGGTCGCGCGGGATGAGCCCGTACGCGTCGGCGAAGAGCCGCAGCCGCCGTGGCCGGTCCGGACGCTGCCACCCGAGGGTGATCGAGTCCCGGTCGGCGAAGACCGGCACCCAGGTCCACGCCGCGTAGGCGACGTCGTAGATGCGGGAGCCCGGCGAGGCGAGATCAAAATCGATCATTCCGAGGGTGCCGTCCGGGCGCCAGATCACGTTGTGCGGTGCGGCGTCGTGATGGCAGATCACCTCGTTCTCCGGCGACGGCCCGAAGGAACGCCACACCGCCCCTTCCGGCAGAACGAAGCCATACTGCGCGTCGTGAAACATCCGCAGCATCGTGGCGACCGTCACCAGCGCCTCGTCGGTGACCCAGTGCGGGGCCAGCGGGTACTCCCCGCACTCCCCCTCCAGGTACGACAGCACCTCACGGTTACGCTCATCCATCCCCAGAGCCCGGGGCGCGCCGGTGAAGCCCACGTGTTCCAGGTGCCGCAGCAGGGCGTGCACCGACGGGGTCCACGGGCCGGCGTTGCGCCGGACCGTGTCCCCGACCCGGACCACCGTGCTCACATTGCCGCCGCGCAGCGGGATCTCCTGGGCCAGCACATAGGGCCGCCCGAGGCGGGAGGTCGGGCGACGCGGGTCGCGCCACCCGGGGTGAGCGCGATCGTTGGTCATCACCGTGGCGTTACGCGTCCGACCCGGCCTCGGCGCCCAGCAACGCGTCCACGAACTGCGCGGGGTCGAACGGAGCCAGATCGTCCTTCCCCTCGCCGAGACCGACCAGCTTCACCGGGATGCCCAGCTTGCGCTGCACGGAGATCACGATGCCGCCCTTGGCGGTGCCGTCGAGCTTGGTGAGCGCGACGCCGGTCACGTCGACCGCCTCGGTGAAGACCCGCGCCTGCTCCAAACCGTTCTGGCCGGTGGTGGCGTCGAGGATCAGCAGCGTCTCGTCGATCGGGCCATGCTTCTCCACCACCCGCTTGACCTTGCCCAGCTCGTCCATCAGGCCGACCTTGTTCTGCAGCCGGCCGGCGGTGTCGACCAACACCGTGTCCACCCCGGTCTCGATCCCGCGTTTGACCGCGTCAAAGGCGACGCTGGCCGGATCTGCCCCCTCCGGACCCCGGACGGTCTCCGCCCCGACCCGGCCGGCCCAGGTCTCCAGCTGGTCCGCGGCGGCGGCGCGGAACGTGTCGGCCGCGCCAAGGATCACACTCCGGCCATCCGCCACCAGCACCCGAGCGACCTTGCCACAGGTGGTGGTCTTCCCAGCCCCGTTGACCCCCACCACCAACAGCACCGCCGGCACGCCGTCCTTCGGCGCCGTGTGCAGGGCGCGGTCCAGCTCCGGGTCGAGGGCGTTGACCAGCTCGGCGGCGAGCAGCGCACGCAGCTCGGCGACGGTACGGGTACCGAGCACCCGGGTCCGCTCGCGGAGCCGGTCAACAATCTCCCGGGTGGAGTCGATGCCGACGTCCGCGGTGATCAGGCTGTCCTCGATCTCCTCCCAGGTCTCCTCGTCGAGACGGTCCCGGCTGAGCAGGCCCAACAGCCCCTTGCCGAACACGCTCTGCGAGCGGGACAGCCGGGAGCGAAGCCGAACCAACCGGCCGGCGGTCGGCTCCGGGACCTCCACCGGGACCTCCGGCACCTGCACCGGGGGAGCTGGCGGCGGCTCGACCAGGATCCCGGCGGGCGGCTCCGCCTCGACCGCCTCGACCGGCGGTCCGGCAAGGTCCTCCTCGGCGCGGGTCTCCACCTCCGTCGTCGGCAACGGGGGCTCCCGACGGCGACGCAGCTTCGGTGCCACCAGCCCGACGGTGCCGAGAATCAGCACGCCGAGCAGGGCGAGTGCGATGAGGAGGTAATCCGTCATGCCCGAAATCCTGTCAGACGCGGGCGACCGCGTCTGCACCACCGCACCCCCACCGGAAACCGGCGGGCAATAGGCTCATCCGCACCCACTGCTACGCCCGCCGGCCGGGCAGCAGGGACGACACGCTCATCGGGAGGACCACCATGCCCGCCGCAGACCTGCTCGTCGGCCCGCTGCTCCGCCGGGTGGTCGGCATGCAGGCCACCATCTGGGTGGAGACCAGCGCCCCGGCGACCGTCACCGTCCGTACCGCCGACGGCGCCACCGGCACCGCACCCACCTTCTCCGCCTACCAACACCACTACGCCCTCGTCGTGGTCTCCGGGCTGACCCCCGACACCGCCAGCAGCTACGAGGTACTGCTCGACGGGGAGCCGGTCTGGCCACTGCCCGGCCCGTACCGGCCCAGCGTCATCCGTACCCGGGCCGCCGACGACCAGGACCAGCCGGTACGCCTGGTGTTCGGCTCGTGCCGGGAAGCCACCCAGCACGCCACCGGCCGCGAACTGCCCCCGGACGCGCTCGACGCGTACGCCCGCGGGCTGGCCGCCACCGGCGACCCGGCGGACCTGCCCGACCTGCTGGTGCTCCTCGGTGACCAGGTGTATGCCGACGAGACCTCACCGACCGTACGACGGCTGCTGCGGCGGCGGCGTCGGCGGCCGGTGGGCTCGCCGGTGGACCAGGTGGTCAGCTTCGACGAGTACACCAAGCTCTACCTGGAGTCGTGGTGCGCCCCGGAGACCCGCTGGCTGCTCTCCACCGTGCCGAGCGTCATGATCTTCGACGACCACGAGGTCGTGGATGACTGGAACACCTCCGCCGCCTGGCGCGCCCACGCCCGCGCCCAGCCCTGGTGGGGCGAACGCATCAGCAGCGGGCTCGCCTCCTACTGGGTCTACCAGCACCTCGGCAACCTCGCCCCGGCGGAGATCGCGGCCGACCCGCTCTACGCGAAGGTGACCGCGGCCGAGGACGCCACCGACACGCTCCGCGAATTCGGTCACCAGGTCGACCGGGAATCCGACCTCGCGCCCGCCCCCCACCGGTGGCGGGCGGTGCGGTACCGGTGGAGCTTCGCGCTCGATGTCGGCCGGACCCGCCTGGTCATGCTCGACAACCGGTGCGGCCGGGTGCTGGAGCCGGGTCGGCGGGCGATGCTACCGCCGGGCGAGTGGTCCTGGCTGGTCGACCAGGCCCACGGCAGCTACGACCACCTGGTCGTGGGCTCGTCCCTGCCCTGGCTGCTGCCGCCCGGCATCCACCACGTGGAGGCGTGGAACGAGGTGCTCGCCGACTCGCACCGGCACTGGGTGGCCGACGCGGCGGAGAAGCTGCGCCGCGCTGTCGACCTCGAGCACTGGGCGGCGTTCCGGCGCTCCTTCGACGCGCTCGGCGCCCTCTTCGCCCGCATCGGTGGCGGCGCATCGGACGAAGCGACCCGGCCGCGCCGCGAGCCGGGGCAGCCGGGTGAGCCGGCGTCGATCAGTGTCCTCAGCGGCGACGTGCACCACTCGTACGTGGCCCGGGCCCGGTTCGCCGATCCCGCGGTGGTCACCCCCGTACACCAGCTCACCTGCTCCCCGCTGCACAACCAGGTGCCGGACGCGATGCGCCTACCGCTACGGCTGGGCTGGTCACCCGCCCTGGCCATGGCCGCCCGAGCGCTGTCCCGCACCGCCGGGACCGGCCGGCCGGCGCTGCGCTGGACGAAGCTGGCCGGCCCGTACTTCGGCAACGCCATCGGCACCCTGCGACACGACGGGCGGACGGCCGAGGTGACAATCGCGGGCACCACCAGCGCGGGTGGGCTGCAGGAGGTGATGCGCCACCAGCTCACCAGCGGCTGATACCGGCCAACACCGAAGGCGGTCCCGGCTCGCCGGACGGCGCCGGTCCGGTCCAGTCGCGCCGGCAGGGGCCCTCGCCGGGGTAGTGCGCTCGTCCCGGACCCGCTGCGCGAGGATACGGGCATGATCTGGAAAGCACCTGAGATCGACCGCCGGCACGAGCCCGACCTCGGCGCGGAACGCGCCCTGCTAACCGGCTGGCTCGACTACCACCGGGACACCCTGCTGCACAAGTGCGCGGGCCTGACCGCCGACCAGCTACGCACCGCGAGCATCGCACCGTCCCCGCTCTCCCTCCTCGGCCTGGTTCGGCACCTGACCTACGTCGAGCGGGCGTGGTTCCGGCAGCGCTTCGCCGGGCAGGACCTGCCCGACCTGTTCGACTTCACCGCCGATCCGGACGCGGAGTTCCGGGTGGAGACCGCCGACCCGGAGGCGGATTTCGCGGCCTTCCGGGCCGAGATCGCGGCCGCCGACGCCGCCGCCGCCGGGCGCGACCTCGACGAGGAGTTCACGATGCGCCGGCGGGACGGCAGCAGCTACCAGCACAGCCTGCGCTGGGTCTACCTCCACATGATCGAGGAGTACGCCCGGCACAACGGCCACGCCGACCTGATCCGGGAACGCCTCGACGGCGTCACCGGAGACTGATCGTCAGCCGGCCGGGGCCAGGGCGGCCCGCAGGTATCGCAGGTCGCCGGGGCCGCTCCAGCGGTGCGCCGACAGGCCGGCCACCCGGGCCCCCGCGACCACCCGGTCGTTGTCGTCAACGAGCAGCACCCGCGACGGCGAGGTACGCAGCGCCTCGCAGGCCGCCTCGAAGTACTCCTTCGCCGGCTTGTGCGTGCCGACGACCGACGAGTTGACCACGACATCCAGCTCACCCTCGAGCCCGAGGGCGGCAAGGTCGGCATCGAGTACGTCGGTGGCGTTCGTGGCGAGCCCGACCGGGACCCCGGAGGCCCGTACCTCCCGGACGAACGTCAGCACCTGCGGGTCGACCTCGCCCCGGTAGCGCTGCCACTCGTTCACCGCCGCCTGCGCCTGCTGCTCCCCCACCGACGGGGTCAGCGCCGCGGCCACGCTGGCCATCCACTCGGCGTGGCTCACCCGGCCGGTCAGTACCGGCTGGAGCAACCCCCAGGACATCGCGATCTCGTCGAGGACACCCTCGGTGAGCCCGTACGCCCGCTCGACGCCGGCGGCGACCGCCGGGTCCCAGCGGCGCAGCACCCCATCGAAGTCCACCAACAACGCCGTCGCCCGTTCCCGACTCACTCGCTATCCTCCTGCCCGCCCCCGGCTCGGTCGAGCCGCTGGCTGATTACCTGGGTAACCCCGTTTCGCATGGTCACGCCGTAGAGCGCGTCCGCGACCTCCATCGTCCGCTTCTGGTGCGTGATGACGATCAGCTGGCTCTTCTCCCGCAGCTGCGTGAGCAGCGTGAGCAGCCGGCCCAGGTTCACGTCATCGAGCGCCGCCTCCACCTCGTCCATGATGTAGAAGGGGCTCGGTCGGGCCCGGAAGATCGCCACCAGCATCGCCACCGCGGTCAGCGACCGCTCCCCGCCGGAGAGCAGCGACAACCGTTTGATCTTTTTACTCGGCGGGCGGGCCTCCACCTCGATGCCGGTGGTGAGCAGGTCGTCCGGATCGGTGAGGACCAGCCGCCCCGCGCCGCCGGGGAAGAGCACGCCGAAGACCTGTTCAAACTCCCGGGCGGTGTCGGCGAAGGCGCTGGCGAAGACCGCCAGGATCCGGTCGTCCACATCCTTGACCACGGTCAACAGGTCCCGCCGGGTGGCCTTCAGGTCCTCCAGCTGCTCGGTCAGGAACTTGTACCGCTCCTCCAGCGCCGCGAACTCCTCCAGCGCGAGGGGATTGACCTTACCGAGCAGGGTCAACTCCCGCTCCGCCTTGGCGGCGCGCTTCTCCTGCACCGCCCGCTCGTACCCGACCGGCTCGGGCACCGGCTGGCCGTCCCGTTCCGCGGCGGCCACCTCGGCGTCGGTCGGCGGAACCGGCTGGTCCGGACCGTACTCGGCGATCAGGGTCGCCAGGTCCAGGCCGAAGTCCTCGGCCGCCTTCGCCTCCAGCTGCTCGATCCGCAGCCGTTGCTCGGCGCGGGCGACCTCGTCCCGATGCACCTGGCCGGTCAGCCGCTCCAGCTCCGCCCCGAGCCGCTTCGCGGCGCCGCGCACCTCGGCGAGCTCGGCCTCCCGGGCCGCGCGCTGGCTGGCCACGGCATCCCGCTGCTGCGCCGCCTGGCCGATGGAGACCTCGAGCCGGGCCAGCGCCGTGTGCGCTCCGGCGGCCACCGCCCCGGCGACCGCGGCGCCCCGGGTACGTACCGCCCGCCGTGCCGCCGCCCGCTCCCGGGCGGCCCGCTCCGCCGTGGCCTGCCGGCGTAGCGAGTCGGCCCGGCCGGCGATCGAGGAGACCCGCTCCTCGGCGGTACGCACCGCCAGCCGTACCTCCATCTCGTTCTGCCGGGATCGGGGGAGGGCCGCGGCGAGCTCGTCGCGCTCCTCGGTGGAGGGTTCGACGTCCACCGGCGCCGCCTCGGCCAGCCGCAGCCGCTCGGCCAGCTCGGCCAGGCTGGTGAGGTCCCGCTCGCGGGCCTCGACGGCGCGGGAGCGGGCCGCACCGAGGCGTTCGGTCTCGGCCTGCGCCGAGCGGGCCGCGGCCCCCAGTTCGGCGAGGCGGCGAGCGGCGGCGTTGCGGTGCCCCTCAGCCTCCCGCTTCGCGGCGGCGGCCTGCTGCACCGCCTCCTTCGCCACCGCCACCTCGGCCCGGGCCTGCACCAGCTGCTCGCGCAGCTGCGCGGCGGTCTCCTCGGCGGCGACGCGACGGGTCCGCGCCTCCTCCACGGCGGCCTGCACCTCGATGAAGCTCGGCGCCTTGGCCGACCCGCCGGCGGCGGCGTAGGCCCCGAGCACGTCCCCCTCCGGGGTCACCGCCCGCAGCTCGGAGTTGTCGCCGATGACCTCGGCGGCGGTGGCGAGGTCGGGGACGAGGACGACATCCCGCAGTGCCCGGTGTACCGCCGGACGGATCTGCGGGTCACACTCCACGAGGTCCGGCGCCCACTGGGCCCGGTCCGGCAGCTTGGGGCGCAGCGCGTCGGCCGGGCCGGTCATGCCGGGGCCGGCCGGGCTGCCCACCAGCAGACCAGCGCGACCAGCGTCGGAGATCTTCAGTAGCCGGATCGCTTCGGCCGCCTCGTCCACACCGCTGACCACGACGGCGTCGGCGAGCCCATCCAACGCGGCCGCGAGCGCGGATTCGTGCCCGGGCGCGACGGTGAGCAGCCCGGAGAGGCCGCCGAGCAGCCCCGGCACCTCACCCGCGCGAGCCAGCAGGGCGCCCGCGCCATCCTTTCGGCGCAGGCCCAGGGCGAGCGCCTCCTCGCGGGCCTTCCAGGTGGCGGTTTCCTTCTCCGCGGATCGCTCGGCGTCGCTGCACGACCGGACCCCCGCCTGCGCCTGCTCCTGGGCGGCGACCGCCTCGGCGTGGCGGGCGTCCAGGCCGGCGTTGTCCCGATCGGCCTCGGTGGACTGCTCCGCCACGGCGTCCAGCTCGGCCTGGGCCCGCTCCGCCCGGGCCGAAGCGTCGGCGTACGCGGTGCTGAGGCGCTCGATCTCCTCACCGGCGGTGGCCGTACGGGCGCGGGCGGAGTTGACCTGCCCCGCCAGCCGGGCCAGCCCCTCCCGCCGGTCGGCGATGGCCTTCGCCGCCGTCACCAGTGCCCGCTCGGCGGCGGCGAGCTGCCGCTCCAGCTCCTGGCGGTGCTCCACCGCCTCGGCCAGCCGGACCTGGTCGTCGGTGAGTGCCGCGCGGAGCTCCTCCTCCTGCTCGCGGACGTGCTCCGCCTCCGCCTCCAGCTGGTCCGGGTCACGCCCCGGCCGCTCATCGTCCGGCGTGGCACTCAGGTGGCGCCGCCGCTCCCGGGCCAGCTGCTCCATGGACCGGAATCGCTCCTGCAGGGCGGAGAGCCGGTACCAGGTGTCCTGGGCGGCGGCGAGCAGCGGGGCGTCCTCGGCGAGCGCCGCCTCCAGCTCGCCGAGGCGGGCCTGCACCTCGGCATGCTCGGCCTCGGTTCGCTCGCGCCGCTCGCGCAGCGCGGTCTCATCCGCGATCTCCTTGGCCAGGGTGCTGCGCAGGGTGGCGAGGTCGTCGGCGAGCAGTCGGAGCCGGGAGTCCCGCAGGTTCGCCTGGATAACCGCGGCCCGGCGGGCCACCTCGGCCTGCCGGCCGAGTGGCTTGAGCTGGCGGCGCAGTTCGGCGGTGAGGTCGGTGAGCCGGTTGAGGTTGGTCTGCATCGCGTCGAGCTTCCGCAGCGCCTTCTCCTTGCGCTTACGGTGTTTGAGGACGCCGGCCGCCTCCTCGATGAAGGCCCGCCGGTCTTCCGGCTTGGCATGCAGCATGCCGTCGAGCCGACCCTGCCCGACGATGATGTGCATCTCCCGGCCGATGCCGGAGTCGCTGAGCAGCTCCTGAATGTCGAGCAACCGACAGGAGTCGCCGTTGATCTCATACTCGCTCTCGCCGGAGCGGAACATCCGGCGGGTGATCGAAACCTCGGTGTACTCGATGGGCAGCGCGCCGTCGGTGTTGTCGATGGTGAGGGTCACCTCGGCCCGGCCCAGCGGTGCCCGCCCGGCGGTGCCGGCGAAGATGACATCTTCCATCTTGCCGCCCCGCAGTGCCTTCGCGCCCTGCTCGCCGAGGACCCAGGCGATAGCGTCGACAACGTTCGACTTGCCGGAGCCGTTCGGACCCACCACGCAGGTGATGCCCGGCTCCAGCTTCAGTGTCGTCGCTGAGGCGAAGGACTTGAAGCCCTTGACCGTCAGGCTCTTGAGATACACCTTCTCGATCCTCGTCCGGTGGCCGCCGTACCGTCGCCCGGCCGCGCGGACCTGGTGAACCCGCAGACTAACCCGCAGTCGGCAGCCACCGCGCACGCGACCCGCCTGCGGCGCCACCGCCGGGCAGCTCCGATTCAGGTTTTCCCGCCCGAGCCGAGCGGGACGCGCGGTGACTCGGGGCCTTGATTCGACGTCCCCGGCACCGAATCAGCTGCCGGACCGCACAGGTGACGGGAGGCACAGGTGACGGGAGGCACAGGTGCCGACGTACCCGGATGGCGATGCGCACCGGGTGCCGGGGGTACACAGAACCGCGCGCCGGCACGGTCGTGTCGGCGCGCTTCTTGCCTGGTGCGATTCGGTTTTTTCCGGACTGCGGACCAGTGCGGACCTGGTGGTTCAGGTCAGCGCGGGCTCAGCGAGACGGAGTAGGTCATCCGCCTCGGCCGCCGCTGCCGCGAGCCGATCGTTCTCGGCACGCAACCGCGTGATCTCGAACTCAAGTGCCTGAACCGTGGCACGCAGTCGGGTGACCTCGTCGAGCAGACGCCGATCGGGCGCCGCACCTACGTGGCCGTACAGGGCCTTCGCCATGTTGACTCCTTGATATGCGCTGCCGGAATAGCCGGCCAACGCGCGCCCAGTTAGTACGCGACTGTCAAATCCAGCAAATTCTGGGCATGACCGGGCGCGACTGGCGACACCTACATATTGAGCTGACACCCCCTCCTTCGTCAAGTTGCTACAGGCCGTGACCATCTCCACGTCGACCTGTCCACCTAACGGGGGCTGCCTCTCGGCGCGGACATGCGCTGTCCGGACCACCCAACTGTACGCACTACTTCCGCCAACTCCCCACCCCGCGAGTCTGGTTCGCCTTAACTCTTTCTTAGCCACGTTGCCGCAGGCAGCGGCCGCGACGTAGCGTCGCCCCGGCCCGCACCTCAACCCGTGGAGGCGACCGTCGTGTACGGCTGGAACGACCCGAGGAACCCGGACGGTAGTCGTCGGCAACCAGAACCGCCGGCCGACCAACCAGCGTGGCCGACGGACCGCCCGGAGCCACGCTCCGCGTACCTGTTCGGTGACGAGCCGGACCACCCCTCCGGCGGCTGGGAACAGCCCACCGAACGATGGAACCGGCCCGCCGGCCAGTGGGACCAGCCCGCCAACGGGTGGGACCAGCAGCAGCCGACCGCGCGCTGGCAGCCCGACTCGGAGCCCGCCCGGGGCTGGGGAGCCGCGGAGCACCCGCACCACGGACGCTCCGGTGACCCCTACCACGAGCAGCCCACGCAGGGCTGGGAAGCCACCCCGAACCGGCAGCACGGAGAGCCCACCCAGAGCTGGCAGCCCGACCGGTCGAGCGACCGGCGCGACCAACGGTTCGCGGGCCGGCAGGACGAACCCACCGGTAGCTGGCACGACGCGGCCACCCCCGCCGGGCAGCCCGAACCCACCGGCCAGTGGCCGCCCCCGAAGCCGACCGGCTGGTACGCCGACGAACCGACGAGCAGCATGCCGCCCGTCGTGGAAGCCGCTACACCAACCGGTCACCTGCCGGCCGGCGAGGATCGGCCCGGCCGGCGGAACCGGCGACCGCTGCTCATCGGCGGAGCCGCCGCGGCAGCCACACTGGTGGTGAGCCTCGGGGTGGGCGCCGTCGCCCTCTCGGGTGGCGGTACGGCCAGCCCCACCTCGGCCACCGACGACATCGTGGCGACAAACCCGACCGCGGAGGGTGGATTCCCCGACGCATCACCGACCTCCGCCAGCCCCAGCGCCACACCGTCCACGACGTCGCCCACGCCGTCGCCGTCGGTCTCCCCCAGTCGCAAGCCGAGCCCGGCGGCGTCGCGCTCCACCGCCACCTCCCAGCCCGCCCCGGCCCGTACCACCGCGCCCCCCAGCACTACCAAGCCCGCCACCGGCGACGTCAGCAAAGACGCCGCCGAGGTGGTTCGCCTGGTCAACGTTGAGCGCGAGAAAGCCGGCTGCAAGGCGCTGAGCATCGACGACAAGCTGATGACCGCCGCCCAGCGACACAGCCAGGACCAGGCCGATCACCAGAACATGAGTCACACCGGCAGCGACGGCAAGGGCCTCGGCCACCGGCTCAGTGCTGTCGGCTACACGAATGTCGCCGCGGGGGAGAACGTCGCCTGGAACCAGCAGTCGCCGGCTGCGGTGATGAAGGCCTGGATGAACAGCTCCGGCCACCGGGCGAACATCCTGAACTGCTCCTACACCAAAATCGGGGTCGGCATCGCGACCAGCAACGGGCCGTACTGGACGCAGGTCTTCGCCAAGGTGTAGCTACCCGGAGAGAGTCGTCCGCCCCATCCCACCTGGGTGCCCGGTTGAGCAACGCCGAACGGCGTACCTCAACCGGGCGCTTTCGGTTCAGCCGCGCGGCGGCCGGGGAGGCAGCCGCGATGGCGCGGCGTTCACGATGCCGACCCACGCGGCCGCGGCTGGCAGCGCGGACAGCTGAACGACGAGCGGTTCATGAACGCCTCACGGCGCACCGACGCACCGCACCGCCGGCACGGCTGGTCCGCCCGCCCGTATACGTTCAGCGCCCGGTCGAAGTAACCACTCTCGCCGTTGACGTTGACGTACAGGGCGTCGAAGCTCGTCCCGCCCTCCTTGATCGCCTCGCCGAGCACGTCCCGGACGTGCCCGAGTAGGCGCAGTGCGGCCGGGCCGGTCAGCCCGTCGGCGGGCCGGGCGCCGTGCACCTGAGCCCGCCAGAGCGCCTCGTCGGCATAGATGTTGCCCACGCCGGAGAGCAGCGTCTGGTCCAGCAGAGCCCGCTTGATCTCGGAGCGGCGGCGGCGTAACGCCGCGACGAAGGTGTCGTCGGAGAACTCCGGGTCCAGCGGGTCCCGGGCGATGTGCGCGATCTCCGTGGGTAGTTCCGCGCCCCCGGCGCTGACCGACAACCCGCCGAACGTTCGCTGGTCGACGAAGCGCAACTCGGGTCCGTCATCCGCGAACCGGAACCGGACCCGCAGGTGGGTTTCGTCCGGCGCCCCAGCGGGCTGCAGGAGCAGCTGCCCCGACATGCCGAGGTGCCCGATCACCGCATCGCCACTGTCCAGCGGTAGCCACAGGTACTTTCCGCGCCGCCGCACGTCCCGGACCGTCGTCCCGACGAGCACGTCAGCGAAGTGGGCGGCACCCGCCGGGTGTCGGCGTACCGCCCGCGGGTGCAGCACCCGCACCTCGGCGATCCGCCGGCCGGTCACCCACTGCGCCAGCCCCTGCCGGACGGTCTCAACCTCCGGCAGCTCAGGCACTGCCGGCCGCCCCGCTGCCGGCGCTGGCCGGCTCCTGCTCCGCCTGCTCGGTCAGCGTCCGCCAGGCCGCTTCGGCGGCCCGCTGCTCGGCTTCCTTCTTGCTCCGCCCCTCCGCGCCGCCGTACCGCCGGCCCGCCACCACCACCCAGGCGGTGAAGGTCTTCAGGTGGTCCGGCCCGGTGCCCTCGATTCGGTACTCCGGGACGCCCAACCCCTGCGCGGCGGTCAGCTCCTGCAGGCTGGTCTTCCAGTCCAACGCCGCGCCGCGCCCGGCCGACTCGGCCATCAGCGGGTCGAAGAGCCGGTGGATGACGCTCGCCACGGTCTCCAGGCCGCTCTCGAGATAGATCGCACCGAGCAGCGCCTCCAGCGTGTCGGCGAGGATGCTCGCCTTGTCCCGCCCGCCGGTGCTCTCCTCCCCCTTGCCGAGCAGCAGGTACGGGCCGAGGCCGGTGGGTCCCAGGCCGCGGGCCACCTCGGCGAGGGCCCGCATGTTGACCACGCTGGCGCGCAGCTTTGCCAGCTGCCCCTCGGGCAGGTCCGGGTGGTTGTGGAACAACGCGGTCGTGATCACCACGCCGAGCACGGAGTCGCCGAGAAACTCCAGCCGCTCGTTGGTGGGCAGACCGCCGTTCTCGTACGCGTACGAGCGGTGGGTCAACGCCCGCTCCAGCAACTCCGGGTCCAGGGCCACGCCGAACGCCGCCTCCAGGTGTCCGACGGCCGGTCGCCGACGCTTGTCGATGCTCATGATGTGCGTACCTCGGTGTCGGTGATGCGGTCGTAGCGGTCCGTGGGAGCTTCCGTGCCGAGATCGGTGAGAAGCGCACGGACCTGGTCGGTGGCCTCACGCCGGGCCAGGTGGGCGGCCAACGCGATACCCGAGGCGATGTCCCCTCCGTGGGCAGCACCATGGCACACCACCACCGTGCCGGCGACGCCGAGCAGGGCCGCGGCCCGGGGAGCCCGGCCGCCAGCCGGTGGGCCACCGGTCAACGCGTACGCGCCCTCGATCGCCTTGAGCAGCACGTTACCGGTGAATCCATCAGTGACCACCACATCGGCGCGCGCGCCGGACGCGACGTCGTACCCCTCGACCAGGCCGACGTAGCGAGCGGCGCACGGCAGCGGCACGGCGGCGAGGGTGGGATCGGCCAGGCGCCGCGCACGGTCGCCCTTGCCGGGCTCGGTGCCGATCGAGAGCAGCCCGACCCGCGGCGACTCGAGCGCGTGCGTAACCACGGCGTACGCGGCACCGAGCGCCGCGTGCCGGGCGAGGGTAGCCGGACGGGGCTCCAACGAGCCGCCGACATCCAGGAGGACCACCGGGCCGTTGACCCCGGGCAGGGTGGCGGCCAGAGCCGGTTGCCGGACGTGGGGCCAGCGGCCAAGCCCGAGGGCGGCAGCGGTGACGGTGGCACCGGTCGAACCAGCGGAGACGAGCGCGTCGGCGGCGCCGTCGCGGACGGCGTCCACCGCGGCGCCAACAGTGGAGTCGGCTCGGGCCGTGGTGGGATCTCCCCGCTCAGCGGGGAACACCTCGATCCGGACGCGTTGCGCCGGATCGAGGGTGGCGGTCAGCTCGCCGACGGCCTCGGGCGGGCCGACGAGCAGGACGTGTAGATCGGGGTCGGCGCGGACGGCCCGCAGAACGCCGTCAACCACGACGGCGGGAGCATCGTCCCCGCCGAGGAGGTCGACGGCGATCCGCACGATGCCCGGCTCCACCGGGACCTCGACCGGAACGGGCCAGCCGGTGGCGATGGGAGCCGGGGCATCGGGCGAGCGCCGGGGCGCACGCGCCGCCCGACCAGAGGTCGGGGGCGTCACTCGTCGTCCAGGTCAGACCTCAAGGACCTGGCGGCCGTTGTAGGTGCCGCAGACGGAGCAGGCGGCGTGCGGCAGCTTGGCGGACTTGCACTGCGGGCAGGCCACGGTCGCAACCGCCGCGGTCTTCCACTGCGCCCGACGGGACCGGGTGTTGCTGCGCGACATCTTGCGCTTGGGGACGGCCACGGTTCTTACTCCTCTTTACGGGTCAGTTGCGACAGGGCCGCCCAACGCGGGTCGACCTGCTGGTGGCTGTGATCGGCCGGCAGCTCGGCCCAGCCCACCCCGCAGTCGGGGCAGAGGCCTGGGCAGTCCTCCCGGCAGAGCGGGTTGGTCGGCAGCGTCAACACCACCGCGTCCCGCAGCACCGGCTCCAGGTCGATCAGATCGCCCTGCATCCGGCCCACCTCGTCCTCGCCGGCCGTCATGTCCGTGGTGCTGTTCTCGTACGCGTACAGCTCCTGGACCGGGACGGCCACGACGTCGTCGATCTCGCGCAGGCAGCGGCTGCACTCGCCCTTGATGGGAACACTGATGGTCCCGGAGACGAGCACCCCCTCGGACACCGACTCCAACCTCAGGTCGAGGTCGAGATCAGCACCCGCCGGCACGCCGATCAACTCCACGCCGAGGTCCGCCGGTGCCGCCGCCACCCGCCGGACCGTACGCAACGCGCCAGGTCGACGCGGCAGGTCCCTCGTGTCGAGGACCAGCGGCGACCTGGGGTCGAGTGGTGCAGACGTGTGCTTGGGCATAGTTAGACTCCGGCCGGTAGGAGGGCCGACACCCGAGATTACCTGGGTGGTCGCCGCAGGGTCGAACCGGGGGCGTTTCCACCCCACGGCAGCGGCACACCGCGCCCGTTCGGCACGGTTCGACCCGCGGTTTCCTGGCCGCCGGCCCTAGAAGTTCAATGGCCGCTCGGCCTCTTCTCCGCTGAACGTACCGATCTCCCGGAGCGCGTGCATCTTGTCCCGACCCCGTTCGATCGAGGCGAGGGCTCGGGTGAGGAACTGCTCGAAGTTGGCCAGCGCGGTGTCGACGTAGTCGTCCACCTCGTCCCGGAGCCGCTGCGCCTCGGCCCGCGCCTCGGCGACGATCCGCGCCCCCTCGTGCTCGGCCGAGACGGTGATCTCGTTCACCGACACGAGTCGGGCGTGTTCCGTCTCCCCCTCGGCGATGATCCGGTCGGCCTCCCGCTTTCCGGCCTCCATGATCTTGTCTCGCTCATCCAGCAACGCGGCGGCCCGACGCAGGTCCGCGGGCAACTCGGCACGCATTTCGTCGAGGACAGCGACCATCTCGCCCCGGTCGAACATGCAGTTGTTGCGGGACATGGGCACGGAGCGGGCCTGCTCCACCATGGTGATCAGTTCGTCGATTCGATCGAGCGGGTCCACCGGTACCTCACTCCTGTTGTTCGTCGGCCGATCTCAATGATGCGGGTTGAACCCGGATTCGGCGCCCCCACACATGATGCGCTGTGCCGTCCACCGGTGCATCATGCCCCCTCCCGGCGCGTCGCCGGGAGGGGTCGACGGCGGCGGACCGGAACGAGACACCGACCTGGGAAGCGAGACACCAACGACGAAACCGGGACACCGACTGTGGGTCAGCGACGCGACGGTGGGTCGAGGCGGGCCAGCAGGGCGCCGCGGACCACCTCCGGCACGTGGGCGGAGATGTCACCACCCCACTTCGCCACATCCTTGACCAGACTCGAGGAGAGGAACGAGTAGAGCGGGTTGGTCGGCATGAAGAGCGTCTCGACGCCGGCCAGGCCGACGTTCATCTGGGCCATCTGCAACTCGTAGTCGAAGTCACTGACCGCCCGGAGCCCTTTGATCAGAACACTGGCCCGCTGGGCGTGACAGAAGTCCACCAACAGGCCGCGGAACGACTCCACCCGAACATTGTCGTACGACGAGATCACCTCGCGGAGCATGTCGATGCGCTCGTCAACGGTGAACAGACCGGTCTTCGACTGGTTGATCAGCACTCCGACGATCACTTCATCGAAGAGCCGACTGGCTCGGCCGATGATGTCGAGATGACCGTTGGTGACCGGGTCGAACGAGCCGGGACAGACCGCACGCCTCATGATCGGCGACCGTACCAAAGAATGGTCTCGCCGTACCGCCGGCTGCGCTCACCGGTGACACCTGGCACCCAGCCGACCGGGCCGCTGCGACTCGACCGCTCCACCACGACGAGGGCCTCGGGCGCCAACCACCCGTTCCCGGCGAGCGCGGCGAGCATGGCCGAGACCTCCTCGTCCGACACCGGGTAGGGCGGATCGGCGAAGATCACGTCATACGGGCCCCCATCGGGGCCGGCGGCGAGCACGGTGGCGACCTTCCCGGTGACCAGGCGGGCAGCCGGACCGGCCCGCAGCGCGGCCATGTTCTCCCGGATGGTCCGGGCGGCCCGCGGGTTCGACTCCACCAACAGCACGTGCGCGGCGCCCCGGGAGAGCGCCTCCAGCCCCACCGCCCCGGACCCGGCGTAGAGGTCGGCGAACCGGGCCCCCTCCAGATCGACGGCCGCCGCAACGGCGCTGAACAGCGCCTCCCGGACCCGGTCAGAGGTGGGCCGCGTGCCAGCGCCCGGCGGGGTGGCGATGCGACGTCCACCGAGCGCGCCCGCCACGATGCGCGTCAACGCCTGCTCCTGGTCATGCTGCGACGCTACGTCACCTGCGCCCGGCCGAGCGCGTCCGGGCCGAACCGGGCTGAGGTTACTCGTCCGCACACATCGGATAGTCATCACCCGGCAACCGTCCGCCGATCAATGATCACGAATCAACAACATCATGTGAGCCCTCTCATCTCGACCCCCGAGTTTGATCAAAAGCCAGTACAGTCACCATTCGTGCGCCCGCTCTGGCGAGCGCAGCCTGTGCCCAGGCGAGCGCCGTGAGCCCGCGGTCCACGCCAACGTCGCCGCTATCTCCCGCCCGCCCGGCACGTCGTCCGATCCCTCAATCAGGAGCAGACGTGAACCGTCTCCATGCCCTATTCCGGCGTGCCGGCGTCATCGCCGCTGGCGCGCTGCTCGGCCTCACCGGGGTAGCACTCATCGCCACCCCCGCCAGCGCCCACCACAGCAGCGTCACGGGCACAGCCAAGTGCGACCCCGCCACCGGCGAGTGGGTTGTCACCTGGAACATCGAGAGCGCAAGCACCCCGAAGGACGTCGAGAAGTACAAGCTGGTCGAGGTCGTTGCCAAGACCTACGTCGGCGGGAAAGCCACCGCGGTCACCATCCCCGAACTCGCCGTCACCGACGACTACCGGCACTCCGTCAACGACACGCTGACCGCCACCTTGCGGGCGGACCGCAACGTCACCAAGGCGTCGCTGGCGGTCCGGGTCGAATGGGACAACGGTTTCAAGGAGCGCCGGCTGCGCCCGGCCACGGTCAAGTTCTGCGGCACCTGCGAGGCGCCGAAGCCGACTCCGACTCCGACGAACCCCGAGCCGCCGGCTCCCACGGTCCCCAACCCCTCGGCGAGCATCCAGGCTGACTGCGAGGGCATCGCCCACGTCACGCTCAACAACGCCGACGACGCGACCGCGCCGGCGAAGTTCACCGTCAAGGGCGGCGACGACTTCGTCGAGAAGGTGAAGGTCAAGCCCGGCAAGAGCACCACGGTGCAGGTTCCCGCGGAGCACGCGACCACGATCACGGTGGCCGTCGAGGGCAGCAAAGAGCCGCTCTTCCAGGGTACGCCGAAGCCGGCCGACGACTGCGTCAAGCCGGGCGAGCCGACCGGCGCCTTCAAGTCCACCTGCGACGAGCTGATCTTCGAGATCAACAACCCCGAGGACGGCAAGACCGTCACCGCGACCTTCACCCCGAACAAGGGTGAGCCGCAGACGCTGACCGTCGAGCCGGGCATGAGCGGCACCGTGTCCTTCCCGGCCGAGGAGGGCCTGACCGTCACGCCGAGCGGCGAGGGCATCGAGAACCCCGAGCCGATCGCCTGGGAGAAGCCCGAGGACTGCACCCCCGGTGCGGGCGGCGGCGACCCGGGCCTGCCAGTGACCGGTGCCGCGGCTGGCGGCATCGCCGCCGGCGCCGCCGTACTGCTGGCCATCGGTGGCGGCCTGTTCGTCATGGCCCGTCGTCGCAAGCTCCGGTTCACCGCCTGAGCTGAGGGTTACTGACCGCTGAGGGCGGGCCGACCAGCTGGTCGGCCCGCCCTTCGCCGTTGTCCGGACCAGATCCGCGCGGGCCTGCCCGGCCGGACCCGATCCGCCGGAGGGCCATACCGGACCAATCCCGCTCTGGTCTGCGCCGCCGCCGCTGGCGCGGCTACCCCTTCTCCAGGTACTCGGCGCGGTCCGCGTCCACCAGGGCCGCCACCGACGCCGCCAACGCCGGATGGCGCACCAGCTCCGAATCCTCCTCGACCAGGTTGATCGCCTCGGTCCGGGCGTCGCGGATCAGATCCGCGTCCCGCAGCAGCGACAGCAGCCGCAGATGCGAGCGGCGACCGGACTGGGTGGCGCCGAGCACATCGCCCTCACGGCGCTGCTCCAGATCGAGCTCGGCGAGCTTGAAACCATCCGTTGTCGACCCCACCGCGTCCAACCGCTCCCGCGCCGGACTGCCCTCCAGCGCCTCGGTCACCAGCAGACAGAGCCCCGCCGCGGAGCCCCGGCCGACCCGACCGCGCAGCTGATGCAGCTGGGACACCCCGAACCGGTCGGCGTCCAGCACGATCATCACGGTGGCGTTCGGCACATCCACTCCGACCTCGACCACGGTGGTGGCCACCAGCACATCGAGATCACCAGCGGCGAAGGAACGCATCACCGCGTCCTTCTCCTCCGCGGGAAGCCGGCCGTGCAGCACCCCGATCCGCAGCCCGTGCAGCGGCCCCTCGGCGAGCAGCGGCGCCACCTCGGTCACCGCGAGCGGTGGCCGACGCGCGGTGTCGTCCGCCGGCACCGCCTCCTCGTCGACGGCCGGGCCATCGCCGATGCGCGGGCAGACCACGTACGCCTGGTGGCCGGCGGCGACCTCCTCCCGCAGCCGGCGCCACGCCCGGTCCAGGAAAGCCGGCTTCTCCGCGGCCGGAACCACATGCGACGCGATCGGCGAGCGCCCCCGCGGCAGCTGCGACAGGGTGGAGACCTCCAGGTCTCCGTAGACGGTCATGGCCACCGTACGGGGAATCGGGGTGGCCGTCATGACCAGTACGTGTGGTGGCTGGTCCGCCTTCGCCCGCAGCGCGTCCCGCTGCTCGACGCCGAAGCGGTGCTGCTCGTCCACCACCACCAGCCCGAGGTCGGCGAAGTCGACGCCCTCGTACAGCAGGGCGTGCGTGCCCAGCACAATGCCGGCGGCGCCGCTGCGCACCTCGCCCAAAGCCCGGCGGCGGGCCGCGGCACCCAGCGACCCCGTGACCAGCTCCACCCGGGTGGCGTGCTCGGCGGCGTCCAGCTCGCCCGCCCGCCCCAGCGACCCGAGCAGGTCGAGGATGCCGCGGTGGTGCTGGGCGGCGAGCACCTCGGTCGGGGCCAGCAGCGCGGCCTGCCCACCGGCGTCCACCACCTGCAGCATCGCGCGCAGCGCGACCACCGTCTTGCCGGAACCGACCTCGCCCTGGAGCAGCCGGTGCATCGGGTGGGCGGTGGTCAGGTCGGTGGCGATCTCGGTGCCGACCTCCCGCTGGCCGGCCGTCAGCTGGTACGGCAGGCGGGCGTCGAAGGCGTCCCGCAGGCCACCGTCCACTCCGGGTCGTGGTCGGGCTGGACGGTCGGCGGCCTGCCGCTTGCGTCGCACCAGGGTGAGCTGCACCGCGAAGGCCTCGTCCCACTTGAGCCGGCGGCGGGCCCGGTAGAGCGCCTCCTTACTGGCCGGCCGGTGCACCTCGCGCAGGGCGGTGCCGAGGCCGACCAGGTGACGAACGCTCCGCACGGTAGCCGGTACCGGGTCCGCCGGTGGGTCGACAGTGTCCAGTACGACCCGCACGCACCGGGCGATCACCCACGTCGGCACCGCCGCGGCGGCCGGGTAGACCGGAATCAGCGCGCCCGCGAACTCCTCGACCTCCTCGCTGGCCGCCACCTCGCCCTCAGCACCGTCGCCGAGGAGCACGTACTCCGGGCCGTTGAGCTGCCGGCGGCCCCGAAACTCGGTGACCTTGCCGGCGAACAGCCCCCACCGGCCCGGGCGTAGATCCCGCTCGCGCCAGACCTGGTTGCCGAAGAAGGTCAGGGTCAGCGCACCCCCCGAACCGTCGCCGACCGTCACCTCCAGCAGATTTCCGCGGCGCTGGCGCATCGGACGCACGGCGGTGCGCTGCACCTGGGCCAGGACGGTGACCTGCTCGCCGACATCCAGCGACCGGATGTCGGTGTGCTCGCCGCGCTCGTCGTACCGGCGGGGGACGTGGTAGAGCAGGTCACCCGCGGTGTGCAGGTCGAGGTGGGTGGCGAGCGCCTTCGCCGTCTTCGCCCCGATCAGCTTGCCCAACGGAGTGTCGACGGTGGCCTGGTCGGAGGTCATTCGACCCCCACCAGGAGCGGGTGGTGCGGCTGCCCGCCCAGGTACACCTGCACCTCGACGAACGGCCAGGAGCGGACCACGTGCTCGCGGACCGCCTCGGTCAGGCCGGCGGGGGCATCCGCCCCGACCAGCAGGGTCACCAGCTCGCCACCGCCGCCGAGCATCCGGTCGACCACGGCGGTGCAGGTGTCGAGCAGGTCCGCCCCGATGAGGTGTACCTCGCCGTCAACCAGGGCGAGCACGTCCCCCGGCCGGCAGGGACCGGCGACGGTCAGGGCCGCCCGGCTGGCGTAGCAGACCTCCGCGTACCGGCAGGCACCGGCGGCCTCGGCCATCGCGATCACGTCGTCCTCGAAGCGCCGACCCGGGTCCCGGACGGCGAGCGCGGCGAGGGCCTGCACCGGCGACCGGGTCGGGACCACGCTGACCCTGACGCCGAGTTCGTACGCCGCTCGGGCCACGTCGTTCGCCATCGCCCGGGTGTCCGGGTCGTTGGGCAGCACCACGACGTGGGCCGCGCCAGTGGCGCGGACGGCGGTCAACAGCTCATCGGTGGAGAAGACGCCCTCCAGCACCGTCGCCTCCGCCGCGGCGCAGAGCTCGACGATGCCATCCCCGGTGGCCACCACCACCGCCGCCCGGCGGTCCGGTTCCGGCTCGAGCCCCGGCGACGCGAGCGGCTGGGGCAGGTCGGCGAAGCGGGTCACCACAATCCGGTGCGGACGACCAGCGACCACTCCCGCCTCGATCGCCGCGCCGACATCGTCCACGTGCACGTGCACGTTCCAGGTGCCGCCGGCGACCGCGCCGTCGCCGACGACCGCCAGCGAGTCGCCCAGAGCGCCGAGCTCCTCGCGCAGCCGGGCCACCGCCGCCGGTTCGGCGTCGAGCAGGTACTGCACCTCGTAGCCGTACGTTGGCCCGCTGCGCTCGCGGGGATCGTCGGCCGGCGGGTGGGGTGAGCGGTCGGTGAGCTCCGGACGCGCCGGACGCTCCCCGGTGACCACCTCGACCAGGGCGTCGAGTAGCAGACAGAGGCCCCGCCCACCGGCGTCAACCACCCTGGCGCGGGCCAGGGCCGGTAGCTGCTGGGGTGTTCGGCCGAGGGCTTGGGCGGCCTCGTCGGCCGCGGCCCGGGCCACGGTGCCCAACTCGTCCCGGCCGGCCCGCTCGGCGGCGCGCGCCGCGGCGGCGGCCACGCTGAGCAGCGTCCCCTCGACCGGAGCGGCGACGGCGGCGTAGGCGGCGGTGGCGGCGGCGCGCAGGGCGACGGCCAGCGCCCGGCCCCGCACCACCGGGACCGCGGCCAGCGCGTCCGCGAAGCCGCGCAGGATCTGCGCCAGGATCACTCCCGAGTTGCCCCGGGCGCCGAGCAGCGCACCCCGGGCCATCAGCCGGAGCGCCTGCCCGTGCGGGGTGGGCCCGTCGTCGGGCAGCTTGTCCAGCTCCATCGCCAACGCCTGCTGCGCCGAGGTGAGGGTGAGGACCAGGTTGGTGCCGGTATCACCGTCGGGCACCGGGTAGACATTGAGGTGGTCGATCTCACCCTGGTGGCGCTTCAACGCGACCAGCCCACCCGCGCACCAACGGCGGACCGCGGCGGCATCGAGGGTGTCCAGCACGGTGAGTAGCCTACTGGCGCGCTCTGACCCGCGTCTGGCCCGGCGGCGCGCGCCGGGCGTGTCAGCGCAACCCGGAACGAGTCCGCGCGGGGCCGGGGCGGTGCGCACCGGGGCGAGGCGGAGGGGACGGGGGTGCGCAGGGCCGGGGCGGGGCAGGGGGGTTGGGCACCGCGAGCAGGCATCGGGTAACCTGGCCGGGTTGCCCGGGCAGCGCCTGGTGACGACCTCATGAACGGATCAATCCCAGGAGTATCCCGTGGCTAGCGTGTGCGACGTCTGTGGCAAGGGGCCGGGCTTCGGCCACAACGTGTCCCACTCGCACCGGCGGACCAACCGCCGCTGGAATCCGAACATCCAGTCTGTGCGCACCCCGGCCGGTGGTGGCACCACCAAGAAGCTGAAGGCCTGCACGTCCTGCATCAAGGCCGGCAAGGTCACCCGCGCCTGACGCGGTAACCCCAGCCAGACCGCACCGGCGGACCCGTCAGGGTCCGCCGGTTTTGCGTTGGTGGGCCGGCCGCCGGCCGAGCGGAGCCGGAGCGGGACGCCCGCAAAGCAGAGCGGGACGCCCGCAAAGCAGAGCGTGGCGTCAGAGGGCCCGGCCGAACGAGACGCAGCCCGGGGCATCCTGGTAGAAGCCAAAGTTCGGGATCCGCGCGTAGCCGGATGAACGGTACAGCGCGAGCGCCTCGGGTTGCCGATCGCCGCACTCCAGGACGATCCGCTGCCGGCCCTGCTCGCGCGCGGACTGTTCCACCGCCGCCAGGATGGCTCGGGCCACGCCCCGCCCCCGGACCTGCGGTGCCACATACATCCGCTTCAGCTCGGCTGTCTCGACCGACCCGTCGTGGCTGCGCCAGCCGCCACAGGCCACGGACTCGCCATCGAGCTCGGCGACGAGGAAGGTCCCGGCGGGCGGCTCGAACTCGGCCGCGTCCACCGGGGTATCGTCGCCGCTGCCGCCGTATCGCTCGCCCAGCTCGGCGAGGGCCGCCGTGATCAGCCGCTGTGCCGTCGGCGAGTCGAATCGGGTGAGGTGGATCTGCAGGTTCTGCACCAGTGCAGGGTACGACCGTCCGGTGCGCCTACCGAAAGTGGTCCCAGCCGGCGGAGCCCTCCCACTGCCGCTGATCAACGGTCACCCCGGAGCCAGCGGTGACCGCACCGATTGGCTGCCAACCTGCCGGCAACACCGCCGTCGGGGGGAAGGTCGCCGCGAGGGCGTGATCGTCCCCGCCGGTCAACAGCCAGGTGTACGGATCGACGCCGAGCGCCTGGGCCGCGTCGCGCATCTGCCGGGGCACCGCGAAGGCGTCCCGCCGCACGTCCACCGCCACCCCGCTCGCCTGGGCCACATGCCCCAGATCGGCGAGGAGCCCATCCGAAGCATCGATCATTGCGGTCGCACCGGCGGCGGCCGCGGCCGGTCCGGCCGGGTACGGCACCTCCGGTCGTCGGTACGCCTCGACCAGCAGCCGCGGGGTCCGGAAGCCTCGGGACAGGACGGTGAGGCCGGCTGCCGCGTACCCGGTCCGGCCGGCGAGCGCCAGGACGTCACCGGGCTGGGCCCCGGCCCGGGTCACCGGCGCTTGGCCGCCGAGATCACCGAGTGCGGTCACCGCGATGGTCAGGGTGGGACTCGCCGACATGTCCCCGCCCACCACGCTGGCCCCCACGATGGCGGCCTCCGCGGCCAGGCCGTCGGCCAGTTCCTCCGCCCACCCGGGCGACAGCTCCGGTGGCATGCAGAGGGCGACCAGCAGGGCGGTCGGTCGCGCACCCATCGCCGCGATGTCGGCGAGGTTCGCCGCTGCTGCCCGGTGGCCGATGTCCTGCGCTCCGGACCAGTCCCGGCGGAAATGCCGCCCCTCCACCAGCACATCGGTGGAGGCGACAACCCGGGCATCCGCGGCGGCCACCACCGCCGCGTCGTCCCCGGGGCCGAGCAGGACGGTCGGTCCGTAGGACAACCGAGCGGTAACCCGGTCGATCAGACCGAACTCACCCAGCCCCACGACGCCGTTGCCGCGTTCGCTCACCGCTTCTCCTTCTCCGCCGATCGGAATCCGGCCTGGTCGGTAGGGTATTTTCTCCCTTCAGGCCGCTCATCCGGCGGCGACGGAGGGAGGTCGAACGTGGTACAGGCGTACATACTCATCCAGACAGAGGTCGGCCAAGCGCGTGACGTGGCCGGTCAGATCGCGAAGATTACCGGGGTTGTCCGCGTCGACGCCGTCACCGGGCCCTACGACGTGGTGCTGCTCTGCGAAGCGCCGACCGTGGACGAACTCGGCGACCTCATCGTCAGCAAGGTGCAGATGGTGCCGGGAATCACCCGCACCCTCACCTGTTCGGTGGTGCGTCTCTAAGTGAGCAGGCTGCCCGACTCATCCGACACCACCACCGCCCCCGACGCCGCACCCGCCCTCGGTGACGACACCGCCGCCCGCCCGACGGCTATCGACGGGTCTCCGGAGGGCGGCCGGGACCGCTCCAACCGCGGCGCGGCCCTGATCGCGACGGCGGTCGCGCTCCCGGCCACCGTGCTGGCCGGCGTCCTGGCGTTCAACCAGTTCGCCCCGGATCAGCCGGAATCCGAGCCGAGTACGTCGGCGGCGACCCCCGGGCCGCTCTCCACCGCCCCGGTGGAGATGGCCGCTCCGGCTCTGGCCGAGCGCCCCGCCACCGTCTGCCGCGCCCTGCTCTCCCAGCTTCCGCCGACGGTCCGGGAGCTGCCGCAGCGTCCGGTCACCGCCGGCCCCGAGCAGAACGCCGCGTACGGTGACCCAGCTCTCACCGTGGCCTGCGGCGACGAAGCGCCGGCCTTCGCCGACACCGACAAGCTCTGGTTGGTCAACCGGGTCTGCTGGTACGGCAGCGAGGCGGAGGGCAGCACCGTGCTGAGCACCGTCGACCGGGAGACGACGGTCACGGTCCGGGTGCCCGACGACTACGACCAGCCGCTCCAGTGGGTCTCCCCCATCTCGGAGACGATCACCGCTACGGTCCCCTCCGTTGACGACCCCCCGACGGGTTGCCGCCCCGCGTAGACCCCGTCACCGGGCCGCCGCCGCCGCGACCGGACCTGCCGGGCGGCGGGCGGCGGGCGGCGGCTTCAGCGCAGCCCGGTCCCACGGTGCAGGGCGGTCCGGATGAGGCGGTTGACCAGCTTCGGGTACTCCAGGCCGGCGGCCGCCCACATCCGCGGGAACATCGACGACGGAGTGAAGCCGGGCATCGTGTTGACCTCGTTGAGGTAGACATCCAGCTCGGGGGTGATAAAGAAGTCAGCCCGAGCCAGCCCGGCGCAGTCGAGTGCGGTGAAGGCGCGGACCGCGTACTCCTGGACCTGACGGGTGACCCGCTCCGGCAGGTCGGCGGGGACGTCGCACTCCGAGGCGAGATCGGCGTCGATATATTTTGCCTCGAAGTCGTAGAAGTCGTGCTCCCCGACCACCCGGATCTCGGCGAGCACGGACGCTTCCGGAGTTCCACCGGCCTCGCCCTCCAACACCCCACATTCGATCTCACGGCCGACGACCGCACCCTCGACGAGGACCTTGGAATCGATTTTCCGGGCGGTGGCGACCGCGTCGTCCAACTCCGCCCAGTCGCTGATCTTGGTGATCCCGAAGGATGAGCCGGCTCGGGAGGGCTTGACGAAGACCGGCAGGCCGAGGCGCTGCTTGTCCTGCTCGGTCAGGGTCATGCCGCTGCGCAGCACCGCGTACGGGCCAACCGGAATCCCCTCGGCGGCGCAGAGCTTCTTGGTGAACTCCTTGTCCATGGCGGCGGCGGAGGCGAAGACGTTCGCCCCGACGTACGGGATGCCGGCCATCTCCAGCATTCCCTGGATGCTGCCATCCTCCCCATACGCTCCGTGTAGGACCGGAAACACCACGTCCACGTCGGCGAGGGCCCGGGGGCCCGCGGTGGCGTCGAGTACCAGCAGCCCCCGGTTACTCGGGTCGGCGTTCAGCATGATGGTGTCCCCGCACTCGGCGGTGATCTCCGGCAGCTGCCGGGCACTGATCTCAAACTGGCCCGGATCGCCTCCGGTCAACACCCACTGGCCAGCGCGGCTGATCCCCACCGGCACGACCTCGTATTCGTCGGGGTCAAGCGCCGCCAGCACGCTACCGGCGCTGACACAGGAAATGCCGTGCTCCGGGCTACGCCCGCCGAACACGACCGCCACGCGGGTCTTGCCTGGGGTGGTCACTGGCCCTCACCTCTTCGTCGGCTCGTCGCATCTGCCGGGGCGCTCACCTTGGTGACCTTACTGTGCGTGGTGAACGTCGGCAGGCGATACCCCGTCGAGAGCGCGAGGGCTCGGCAATCAGCGACCCCACAATACGGTGGGTAACCGAATTTTGGGGATGTATCGGTTGACCTCGGCAGGAAGGAGACGGCCCGGTTGTTTCCGGCAGCCCGATGGTCCGTCGACTATCCGCGAGTGTGCCGCCGGCCGATCGCGATCAGCTTGACCCGCTGCCGGCCCGCCCGCACCATGCCCAGCGCCATGAACGCTCCCGCGATGCGCTCGGCCGCCTCGCGGCTACTCGCGCCCACCACCTGCCGGCGCCGCTCCGGGCTGGCCCGCTCGTCCCGGCCGCGGTCCTGGGAGCGCACATCGGTGAGCACCACCAGGAATCGGGTCAGCGCCACCTGACCGGGCTCGGTGGCGCCACGGCACTGTCGGGGCAACCGGGCAGTTCGCATGTCGAGTCCCTCCGGGCGGCGAGCCATCGGGGCAGCACGCGGCAATCGGGTCCGGGGGAGGGAACCCGACCACCGCGCGCCTCATCCCTCCGAGTCGCTCGCCACCACCGTCGCCACGACAACCGCCAGCGAGGACCTGACAACAGAGTGACACCGCGACAGCCGTGAATGCAACTCTCACCCACGTTCTCTCATTTACCGCCTCCCAAAGATGTGCAAGGATCGATACATGGCCCCGAAGACCGCCCGCGCCCGCCGGCTGGGCATCGCCCTGCGGATGCACCGGGAGGCCGCCGGCCTCACCCTGGAGTCCGCAGCGGACGAAATCAGCAGCACCCGCAGCACCCTGTCCCGCTACGAGAACGCACAGACGCTGGTGAGCCCGGCGGTCGTCCGGGCGCTCCTGACCCTCTACGGTGTCGCGCCAGACGAGATCGCGGCGGCGGCACAGCTCGCCAAGGACGCACGTAAGCCCGGTTGGTGGGTCTCCTACTCGTACCTTCTCGACCGGCGCACCATCGACTTCATCGCGCTGGAGGCCGAGGCCACCGGGATCGCCAACTTCGAGCCCTCCGTGGTGCCCGGCCTGCTCCAGACCGCCGACTACATCCGTGGCGTGATGCGGGGCGGTCCGCACACCCTGGCTGACGACGAGGTCGAGCAGCGGGTCCAGCTTCGGCTCGACCGGCAGCAGCGACTCACCGCACCGCACCCGCCGATCCTCGACGCCATCATCGACGAAGGCGCCCTACTCCGACCGGTCGGCGACCGGACGGTGATGGCGGCGCAGCTGGGCCACCTGCTGAAGGCAAGCGAGCTGCCCAACGTCACCGTCCAGGTGATCCCACTGGCCGCCGGCTACCACCGCGGCACCCGCGGCTCACTGCACATCCTGGAGTTCGCGGACCCCGAAGACCCCGTCATCGCCTCGGTGGAGACGGTCGCCGGCCAGATGGTCCTCGACCGCCCGGGCGACCTCCGCACCTGCACCAAGATCATGGAGCACCTGCGGAGCGTGGCCCTCAGCCCGGCAGACAGCCGGGACCAGCTTCGGCACCTCGTGGAGGGACGGTAGGACGATGACCCCGACGATCGACTCGGAGCTCACCCGGGCCCACTGGCGCACCAGCAGTCACAGCGGAGACGAGGGGGCGTGCGTCGAGATCGCGACGCTGCCGCAGGTGGTGGGCGTGCGCGACTCGAAGGACCGCAACGGCCCGGCGCTGCTCTTCACCCCCGCAGCCTGGACGACCTTCACCGCCGCGCCACCACGCCGGTGACCGGTCGGGCGGCGGTACTGGTCCCACCGTCGCCCGACCACCGGAAGCCAGCTCCGGCCACCCGTCATCGCCCCGGTGCCGACCACCCCCGCAGCGCCGCCAGGGCCACCCCCCGGGCCCCAGCCATGTCCCGCTCCGGCACCAGCGCGAACGTCGCCACCGCCGCCTGCTCCTTCCGCAGTACGGTGTGCTCGCGGACCGTGGCGAGAAACCAGTCACGAAATTCCGGGGCCGCCTCCACCACGCCCCCGCCGACGAAGTAGGCGTGCGGATCGGCCAGATTCGCCACAAGGGTGAACAGCCGGCCGATCGCCTTCGCCTGCTGGGTGAAGATCTCCCGGGCCAGTGGGTCGCCCCGCTCGCCAAACCCACGGACCAGCTTCGCGGCCCGCACCAGCGGCTGCGCGGTCAGTGGATGCCCGGGGAATCGGGTCAACCAGTACGGCAGCAGGTTACGGGCGATCCCGGTCAGCGACGCGACGCTCTCCGCGTCCCCGACGAACCCACACCCGCAGACCGGCTCCGGCTGACCGGGTCCAAGCAGGCCGGTCAACGGTAGCTGCACGTGCCCCAACTCACCCGCCATACCGGCCGCACCGGCGATCACCCGTCCGCGGTCAACCAGCCCGCCGCCGAGACCGGTTCCGACCACCACGGAGGCCGACGAGCGACGCGCCGCATCCGCGCCAAAGAACGAGTGGTGCGCGTAGAGGGCGGCGGCGTTGCCGTCGTTGAGATACACCACCGGCAGGCCGAGCCGCCGCTCAAGTGCGCCCCGCACGTCGTAGCCCCGCCACTGTGGCTGGGAGAAGTTGGTCGAACCACGCGAGGAGATCACCCCGGTGGCGCTGGCCGGACCGGGGGTGTCCAGCCCCACTGCCTGGACCAGACCCCGGGCCACCCCGGCCGACGCCAATGCACCGGCAAAGGCGCCCGCGAGGGCCTCGATCGCCGCCTGCGGACCGGCCTGGACCTCGCTCGGGCTCTCCAGCAACCCGTCCACGAGGAAGCGTCCATCCACCGTCAGAACGGTGGCGTTGTTGCTGGTGCCACCGTTGTCCAAACCAACGACCACCGGCGTTGCCGCGCTGCCCACGTTCTGCCCTCCCACTCCGGAGACGATGACGTGAGGCTAGTTCCCGCGGCGGTGACCCGCCATGGGGAACCGGCGGCGGGTCAGCCGTTGACGGCCCGCAGCGCGGCGGCCACGTCGGCGACCAGGTCGGCGGTGTCCTCGACGCCGCAGGAGAGCCGGACGAAGCCGGGCGGGGTGTCGTCCCCCCATTGGGCCCGCCGGTCGGCCGTGGTGTGCAGCCCGCCGAACGAGGTGGCCGCCGCCACCAGCCGAGCCGCGGCGATGAAGCGGGCGACCCGGTCGGCGTCGCCGAGATCAAACGAGAGCACCCCCGGCATCCGGCGCAGCTGCGCCACGGCCACCGGGTAGGCCGGGTCCTCCGGTCGGCCCGGCCAGCGCAGCCCGGTCACTCCCGGTTGCTCCGCCAGCAACCCGGCGAGGGCCGCGGCGTTCGCGGTCTGCCGGGCCAGCCGCAGGTCGAGGGTGGCCAGGGATCGGTGTGCCAGCCAGGCGTCGAAGGCGCCCGGGACCGCCCCGGTGTGGTCCCGCCACCGGGTCACCGCCGCGAGTAACTCGGCCGACCGGGTGCCGACATACCCGAGCAGCAGGTCCGAGTGGCCGGTGAGTGCCTTCGTGCCCGAGGCCACCACCAGGTCGGCGCCGAGTTCCAACGGACGCAGCCCGAGCGGGGTGGCGGTGGTGTTGTCCACCACCAACAGGGCCCCCGCCGCCCGCGCCCGCACCGCCAACGCAGGCAGGTCCACGACGTCCAGGCCCGGGTTGGCCGGGGACTCCACCAACACCAGACGTACGCCGATGAGCTCCGGATACGGCCCGGCGGTCGGCGCGAGGAGCACCCGTACCCCGATGCCGGCCAGGGTTTCGGTGGCGAACGCCCGCACCGAGAAGTAGCCGTCGGCGGGGAGCAGCACCGTGTCGCCGGGACGCAACACACTCAGCAGCAGCCCGGTGATCGCCGCCTGGCCGCTGGCGAAGACCCGGCAGTCGCCCCCCTCCAGCTCACCGATCGCCGCCTCCAGCCGCCGCCGGGTCGGGTTGTCCGTCCGACCGTAGCCGTTCGGCGTGCCCACCGGACCGGCCCCTGGATCGAGGTGGTACGGCGCGGCAAAAACCGGGCCGGGCAGGAACGGATCCCCGGGTACCGGCTCCGGCAGCCCAGCACGGACACAGCGGGTTCCGTCGTTGTCGCCCGGCACCGCCTCACTCCGGCTTCGTCGTACGGCTCATCAGCGCCGCGACCGCACGTCGCGGGTCCCCGCCCTCGTGGCAGACCAGCTCGACCTGCTCGGTGATCGGCATCTCGATCTCGTGTGCCCGGGCCAGATCCCGGACGGCCAACGCGCTCTTGACCCCCTCGGCGGTCTGCCGGGTGGCGATCCGGGCCTCCTCCAGGGTCGCCCCCCGGCCGAGGTGCTCGCCGAAGGTGCGGTTGCGGGCCGACGGGGAGGAGCAGGACGCCACCAGATCACCCATGCCGGCGAGGCCGGCGAAGGTGAGCGGGTCGGCGCCGAGCGCTACCCCGAGCCGGGCGGTCTCGGCCAGCCCACGGGTGACCAGCATCGCCCGCGTGTTGTGGCCGAAGCCCATCGCGGTGGCGATCCCGTACGCGAGAGCGATGACGTTCTTGACCGCGCCCCCCAGCTCGCAGCCGATCACGTCGTCGTTGGTGTACGGGCGGAAGTACGGGGTGGTGATCGACCGCTGCACGAGGGTGGCCCGGTCGACGTCGGGGCAGGCGACCACGGTGGCGGCGGGCTGCTCGGCGGCGATCTCGGGCGCCAGGTTCGGCCCGGAGACCACGACCACCCGGTCGGCGGGGACGCGGGCCGTCTCCATGACCACCTCGCTCATCCGCTTGGTGGTGCCGAGTTCGATCCCCTTCATCAGGGAGACCAGCGTGGCGTCGCCGTGCAGGTACGGGAGCCACTCGGCGAGATTGCCGCGCAGGGTCTGCGACGGGACCGCCAGCACCACCAGCTCAGCACCCGTGATCGCCTCCCCGGCGTCACCGGTGGCCGTCACCCGCTCCGGCAGGACCAGACCCGGCAGGTACTCCGGGTTACTCCGCTCGGCCCGCAGCGCCGCCACGACCGACTGTCGCCGGGCCCAGAGGGTGACCTCCCGGCCCGCGTCACCGAGGATCTTGGCGAAGGCTGTCCCCCAGGACCCGGCCCCCAACACGGCCACGTGCCCGCTCATGTCGCCGCTCCCGGGCGTTCGGGGCGGCGGGGGCGTTCCCAGAGCGCCGGCGGGTCGGCCTGCCGGACCTCGGCCAGCAGATCGCGCAGACGCAGCATGATGACGTCGGTCATCTCCTCAAGCACCGCCTTCGTCGGAGGGACGCCGGCCCACCGGTCCAGGTCGACCGGGGGCCCGGCGACGACGGTCACCGGAATTCGGGGACGCGGATTCAGCCGGGAGGTCCGGGGATCGAACATCCGCTCTGGCCCCCACATCGCCACCGGGATGACCGGGGCGCCAGTGGCCAGGGCGAGCCGCGCCGCTCCGGTCTTGGCCCTCATCGGCCACAGCTCGGGTTCCCGGGTCGTGGTCCCCTCCGGGTAGATCACCACCGCACCGCCGCTGTTCACCACCTCGACCAGGCGGTCCAACGACTGCACCGCGGCCGTGGTGCCGCGCTCGACCGGGATCTGCCAGCAGCGGCGCAGGATCCTGCCGACCAGCGGAATTCGGAACAAGCTGGCCTTACCGAGGAACCGCGGCCAACGTCCGGAGTCGTAGATGAAGTGCGCGGCGACCAGCGGGTCGGCGTGCGAGATGTGGTTCGGCACGAGGATCATCCCGCCGGGGCGACGGAGGTGTTCCATGCCGCGCCAACTCCGCCGCGTCCAGATCGTCATCACGGATTTGATCAGCACCACCGCGAACCGTGGCCAGAACCCGCTCCTGCGCCGCGCCACCCACGCCTCCTTCTACCGCCACCGTCCGGCCCACCGCCGGTACACCCCACCCGGTTCAACGCCCGCGAGGTGAAATCATGCCTGCTCGCCCCGGGTCCGGCCAGTGAGCGTACCGGCACCGGGCTGGCAGGATGGCGGGGTGACCCAGGTGTGGACCGTAGTGGTACCGGTGAAGCGGCTGGACGCGGCGAAGAGCCGGCTCCGCGGCGCGCTGCCCGGCCAGCCCCACGAGGCGTTGGCGCTGGCGTTGGCGGTCGACACGATCGAGGCGGTAGGTGCCTGTCCGGTGGTCGCCGGGGTGGTGGTGGTGACGGACGATCCGGCGGTGACGGCGGCGGCCGGGGCGGCCGGCGCCCGGGTGGTGGCCGACCACCCCGCCGCCGGGCTCAACCCCGCCTTCCGGTACGGCGCGGCAGTCGCCGGGGCCGGCTGGGTCGCGGGCCTCACCGCGGACCTGCCCGCGCTACGCCCGGTCGAGCTGGCGGCCGCCCTGTCGGCGGCACGGTCCGGCCCCACGACCCGCCGGTACGTACCCGACGCCACCGGCACCGGCACCGTGCTGCTGGCCGCGCCGCCCGGCGTGCCGCTGGATCCCCGCTTCGGGGCCGGCTCCGCGGCCGCGCACGCGGCCAGTGGTGCGCTTCCCCTGCTCGGCGCCGGGCCGAGCCTGCGTCGGGATGTCGACACCGCCGCCGACCTGGCCGCGGCCACCCGGCTCGGACTGGGGGCGCGCACCGCGTCGCTGTGCGGCGCGGCCGCCCCCACCGCCGGCCGGCCCGTGTAGCGTGCCGGTCATGCAGGGCACGGTGGCCACCTATGACGCGACGACCCGCAGCGGCGTGCTCCTCCTCGACGACGGCACCGAGCTGGCGTTTCCGGCGCCGGCCTTCGACGCCTCCGGCCTGCGGCTGCTCCGCCTCGGCCAACGGCTGCGGGTGGAGACCGACGGGGCGGGAACGGTGATTCGCGTGACGTTGCCGACGATGAGCTGAGCAACCCGACCAAGTTCATTTGGCGTTAACCAGGCTCAGGTCAAGATGGGCGGGTGAGCACCCCTGGCGAGTACCCCGCTGACTCCGTCGCCGGCCGACCGGCGGTTCCATCCCACAACGGCTCCCGCCCCCGCGGGGCCAACGGCCGCTTCCTGTCCGCCCGGGGCACCGACACCGCCGACTACCCGGCCGAGCCGACCGGCACCGAACCGGCCGAACCGACGGGCGCCGAACCGGCCGACGGCGCAGCCGGTCTGGAGGAGGTACTCGACCCGGTGCCGGCCCAGCCCGTCGAACCGCTCGCCGCGCAACCGCTGCCGGACGACCGGTTCCTCAACCGCGAGCTCTCCTGGCTGGACTTCAACGCGCGGGTCCTCGCGCTCGCCGAGGACCCGCGCACCCCGCTGCTGGAACGGGCGAAGTTTCTCGCCATCTTCGCCAGCAACCTCGACGAGTTCTACATGGTGCGGGTCGCCGGGCTGAAGCGACGGCTCTCCGCGGGGCTGCCGGTCCGCGGTGGCGACCGGATGCCGCTGCGCACCCAGCTCGAGCTGATCGCGGAGAAGACCGCCACCCTGGTTTCCCGGCAGGCTGCCTGCTTCGTCGACGACCTCCTGCCGAAGCTGGCCGCCACCGGCCTGCACATCCTCCGCTGGGGTGAGCTGACCGACGCCGAGCAGACCCGGTTGTGCACCTACTTCGGTGAGCACATCTTCCCCGTACTCACCCCGCTCGCGGTTGACCCGGCCCACCCGTTCCCGTACATCTCCGGACGTTCCCTCAACCTGGCGGTCTCCGTCTGCGCCCCGGACGGCGGACCGGAGCTGTTCGCGCGGGTCAAGGTACCCAACAACGTGCCCCGGTTCGTCCGCGTCCACCGCGACCAGCCGGGCGTCCAGGTGCTGCCGGTGGAAGATCTGATCTCGGTGCACCTGGGCCAGCTCTTCTCCGGGATGCAGGTGGTGGAGTGCCACCTGTTCCGGGTGACCCGCAACGCCGAGGTGGAGGTTGACGAGGACCGGGACGAGGACCTGTTGCAGGCCCTCGAACGGGAGCTCGCCCGGCGTCGGTTCGGTCCGTCGGTACGCCTGGAGGTCGCCGCCTCGATCTCCGAACACATGCTGGAGCTCCTCGTCCGCGAACTGGACATGGATACCCAGGACGTCCAGCGGGTCAACGGCCTGCTCGACCTGTCGGCGCTGTGGCAGCTCTACGGCGAGGCGGATCGGCCGGACCTGAAGGATCCGCCGTTCGTGCCGGCCACCCACCCACGGCTCGCCGAGGGCGAGGTGCCCCGCAGTGTCTTCGCCACCCTGCGCGATGGTGACGTGCTGGTACACCACCCGTACCGCTCCTTCGCCACCAGCGTGCAGCGCTTCATCGAGCAGGCCGCCGCCGATCCGAATGTGCTGGCCATCAAGCAGACCCTCTACCGCACCAGCGGCGACTCCCCCATCGTGGACGCCCTGGTGGACGCGGCGGAGGCCGGCAAGCAGGTGGTGGTGCTGGTCGAGTTGAAGGCCCGGTTCGACGAGATCGCCAATATCGGCTGGGCGCGGACGCTCGAGCGCGCCGGGTGTCACGTCGTCTACGGCCTGGTGGGCCTCAAGACACACTGCAAGACGGCGTTGGTGGTCCGGCAGGAGGGCAACCAGATCCGCCGCTACTGTCACATCGGCACCGGCAACTACCATCCCAAGACCGCCCGGCTCTACGAGGACTTCGGTCTACTCACCGCCGACCCGGAGGTCGGTGCCGACCTGACCGACCTGTTCAACGTGCTGACCGGCTACAGCCGGCAGACGACGTACCGGCAGCTACTGGTGGCGCCGCAGGGAATCCGTAGCGGCCTGATCGAGCGGATCGAGCGGGAGGTCGCCAACGTTCGGCTCGGCCAGTCGGGACTGGTCCAGTTCAAGGTGAACTCGCTGGTCGACGAGGAGATAACCGACGCGCTCTACCGGGCCTCCCAGGCCGGCGTCCACGTGGACCTGCTGATTCGGGGCATGTGCACGCTCCGCCCCGGCGTTCCGGGCCTGTCGGAGAACATCCGGGTCCGCTCGGTCCTCGGCCGGTTCCTGGAGCATTCGCGGGTCTTCCGGTTCGGCAACAACGGCGACGCCGAGTTCTGGATGGGCTCGGCCGATCTGATGCACCGCAACCTGGACCGGCGGGTCGAAGCCCTGGTGCGGGTCAATGACCCGGTCGCCCGGGCCGAGCTGGATCACGTGCTGGCCGCCGCGTTCAGCCCCGACGTGGAGGCGTTCGAGCTGGACGCGGAGGGCAGCTGGCACCGGGGCGTGGGCACCGGCGACGACCCCCGGGCGCACCTGCAGGAGTTGCTGCTACGCCGAGTTGGCGGCACGGCCGTACGCTAGCCAGATGGCGAGCGGGATCCGAGCGGCCGGCGGACTCCTCTGGCGGCCGGGCCGGGGCAGTGTCGAGGTCTGCCTGGTGCACCGCCCCCGCTACGGCGACTGGTCCCTGCCAAAGGGAAAGCTCGAGTCGGGCGAGCACCCGCTCCACGCCGCCCTCCGGGAGGTCGCCGAGGAGACCGGCGAACGGGCAGTGCCACAGGCCCGGCTGCCGAGCGTGCGTTACCGCAGCCAGGGCTGGCCGAAGGTGGTCGACTACTGGTCGATGCGGGCGGTCGCGCCCGGTGGCCTTCCGGTCGACAACGAGGTTGACGAGGTGCGCTGGCTCGCAGTGGACCAGGCGGTGCAGTTGGTCAGTTACCCGCACGACGCGGCGGTGATCCGCGCGTTCGTGGCCCTGCCACCGGTAACCGCGACGGTCATGCTGGTGCGGCCCGCACACGTGGGTGGGCGGAGCAGTTGGGCCGGGTCCCGGAGCGGCCGGCCGCTCTCCGTCGCCGGCTGGGCCCAGGCCCGACGGCTCGCGCCGCTGGTGGCCGTGGTGGCACCGGTACGCCTGCTCGCCGCGTCGGCCCGGCGCTGCGTCCAGACCCTCAACCCGGTGGCGGACCTGCTGGACCTGCCCGTTGAGGTAACCGAAGACCTGGACGAGCCGCGGGCGGGCCAGAGCCAGGACGAGTGCGCGTTGGCCGCTGCCGCCCGCCTGACCGCCTTCGGCGCCGCCGGTACGCCGGCGGTGGTGTGTAGCCAGCTCCCGATGATTTCGGCGGCGCTGGAGCGCCTCTCCGGCCGCTGCGTGGACCTCACCACCTCGCACGCTGGTGGTTGGCTGCTCGCCTTCGCCGGCGCGACTCTCCTCGCCCCCGACCCCTTGTAGCGCATCGGGGGCGCCCGCCGTGTTGGTGGACGCCCCCGATGGTGCCGGCTCAGCGCGTGGTCGCCCGCTTCGCCGGCGCCTTCCGCGCGGTGGCCTTCGTGGCCGCCGCGCTCTTCCGAGCCGCCGTGGACTTCGTGGCGGGCGCCGCCTTCTTCGTCGCGGACTTCCGCGCCACGGTGGCCCTCGTCGCGGTGGCGCGCTTCGCCGGAGCGGCATTGGCCGCGGCGGTCCTCTTCGCCGCGGTCTTCTTCGCCGGAGCGGCCTTGGCCGCGGCGGTCTTCTTCGCCGCGGTCTTCTTCGCCGGGGTGGCCTTGGCCGCGCTGGCGCGCTTCGCCGGAGCGGCCTTGGCCGCGGCGGTCTTCTTCGCCGCGGTGGCCTTCGCGGCAGTCGTCTTCTTAGCGGCGGTGGTCTTCGTCGCCTTCGCCGCGGTGGTCTTCTTGGCCGCGGCGCCAGTGGTTCTGGCCCCGGCCGCCTTGGCGGCGGTGGTCTTCTTCGCCGCTGTGGCCTTCGGCGCCTTGCCGCTGGCCACCATCTCCTTGAACCCGGTACCCGGGCGGAACGTCGGGACGGAGGTCTTCTTGACCTTCACCGCCTCGCCGGTCCGTGGATTGCGCGCTGTTCGGGCGCCCCGGACACGCTTCTCGAACGCTCCGAAGCCGGTGATCGATACCTTCTCACCCTTGGTAACCGCCGCCTGGACCTCAGTGAGGACCGCGTCGAGCGCGGCCGTCGCCGTCTTCCGGTCCCCCAGGCGAACGGCGAGCGTCTCGATAAGCTCGGCCTTATTCACGACTTCCTCCCGATTGTGCAACTGACTCGACGCGAGCCATTCTGCGCGCACGTTATGCCCTGTGCTGGCGCTACACAAACATTCGACAGAAAAAGACCCTTGTGTCGCAACAGATTCGCCCCCACCAGCGACGCCGGTGGGGGCGACTTTCCCGCGCGGGGCGGGGCAGGCGGCTATGTGATGGTCGGCAGGAACGGCCGCCGAGACGCCTCGAAGGCACCGATCAGGGGTTCGTGTCGAAGCGTGAGTCCAATGTCGTCCATGCCCTCCATCAGCCGCCAGCGGCTGAACTCGTCCAGCGGGAACGCCCAGGTCGCATCCCCGACCTGGACCCGGCGGGCGGCGAGGTCGACGGTGACCGGCGTGCTCGGATCGGCCTCGACGCGATCCCAGATCTCTTCGACCACTTCCAATTCCAACTCAACCGGCAGCAGCCCGCCCTTGAGCGCGTTACCCCGGAAGATGTCACCGAAGCGCGGGGACAGCACGACCCGGAAGCCCCAGTCCCGCAAGGCCCAGACGGCATGCTCCCGGGACGAGCCGGTGCCAAACTCAGGACCAGCAACAAGAATCGAGGCACCAGAATATGATTCATTGTTGAGGACGAACGCCCGATCCTCCCGCCAGGCACTGAACAAGGCATCCGCGAAACCCGTTCGCGTTACCCGCTTCAGGTGCACGGCCGGAATGATCTGGTCAGTATCCACATTCGAATGACGCAGTGGCACGGCGGTGCCGGTGTGGATGGTGAACTTCTCCATCAGCGGTGTCCCTTGCTACAGATCGGCGGCGGCCGCCAGCCGGCCCGCCACCGCGGTGGCGGCGGCGACCGGCGGGGAGACCAGGTGGGTACGCCCACCCCGGCCCTGGCGGCCCTCGAAGTTGCGGTTCGAGGTCGAGGCGGCGCGCTGGCCCGGCCGGAGCGTGTCCGGGTTCATCCCCAGACACATCGAGCAGCCCGCGAAGCGCCACTCAGCACCGGCTTCGGCGAAGACCTTGTCCAGCCCCTCCGCCTCGGCGCTCTCCCGTACCGCGGCGGAGCCCGGCACGACGAGCATCCGCACGCCCGGGGCCACCCGGCGCCCGCGCAACACGTCGGCAGCCGCCCGCAGATCCTCAATCCGGCCATTCGTACAGGAGCCGACGAAGACCACGTCAACGGTGAGGTCCCGCAGCGGGGTGCCCACGGCGAGGTCCATGTACTCCAACGCCCGACGGGCGGCGGCCCGCTCCGGCTCGGTGGCGAACTCGTCCGGGTTGGGCACCCGCGCGTCCAGCGACGCGCCCTGCCCCGGGTTGGTGCCCCAGGTCACGAACGGTGTGACCCGGCTCGCGTCCAGGGTCACCTCGGAGTCGAACGTCGCACCCGCGTCGGTGGGTAGCGTCCGCCAGTACGCGACCGCCGCCTCCCAGTCGGCGCCGGAGGGGGCGTTCGGCCGCCCCCGGAGGTAGTCGAACGTCGTCTCGTCCGGGGCGATCAGCCCCGCCTTGGCGCCCCACTCGATGGACATGTTGGCGACGGTCATCCGCCCCTCCATGGACAGCTTCCGGATCGCCTCGCCTCGGTACTCCACCACATGGCCACGGCCACCACCGGTACCGACCTGGGCGATCAGCGCGAGCACCAGGTCCTTCGCGGTAACACCCGGCGCGAGGTCACCGACGACGTTCACCGCCATCGTCTTCGGTCGGGCCTGCGGCAGCGTCTGGGTGGCGAGCACGTGCTCGACCTCACTGGTGCCGATTCCGAAGGCCAGCGCACCGAAGGCACCGTGGGTGGCGGTGTGCGAGTCACCGCAGACGATCGTCATCCCGGGTTGGGTCAGGCCCAACTGCGGGCCGATGACGTGGACGATTCCCTGGTTCCGGTCGCCCAACGGATGCAGCCGCACCCCAAACTCGGCGCAGTTGCGGCGCAGCGTCTCGAGCTGCGTCCGAGAGGTGGGATCGGTGATCGTCAACAGGTCGCCACGGCGGGACCGGTACGACGGGTCCGGGTACCCGGTGGGGGTGTTGTGATCCTCGGTCGCGATCGTCAGATCGGTGCGGCGAACCCGGCGACCGGCGAGGCGCAGCCCGTCGAAGGCTTGCGGGCTGGTCACCTCGTGGAGCAGGTGCAGGTCGATGAAGAGCAGGTCGGGCTCGCCCTCGGCGGATCGGACGACGTGCGAGGCCCAGACCTTCTCGGCCAGGGTCCTCGGCTCAGGAGTGACTCCCACCATCTGGACATCCTAAATTCTGGGAGGTATGTTTCGGCTTGTGGGACACAGTATGAGCGGTGTCGGCGTTCTCGACAAGGCGGTGGTCATCCTGGCCGCCTGCGTGGACGGCGCCAGCCTGGCCGAACTCGTTGAACGCACCAAGCTGCCCCGGGCAACCGCACACCGGTTGGCGCAGGCATTGGAGATCCACCGAATGTTGGTACGCGACACCCAGGGACGGTGGCGCCCCGGTCCCCGCCTGGGTGAGCTGGCCAACGCCGCGCCCGACGTGCTGCTGACCGCGGCCGAACCCCTGCTCAGCGCGCTCCGGGACGCCACCGGAGAGAGCGCGCAGCTCTACCTGCGCCGGGCCGACGAGCGGGTCTGCGTCGCCGCCGCCGAGCGGGCCAGCGGCCTGCGGGACACCGTGCCGGTCGGCTCGGTGCTACCCATGACCGCCGGCTCCGCGGCGCAGATCCTGCTGGCCTGGGAGCCACCGGAGGCGGTCATGCCGCTCCTGCCCCGCTCGAAGTTCACCGGCCGAGCGCTCGCCGAGGTCCGGCGCCGCGGCTGGGCGCAGAGCGTGGCGGAACGGGAGGCGGGAGTGGCGAGCGTCTCCGCGCCGATCCGGGATCGCACCGGACGAGTCATCGCCGCCGTCAGCGTCAGCGGCCCCATCGAACGGCTCGGCCGCCGTCCCGGCGAGCGCCACGCGATGGCGGTGGTCCGCGCCGGCCAGCGGCTCTCCGGCCTGTAGCCCAACCGGCCTTTGGTGGCCGAAGCCAACAGGCCCGGCTCGCGATGGCGAGCCGGGCCTGTTACGAATGAGTAGCCCCGACCGGATTCGAACCGGCGCTACCGCCTTGAGAGGGCGGCGTCCTGGGCCGCTAGACGACGGGGCCAGGAAATTTCCCGAACGACCACTCCACTGAGCGGTACGGAGATAGTGTACCGGCACCGGCCGGACCACCCACGGCGGGGGCAGGACCACCCACGGCGGGGGCAGCCCACCCCGGGTGAGATGGTGCGCCCACGCCGGGCAACACCCCCGACACGAGACGAACCCGGTCCGAGGGGGTCGGTAAACCTGGCCTGGACAACGGAAAAGCCCGCCCCGACAACGGGACGGGCTCACACCGCTTCTGTAGCCCCGACCGGATTCGAACCGGCGCTACCGCCTTGAGAGGGCGGCGTCCTGGGCCGCTAGACGACGGGGCCAGAACCTAATGCTTCCCACCCAGCGGGTGGGAAGCATTCCAGCGGAGGCGAAACCTCCGCTGAAACCAGCGGTCACGACTCAACCGAGCCGAGACAGCGCTGGGGTACCAGGACTCGAACCTAGACTAACTGAACCAGAATCAGTCGGGCTGCCAATTACCCCATACCCCATCGGCGCCTCGCAGCGCCGGGCACAAACATTACCCTCCCCCCGCCGCAGGGCCAAATCGCCCCCGACAGAACGTCCTTGAGCTGCAGAAACCTCGCACCGGATCAGCTGGCCGGCAGCACCGGGTTCGTCAACTCACCGACCCCCTCGATCCGTACGGTGACCGTATCCCCGTCCACGAGCGGACTAACCCCGGCCGGCGTGCCGGTCAGGATCACATCACCGGGAAGCAGCGTCATCACATGTGAGACGTACGACACCAGGGCCGGCACGTCGAAGACCATGTCCCGGGTCCGGCCCAGCTGGCGGACCTCCATCTCCTCCGGATCGCGACCCACCTCACACCGGATCTCCAGATCGGAGACGTCAAGGCCGGTGGTGATCCAGGGACCGATCGGGCAGAACGAGTCGAAGCCCTTGGCCCGGGTCCACTGCCCGTCCGCCCGCTGCAGGTCCCGCGCGGTGACATCGTTGGCGCAGGTGTAGCCGAAAACCGCCCGGGCAGCGGCGGCCCGATCGGCCCGCCGGGCACCGGGTGCCCCGATCACCACGGCCAACTCGGCCTCATGCTCGACCTGCTTCGACAGCGCCGGCAGCCGGATCGCGTCCCGCGGCCCGATCACCGAGGTGGACGGCTTGAGAAAGAGCAACGGTTCCTGGGGCACCTCGGCACCGTGTTCCGCCGCGTGCTCGGCGTAGTTACGGCCGACGCAGACAACTTTGCTCGGCAGGATCGGCGAGAGCAGCCGGACGTCGGAGAGCGCCCACCGGGCGCCAGAGAAGGTGATCCGTCCGAACGGATGCCCCTCGACCTCGGCGATGGTCAGCCCCTGCGGACCCGCCTCCGGCTCCCCCTCGACGACTCCGAACGACATTCCCTTGGTATGAGCGAAACGAGCGATACGCACCGGGACAATCTATCCCCGGCCTGGTGCGCGGGCGCAGCCGCAGGTCGAATGCCGCGTGGCGCGCCGCGCACCCTACGCCATCAGCACCCGCCCAGGGCTGGCTTCGCCACTTCCTACCGCCCGGCGTGACACCGCCCTAACGTCGGCTCCGGAGGTTCGTTCGTATGCCTGCATCGACACGACACCACAGGGCCCTCGCAGTGTTCGTCTACTGCCTCGGCATCCTCGCCGCCGTGCCGGCGCTACCCGGCCCGGCCGCCGCACAGCCGCCGGCCCCGCCCGGGGCAGCCACGGCGCCGGCCGGCCAGCCGTCCGCGGAGCCCTCCGCGGGGCCGGACCGGCCATCCGCGCCGCCGGCGCTGCCGATCCCGACCCAGGCGGCGGTCCCACCACCGAAGCCGCCGGTCACCGTGCAGGTCGCGTCGGAGAACACCGGCGCGCCGAAGTACCGGATCCAGGTCCGCAACGACGGGAACCGCCCGATCTCCACCACCGTCCGGCAGGAGCTCCCGCCGGGCACCTCGGCGACCTCGATCACCGACGGCGGCCGTCCCAGCCACCACGGCGGTACGGCCGGAACAGAGGTCACCTGGGACCTGCGGCTGCCCGCCCGCAGCACCACCACGCTCCGTACCGAGCTCTCCGCGCCAGCGGGTGCGCCCCTGACCGCGCCCGCCTGCGCCTTCGCCGCCGGCGGCGAACGCCCGTACGACTGCGCGACCGCGACCTGGCAGTCCGGGTCAACGCCGGCGGCGGCCGAGCCGGAACCACCGCTGTGGCAGCGGCCGGCCGCACTGCTCACCGGCTTCGGTGGGCTCGCCGCGCTCGCTGTCGGCGGCTGGTGGACCTGGCAGCGGCGGCGGCGCCCAACGCAGGTCCCGCTGCCGCACCCGGAAGGTCGCGGAAGTATCTATCCGCGACCGGCGGCACCGACCGCTCCGGCACGCCGCCGGCGACCCTCGACCTGGCTGCTCATCCCGGTCGCCGCGGTGGTACTGGTCGGCACCGTGGGCACAGCGGCCTGGACGGCCACCCGGAAGGCCGCCGCCGTCGACACCGACTCCAATCCCAGCAGCGGTGCCTGGATCGGCACCGCAGCCGCAGGGGCGATCGGGGAGCCGCTCCGCGAGGCGGCGTTCGAGTTCACGGTCTACCGGATCAGCTGCCAGCAGGCCGCTGCGGCACACAACTGCGCCGCGACCGTCGGGGTCCACAACCGCACCCCGGAACAGCAGAGCTGGCACGGTCAACTCCAACGGGCCTACCTCGCCGACGGTAACTTCGTCAACACCGACGAGCCGGCGACCCGCCGGGTGAACCAGGGCCGGGACGTGTTCGCCAAGCCACTGGCCGCCGACAGCCGGATGGTCCTCCCGCTGGTCTTCCGGGTGCCCGGCCAGCAGCCACCGACCCGACTCGAGCTACGCAGTGGGGTGTTCTCCGCCGGCGTTCGGGTGGACGTGCCCTGACGCCGGCGCGGCCCACGGTCGTGACGTTCGGGCCGTTCAGCTGGCCTCCGCCGATGGCTCCGGCAGGTACGTCTGGTACTTCTTCTTGATCAACGAGTTGTAGGCGTAACCCCAGATCCGGGTCCCCCGGAAGGTCCAGACCCGACCGGCCCGGACATCCACGACGGCCGGCTGGGCCATCACCCCGAAGCCGGCCAGATTCAGCCGGTACGCCTGCCGGGTCAACGCCGTCGCCGCGGGATCGGCGGCCTCCGTCACCAGGACCGGCAGCACGAGGACGCCCGACTGCACGCCGCGCCACTGGCCCTTGCGGTCCAGTCCGAGCCGCACCACGTCATCAACGAAGGTCCGCAGATCGCGCTCCTGCACCCGGTCCATCTTCGCGACGACCGTGAAGACGTGGATCCTGGCCAGCAGCCGAACCTGGGACCGGTAGCCGACCACGACCGGCGCCGCACCGAGGCGCTCATCGGTCACCGCGCACCCGTCGGCCACCAGCCGTTGCCGAACCGTCGCCACGTAAGCATCTCGCGCTACCATCGCACGCTGGCCCCCTTACCGACTCGCCATCGATCGAGCATAGAAAGGTCGGCACCCGAAGCACCGGCGTCTGCCCTTTCTCGCACCTCTTGGGACCGCCTGCCGGCCGGTCCCGGGCTGACGTGCCCGAACCGGATGGCATAAGCAGCCGTACCCTGGGGCGGGTGACCGCCGCTTCGCCCCCAACGGAGACCGTGCTCGACCTGCCGACCTGGCAGGCCCGACGCCGGGCGCACCAGGAGCGGATCGACACGTGGCTGGCCCCCCACCTGGCCCGCCGCCGCCGGGGCGAGCAGCATCCGGTGCAGGACTTCCTCTTCACCTACTACTCGTACCGGCCGGCCCGGCTCCGCCGCTGGCACCCCGGCGCGGGGGTGGTGCTGCGCGACGCGGACCCGGCCGACTTCGGGCCGGACTACCGCGCCGACGCCGCCGGCGCCACCCTCGACACCCCGGCGGTACGCGCCCGACGGGCCGAATCGATCACCTGGATCCGGAGCCTGTTGGCGGCCACGGCCGGCCGACCGGCACAGTTCGGCTGCTTCGGCATGCACGAGTGGGCGATGGTCTACCGGCAGACCCAGGACGAGGTCCGGCACAACGCCTGGCCGCTGCGGATGAGCCCGGCGCAGGTCGCCACGGTCGTCGAGGAGCGGGGGGTACGGTGCAGCCACTTCGACGCGTACCGCTTCTTCACCGCGCCGGCCCGGCCGCTGAACCTCCTCCAGCCGACCCGGGACAGCCAGCACGACCTGGAGCAGCCCGGCTGCCTGCACGCCAACATGGATCTCTACAAGTGGGCGTACAAGCTCTCCCCGCTGGTGCCGTCCGAGCTGGTCGCGGAGTGCTTCGAGCTGGCGGGGCAGATCCGCACCCTCGACATGCGCGCCTCGCCGTACGACCTGGCCGCCCTGGGCTACCCCCCGGTTGCGGTCGAGACCCCACCGGGACGGGTGGAGTACGCGGCCGCCCAGCGCGGTTTCGCCGAACAGGCCGCCCGGCTGCGCACCCGGCTACTGGAGGCGACTGACCGGTGCGACACGTAGTGACGGAGGTGATACCTTTACCGCCGCCGTGCATGACCACTGCCTGAGGAGGTGAGTCCGATCAACGCTGTGACAGGTCGGGACTCCCTCCCCCGCATGGCCTAGGGAGCGCCCGCACAAGGCACCCTCGAAAGGCCCAATCGGCATGTCCATTCGCGAGGAATTCTTCTCCGTCAACGGCGTTCCCGCGGTCCGGTGGACCGCGGAGACGGACCCCACCACCGCCGGTCGCCCCCTGATCCTCATTGGCCACGGCGGTGGTCACCACAAAACCCATCCCGCCGTCCTCCACCGTGCCCACCACTTCGTACGCACGGGCTTCGCGGTCGTCTCGGTTGATGTCCCGAACCACGGCGACCGCCCGACCGACGACCACTACCAGCGCATGGCCACCGAGATCCGGACCCGCGCCGAGTCCGGGGCAGAGCTGGCCCCACTGCTCACCGCCTTCCATGCCCGGGTCGCCAAGCAGACCGTCGGGGAGTGGCAGGCCGTGCTGGACCACCTCGGATGCGGACCCGTCGGCTACTGGGGCATCTCGCTGGGCTGCGGGCTCGGCGTGCCGTTCGTCGCCGCCGAGCCCCGGGTCCGCGCGGCGGTCCTCGGCCTGGGTGGAGCCGCGGCCCCGGCGCTCTGCGAAGCCGCCGCGCAGATCACCGTACCGATCGAGTTTCTGGTCCAGTGGGACGACGAGCGAGTGCCCCGCGAGCAGAGTGTGGCCCTCTTCGACGCGTTCGGCTCCGCCGACAAGACCCTGCACGCCAATCCGGGTCGGCACGGCGACCGGCTCCCCGAACACGAGCTGGACAGCGCGGTCCGGTTCTTCACCCGGCACCTGACGCCGCCGGTGACCGGCGCCGCCGAAGCGGCGCCGCCCGCTGGCCGACCCGGCTGATCCGGTCAGTCGCCGTCGACGCGGCGGTCCCGCTTGCGCTGGGACCGCCGCTTCTTCTCGGCCAGTCGACGTTCCTTGGCGGCGCGGGAGGGCCGGGTCGGGCGACGATGCTTCGGCGGCGGTGCGATCGCCGCGCGAAGCAGCGCGGCCATCCGCTCCCGGGCGGCCTCCCGGTTGGCGAGTTGGGCGCGGTGCTCGCTGGCGGTCACGGTGAGAACGCCGTTGACGAGTCGCCCGGCGAGGCGGTCGAGGGCCCGGGCCCGCAGCGGCTCCGGGAGCCCCGGTGCGGCAGCCAGGTCGAAGCTCAGCTCCACCCGGGAGTCGGTCGTGTTGACCCCCTGGCCACCGGGCCCGGACGACCGGGAGAAGCGTTCCCGCAGCTCGGCCTCGGGCACCACCCACCGATCGTGCACCCGCAGCCCACTGTCCACGCTTCCGAGGCTAGCGCCTGGGCCCCGGTGCGCACCGGGCAGGCCGGTACACCGGGCAGGCGGGGGCGTTCCGGGGCCCGGCCCCGCCGGCCTCAGCCCCCCTTACCGATGATCGTGTCGGCGGTCTGCTGCACCTGATCGATCGGGATGGCGAAACCGATCCCGATCGAGCCGTTGCCGTCGATCGTGGCGATCGCCGTGTTCACCCCGACCACCTCACCGCGGGCGTTCACCAGCGGTCCGCCGGAGTTCCCCGGGTTGATCGAGGCATCGGTCTGCACCGCCGTGTGCCGGTTGTCACCAAGGCGCACCTGCCGGTCCACCGCGCTCACGATGCCGGCGGTCACCGTACCGGCGAGACCGAGAGGCGAGCCCACCGCCAGCACCGGCTCACCGACCCGGGTCGTCCCCGGCTTGGCCAGCGGCAACGCCGTCAGCCCCGCGGACGACGGGATCCGCAGTACCGCGAGGTCGCTGCCGGGCTCCCGGCCCGCCACCTCGGCGGCGAACCGTCGCCCGTCCGGCAACTCCACCGTCACCGAACCAGTTCCCCCCTTCGCCAGGATGTGGTCATTGGTGATGATGTGCTGCTGGTCGTCGACGGCGAAGCCGGAGCCGGTCGCGGAGGCACCGTCGTCGCCGGCGGCCAGCACCGAGACCACTCCCGGGACGGTCTGCTCGGCGGCGGTCACCAGTTCCGCGGGGACCGGCGCGGCCGAGGCGGCTTCCGCACCGGGCGACCCGTCCTGGCTCGCCACCAGGCCACCGGCCGCGGCGCCGGAGACACTGGAAATCGCCACCAGCGCCAACCCAAGCAGCAGCCGGTGCTGCCAGCGGCGCGCCCCGCCCGCCCAGGCCGAGCCGGACTCGTCCGGCCAGGGCCGCCCCTCCGGGCCCAGCTCGGGCGAGATGAACCAGGGGCCACGCGGTTCGCCCAGCCCGCTCTGCACTGCCATACCCACGCTCCTCGTGTCGATCGGCCACCTGCACCCAGCCACCCGGCGGGCTCAGGGCAGGCGGGAGAACCAACGCATTGAGCCGGCCGCCGCTCCCAGCGCGAAGACCAGGCTGAGGCCGATGAACCGGGCCGAGACGTCCTGTCGCTTGGTGCGGTACCCCACCGAGCTGCCGATGTCGTCGTACACCGCGCGCAACTCCTCGACGCTGACCGCCTCGTGGAACTGTCCGCCGGTCTCCCGGGCGACCGCGTCGAGGGTCTGCCCGTCGACCGGCACCTGGATCGGCCGGCCGCCCCGGTCCACGTAGCCGGAGGCGGTGCCGAAGGCGATGGTGTGCACCGGGACCTCCATCTCCACCGCGTCGGCCGCCGCCTCCATCGGATCCATGCCGGAGGTGTTGGCCCCGTCGGAGAGCAGCACGATTCGGGCCGGCGGCGGGTCCGTCGCCGCCTCCCCGTCCAGCGCCTTCACCGCTCCGAGCGAGGTGTTGATCGCCTCTCCGATCGCGGTGCCCTGCACCCCGGTCGCCCCCTCGACCAGCCGATCAATCCCCTCGTCGAGCGCCTCCCGGTCGGTGTCCGGCGGCACCAGGACAGCGGCGCTGCCGGCGAAGGCGACCAGGCCCACGTTGAACTCGTCGGGGAGGCCGTCCACGAAGCGACGGGCCGACTCCTTGGCGGCGCTGAGCCGGTCCGGCTCCACGTCCCCGGCGAGCATCGAGGTGGAGACGTCCACCGCCACCATCACGGTCGCCCGTTCCCGGGGAACCCGCACCTCGGCGGTGGGCCGGGCGAAGCCGACCACCAGCAACGCCAGCATCGCCAGGAAGAGCCCGGCCGGCACGTGCCGGCGCCAGGCCGGTCGCTGTGGTGCCACCCGGTCCAGCAGCCGCAGGTTCGTGAACCGCACCGCGTACTGGCTCCGGCGGCGCTGTAGCAGGACGTAGCCGGCGACCAGTCCGAGCACGGCGAGCAGCAGCCACAGCCGGGTCGGCGAGAGCCAGATCACCCGCTACCTCCCCTCCCGGCTGGGACCGGGACGGTGGCCAGCCGGCGTTGTTGGTGCACGTGCCGCACGATGTCGGCGACCCAGTCCCGGTCGGTCCGCAGTGGCAGGTGCGCCGCACCGCCACGGCGTAGCGCCTGGCGTACCTGATCCCGCTGGGCGGCAGCCGCCGCGGCGTACCGCTGGCGCAGCCCGGGGTCGCCGGTCCAGACCTCCCGCCGCCGGCCGCTCTCCGGGTCCACCAGGGTGACCAGGCCAACGTCGGGCAGCTCCCACTCCCGCGGGTCGGTCACCTCCACGGCGAGCACCTGGTGCCGAACGGCGAGCCGCCGCAGGAGTTGTTCCCAGGGGGCGGGTTGCCCGGGCGATTCGGGCAGGCCATCCAGGAAGTCCGAGATCACCACCACCAGCCCGCGGCGGGTCGCCACCCGACGTACGCCGTCCAGCGCGGTGGCCAGGTCGGGGGGCGCGAGCGGTGCGGTGTCCTGGTCGTACCCGCCGTGCCGGGGAGCGGCCAGCAGCGTTCGCAGCAGCCCGAAGAGATGGGTACGGCCGCTGCCGGGGGCGTGGCGGCGGAGCCCGGTCGGGGTGAGCACCGACGCGCCGAGCCGGTTGCCCACTCCGGCGGTGAGGAAGCCCACCGCCGCGACGGCGGCTACCGCCAGTTCCCGCTTGTCCAGTTCGGCGGTGCCGTACTCCATGCTGACGCTGGCGTCCACCAGGAGCCAGGTGGTGAGTTCCCGGTCGGCGTCGAGCTGACGCACGTGCGGCACGGTGGTCCGGGCGGTCACCGCCCAGTCCATCCGGCGGACCTCGTCCTCACCGGGCCGGTACTCCCGACTGCCGGCCGGTTCGCTGCCTGGCCCGGGGAGCAGCCCTTGGTACTGGCCGTGCAGCAGGCCGTCGAGCCGCCGGGTCACGGCCAGCTCGAGCCGGCGGAGCCGCCGGTCCCCGGCCAGGTCGGCCAGGCCGGGGTCCGGTAACACCGGGCCAGCGGGCCGACCGCGCCACCTCACGCCGCCGCCAGGTTGGGCGCGGCGTCGGTGACCCCGGCGACCCGGGGCGGCGGTACCGCGTTGACCAGCCGCCGGATGACCGACTCGGCCGACACTCCGTCGGCGACCGCGTCGAAGGAGAGGACCAGCCGGTGGGCGAGCACATCGGGCGCCAACTCGCGGACATCTTCGGGCAGCACGTACTCCCGGCCACGCAGCAGGGCCTGGGCTCGGGCGGCGGCGACCAGGCCGAGGGTGGCGCGGGGACTCGCCCCGTAGGCGAGCAGCGGGGCGACGTCGGGCAGGCCGAACCGGACCGGGTCCCGGGTGGCCAGGATCAGCCGGACCACGTACTCGGCGAGCGCGTGGTGCACGAAGACCCGGCTCGCCCGGGCCTGGAGGTCGAGCAGCCGTTGCGGGTCGAGCACCGGCTGGGGCGTCGGCCGGTCGCTGCTCATCCGGTAGAGGATGGCGAGTTCGTCGGCGTCGCTCGGGTAGTCCACCGTCACCTTCATCAGGAACCGGTCTCGCTGCGCCTCCGGCAGTTGGTACACCCCCTCGGACTCGATCGGGTTCTGGGTGGCCAACACCAGGAACGGCGCCGGGACCTCCCAGCTCCGCCCGCCGATCGAGACCTGGCGTTCGGCCATCGCCTCCAGCAACGCGGACTGCACCTTCGCCGGAGCACGATTGATCTCGTCGGCGAGGACCAGGTTGGCCATGATCGGACCCAGTTCGACATCGAACGTCTCCCGGGACGCCCGATAGACACGGGTGCCGACGATGTCGGAGGGAACCAGGTCGGGAGTGAACTGGATGCGGGAGAAGCTGCCGCCGACGACGGTGGCGAGGGTCTGCGCGGCAAGTGTCTTCGCGACGCCGGGCACCCCTTCCAGGAGGCAGTGTCCGTCGGCGATCAGCGCGGTGAGTAGGCGTTCCACAATCCGGTCCTGCCCAACGATCACGCGCTGGACCTCGGCGAGAGTCTGTCGTAGCTCGGTGCCGGCTGCGTCGGGATCGACCGAGCTGGGCTCGGGGGCCAAGGTGTCCGAGATGTCCGTCACGGTGCTTGCTTCCCGCGTCGGACGGCGGCAAACGTCGGACTTACCGCACGGGGAAGCCCACCACCAATGATTCTCCTCGTAACTGGACAAAGAACCTATTGAACGCCGAATACCTGCGGCAGCCTCGGCGCAGGGCTGGGCAGAGCGGCGTGCCCTGGACGAGTTACGCCACCCACGCTCCCGCCAACGTAGCCCCGACCCGGACATTCGGCCGACGAACGTGCTGGTCATCGGCGTAGGCCAGCAATGACCGGCCCGCGAGAAGGCCCGGCGCCGTTTCCCGCCGCAACACTTGCCGGATGACTCGTTCATCTATATCGACAGGTTCGATGGTGAGAGCCACGGACACGCCAAGCCGTCGGGCCATGTTCGTCAGGAGAGCGGCGAAACTGCTGAGCGGACTAGCCGCGCTGACGGTCGTCGTCGGAGCGGCCGCCATGCCCGCGCAGGCGACGCCGACGCTCATGGCACCGTCAGCGAACACCGCCACCACGCTCACACCCGTCGGCGGCGGCGACGGCATCATCTTCCTGCTCCGTCCGACCCCGGAGGCGCCCACCAGCTACGGCATCTGCACTCTCACCGCGGTCGGCCGCGATGGGACCGGCAATCTGGTGGCCCTGACCAACGCACACTGCTTCATCGACCCCGAGGGCAACAAACTGGTCGGCGAAGAGGTCTATCTCGACTCCTCACCGGCCGGGACGGCGGCCGCCCCCGCCCCGCCCGAGCAGAGCCGTCCGGACCTGACGACGGGCCCCATCGGCACGGTGACCTACGTCAGTACGCCCAACAACCTACTCAGCACCGACCCCAAGGGTCTGGACTTCGCGGTGATACTTCTGGACGAAACCAGGGTCGCACCCACCAGCACCGTCGGCGGGGTGACCATCACCGCGATTGGACCCCCACCCGCCACCGGAACCCGCATGTGCAAGCAGGGGCACAGGACCGGTCTCACCTGCGGCATGCGGCTGGGCACCAACGGCATCTGGTTCACCCACCTCGTCTGGACCTGGTCCGGGGACTCCGGCGCCCCCATCGTCGTCGGCCAGACGCTGGTAGGCAACGCGTGGGGCCTCCAGCACAGTTCGCCGATCCTGAGCATCATCGACGAGATGAACGCGGTGGGCGGCGTCGGCGCAGGATTCCACATCGTCTCCTGACGGCCCGGGGTAGGTACGTGGCGAGGAAGAAGTGAGCAGGGCCCCCGCGCTGGCGCAGCACGAACCGCGCCAGCGCGGGGGTCGGGCCACGGCGAACTCGATTCGCCTGCTGCCGTTGCCGTACTAGGCTGCGGTCGTGGCGGAGACAGGTACCCCCCTTCGACGGCCGAGGGCTTCGACCGTGGCCGGTTGGTTGGCCGTCACACCGGGTGCCGCCTGGGCGGCGGTACGCCTGCTCGGCCTCGACCACGGGCCCCTCGTCCAGCTACTGGCCTTCACCCCGTACGCCGCCGCGGCCAGCCTGCTGCCCCTGATCCTGCTCCTCGCGTGGCGACGCTGGCGGCCGGCCGCCGTGGCGGCGGTGACGACCGTGGTTCTGGTCGCCGTGGTGGCACCGCGGACGTTCGCGTCCACCCCGCCGCCCGCCACCGGCCCGCCGGTACGGCTGCTGACCGCCAACCTGCTGGCCGGCACCGCCGACGCCGAGGCGCTGGTTGGCCTCGTCCGGCGGCACTCGGTGGAGGTGTTGGCCGTACAGGAGTTCACCCCGGCGATCGCGGCCGAGTTGGACCGCCTCGGGCTCGACCAGCTCCTGCCGTACCGGGAGCTACACCCCGTCGAGGGGACCACCGGCTCCGGGCTGTACGCGCGCTACCCGATCAGCGCGGGCGGCGTCCGGCACAACAGCAACGGCTGGGGCTTCCGCCAGGCCTACGGAACCATCCTCGTCCCGGCGGCACCGCCGGTCCAGGTCGAGTCGGTGCACCCCGCCGCCCCGTACGCGCTCGACCAGGTCGGAAACTGGCGCCGGGACCTCGCCACCCAACCCCCCGCCACCCCGGACGGACAGCTGCGCATCCTCGCCGGCGACTTCAACGCCACCCTCGACCACGCCCCGCTGCGCGCCCTGCTGGACACCGGGTACGTGGACGCGGCGGACGCTGCCGGGACCGGGCTCACCGGCACCTGGGGGCCGTACGACGGTGACCTGATTCCACCGGTGACCATCGACCACGTGCTGGTGGACCGGCGGATCGCGGTCCGGTCCACCGCCGTGTACGCGATCCCGGGCAGCGACCACCGCGCGGTCTTCACCGACCTCCGCCTCCCGCCGGCCGGTTGAGTCAGGACCCGCCACCCCGGGCCTGGTCCAGCCCGTAGGTCAGCGCGTCGACCAACGCGTCCCAACTCGCCTCCACCACATTGGGGTGCACGCCCACCGTGGTCCAGTCCCGACCGGCGCGGTCTGACGTCTGCACCAGCACCCGGGTCACCGCCCCGGTGCCGTGGCTGCCCGCCAGAATCCCCACCTTGTAGTCCGCCAACTCGACGTCGCGCAGCTCGGGGTAGTGCCCGACCAGACCGGCGCGCAGCGCCTCGTCGAGCGCGTTGACCGGGCCGTTCCCCTCCGCGGTGGCGATCACCCGCTCGCCGCGTACCCAGATCTTGACGGTCGCCTCGGAGACGATCACGCCGTCCTCGCGGTGCTCGACCAGGATCCGGTAGGACTCCAGCGTGAACGGTCGGGGCGGCGCCGCGTCCGGCAGCTCGGAGCGGACCAGCAGCTCGAACGAGGCGTCGGCGGCCTCGAACGACCAGCCCTCGGCCTCCAGCTCCTTGACCCGCTTGGTGACCCGGCTCAGCGTCTCCGGGTGGTCGGCCAGGTCGAGGCCCAGCTCCCGGCTCTTGAGTTCGATGCTGGCCCGGCCGGCCATCTCGGTGACGAGGATGCGCATCCGGTTTCCCACCAGCTGTGGGTCGATGTGGTTGTAGAACAACGGATCCACCTTGATCGCACTCGCGTGCAACCCCGCCTTGTGGGCGAAGGCCGCCGCCCCGACGTACGCCTGGTGGGGGTCGGGGGCCATGGTGGCGAGCTCGGCGATGCCGCGGGACACCCGCACCATCTGTTCCAGGCAGCCCTCGGGTAGGACTGGCAGTCCGAGCTTGAGTTGCAGGTTCGCCACCACGGCGAAGAGGTCGGCGTTGCCGGGTCGCTCGCCGTACCCGTTGGCGGTGCCCTGCACGTGCCGCACGCCCGCCTCCACCGCGGCGATGGTGTTGGCGACGGCGCAGGCGGTGTCGTCCTGGGTGTGGATGCCGAGTTGCTCGGGCGCCACCGGAAGCCGGGCGGTGAGGTCGGCGATCACGGCGGTGACCTGGGAGGGGAGCATGCCACCGTTGGTGTCACAGAGCACGAACCGCTCGGCACCGGCGGCGAGTGCGGCCCCGACCACCGACGAGGTGTACCCGGGGTCGTCGCGGTAGCCGTCGAAGAAGTGCTCCCCGTCGACGAAGACCTGCCGCCCCTGCGCCACCAGGTACGTCACGGTGTCGTGGACCATCGCCAGGTTCTCGTCGGCGGTGGTGCGTAAGGCCCCCCGTACGTGCCGCAGGTCGGCCTTGGCGACCAGCGTGACGGCGGGGGTCTCGGCGGCGAGCAGGCTGCGCACCTGCGGGTCGTCGTCCGCCTGTTGGCCGGCGCGCCGGGTGGCGCCGAAGGCCACCAGCACCGCGTGGCGCAGGTCGAGTTCGGTACGGGCCAGGCGGAAGAACTCGGTGTCCTTCGGTACCGCGCCCGGCCACCCTCCCTCGATGAAGCCCACCCCGAACTCGTCGAGGAGCCGGGCCACCGCGAGTTTGTCGGCCACCGTGTAGCTGAGCCCCTCGCGCTGGGCGCCGTCACGCAAGGTCGTGTCATAGACCTGGAAGGTCATCAGGATCCTCTCTGCGGCAACAAAAAGACCCCCCACGAACGTGGGAGGTCTGCGCGCTCGGCGGACGGGAGGCCGGCGCGCTAACGGCGAATAATCAGGACGGTGTGGTGCACAGAGCTCACTGTGCCAGCCACGGCCCCGGTGGGGCAGCTAAATCCGCATTCCGGGACGACTTTCGGAGGTCGCCGGCGTCGGACACCCGTCGGTTCCGCGGCACGGCCCTCCCGCCGTGGCAGCGGTGTACCCAGCTCAACACCGGGTACCAACCCGCGGTGGCCCGACGCCGGACGGGAGCACCCGCATCGTGCGCAGGGGCGAGAAGAAGATCGGGACCCAGGCCACGGCCATCCCGATCGTGCCGCACCACAACGCCGCACGCAACGACACGTTCTCCCCGACGAAACCGGCGAGCACCGAACCGATAGGCAGCGCGCCGGAGAGTACGAAACGCATCGTGGCGTTCATCCGGCCCAGCATCCGGTCCGGGGTGATGGCCTGCCGGGCCGACGGGGGCGCGGTAAGCCTTCGCCGACCTGGCACCCTCCGTAAGCTGGCGCGACAACCTACTCTCGGTCGCCCACCCGCGCTTCACCGGTCACCGCCAACTCGACGGCGAGGGCTTGTTGCTCATCCCGTCGGCGTTCGGGTGGCCGACCGTCTTCTCCAGCACCCTGCCGCCATGGCAGCCAACCCTGACCTATCCCGCGCGGGGCGTGGCGACACTGTGGGAGAAACGGACAGCCGCAACCGTCCCGGCACTCGAGCGCGTGCTCGGCCGGTCGCGGACCCGACTACTGCTGGAGCTGGAGTTGCCGGCCTCCACAACGGAGTTGTCCTACCGCACCGGGCTGAGCCCGGGGGCCGTGTCGCAGCACCTGAGCCGGTTGCGTTCCGCCGGTCTGGTGAACGCCGCGCGCAGTGGTCGCCTGGTGCTGTACTTCCGGACCGATGCGAGCGAGATCCTGCTGACCGGGGTACCCACCTGAGACCGGATTGGTAGGACCACAGGCGCCGGGTCATACCGCTACCGTGTCAGGGTGGATCCCCTTGAAGTAACTCAATTCGACAGTCTGTTCAACTTCCGCGATGTCGGCGGGCCCGCCGGCCACGACGGGCGCACCGTCCGAAGTGGCCGACTTTTCCGCTCGGACACCCCGCACCGGCTGGCCGGCGCCGACCGGACGGCGTTCGCCGCGTTTGGCGTCCGCACGGTGCTCGACCTACGCCGACCACACGAAGTGGACCGGGATGGCCGGATCCCGGACTTTGCGGGGCTGACCTGGCGGCACCTCCACCCGGAGCATGCCGAATGGGCCGACACCCCGTACCAACCCGGTGCCGACCTGGCCCGCTACCTCGCCGACCGGTACGCCGACCTGGCCTCGACCGGCACCGCCGGCCTGGCCGCCGCGATCGGGCTGATCGCGGACGAGACCAACGCCCCGCTCCTGGTGCACTGCGTCGCCGGCAAGGATCGGACCGGCATTGTCTGCGGTCTCACCCTGGCCGTGTTGGGCGTCTCCGACGCTGAGATCGCCACCGACTACGCGTTGAGCACCGCGGCCGGCGAGCGCTTCCGGGCCTGGTTCGCCACGACGGGCGAGACGTTGCACCCGGCGCTGCCGCCGCTGGGCTGTCCCGAGGAGGCGATGCTGCTGTTCCTCGCCGAACTGCGCGACCGCTACGGCACGGTCGAGGGCTACCTGCGCCACGCGGGCGTCACCGACGCCCAGGTGGCCGCGCTCCGCGACCACCTGCTGGAGTAGCCGCACACCTCAGAGCACGTGGTGGACCCAGTTCTGCGGATCCGCGGCCTTGCCCCGCTGGATGTCGACGAGTTGCTGGCGCAGGGCCATGGTGACCGGGCCGGTTTCGCCGCCACCGATGTGGAACTCACCGTCGGGAGAGCGGACCACGCCGACCGGATTGATCACCGCGGCCGTGCCGCAGGCGAAGACCTCGCGCAGTCGACCGCTCGCCGCGTCGGCCTGCCAGTCGGCGAAGGCGATCGGCTGCTCCGCCACCCGGTGGCCGGCGGCGGCAGCGAGCGTGAGCACCGACTCCCGGGTGATGCCGGGCAGGATGGTCCCAGTCAGCGGCGGGGTAACCAGGGTGCCGTCGTCGTAGACGAAGAAGAGGTTCATCCCGCCCAGTTCCTCAACGAAGCGGCGCTCCACCGCGTCCAGGAAGACGACCTGGTCGCAGCCGTGCTCGATCGCCTCCGCCTGGGCCACCAGCGAGCTGGCGTAGTTGCCGCCGCACTTGGCCGCGCCGGTACCCCCGGGCGCCGCCCGGGTGTAGTCCGGCGAGGCCCAGACGGTCACCGGCTTCACCCCACCGGAGAAGTACGCACCGACCGGGGACGCGATCACCGCGTATAGGTATTCGTTGGCGGGCCGCACACCGAGGAAGACCTCGCTGGCGAACATGAACGGCCGCAGGTAGAGGCTGCCGTCCTCCCCCTCGGGAATCCAGTCCCGGTCCACCTCGATCAGCCGCTGCAGCGAGTCGACGAAGGCCTGCTCGGGGAGGGGAGGCATCGCCATCCGCCGGGCGGACGCGGCGAACCGGGCGGCGTTGGCGTACGGCCGGAACATCGTCACGCCGCCGCTGGCGGTGCGGTACGCCTTCATGCCCTCGAAGATCTCCTGGGCGTAGTGCAGGACCGCGGCGGCCGGGTCCATCGGGATCGGCGCCCGCGCCTCGACCCGGGCGTCGTACCAGCCCTTCCCGGCGGCGTAGCGGATAGTAACCATGTGGTCGGTGAAGACCCGCCCGAAGCCGGGGTTGGCCAGCAGCGTGCCCCGGTCCGCTGCGGATACCGGCGCGGAATTCGGACGGATCTCGAACTCGAGCTTGTCACCACCGCTCATCGCGCTGACCTCCCTGGAATGGATGATGACGGCATGCGGCCCCGCGTGCCGAGCTGGTGCGAGCAAACTTACCCCGAACGGTCGTTCAGCGGGTAGCGGCATCCGGGGAGGCCCGCTCCGACTGGCACACGGGCCGCCGGACCGCCGTACGGGTGGCTCGTCCCGGCTGCCGACCGGGGCGAGGGCTGGGTGGCGACCGGGACGAGGGCTGGGTTGTCGACCGCCTACCCACCGTGACCGAACGCGGGCCGCGGCGGCGGCTCACGGCCCGAGCCGCGGCGCCGGCTGACGGTTCAGCCGGCCGCGTAGCCTGCCAGCCGATCGCCGACCTCCGCGGTACGGACCGGCGCACCCGGCACCCGCCCGGCCAGCTCCGCCGCCACCGCGGCGGTGATCCGGGCTGCCGGCTCGGCGTGACCGAGTTGGTCGAGCAGGAGCGCGGCGGAGAGGACCGCTGCCACCGGGTCAGCCAGACCGCGACCGGCGATGTCCGGCGCGGAGCCGTGCACCGGCTCGAACATCGACGGGTATGCGCGCTCCGGATTGATGCTGCCGCTGGCCGCGAGCCCGATTCCGCCGGTGGCGGCGGCGGCGATGTCGGTGAGGATGTCGCCGAAGAGGTTGTCGGTGACCAGCACGTCGTACCGCTGGGGCTGGGTCACCAGGAACATCGCGGCGGCGTCGACATGCTGGTATTCGGTGGTCACGTCCGGGTGCTCGGCGGCGACATCGGCGAAGGCACGGGCCCAGAGCGAGCCGGCGTGGGTGAGCACGTTGGTCTTGTGCACGAGGGTGACCTTGCGCTGTTCCCGCCGTTGCGCCCGGTGGAACGCGTCTCGGATCACCCGCTCGACGCCGTGCCGGGTATTCAGGCTCTCCTCGGTGGCGACCTCGGCCGCGGTACCGCGGTGCAGTGCGCCGCCCGCGCCGGCGTACAGCCCTTCGGTGCCTTCGCGGACCACCACCAGGTCGACCTCGCCGGCCTTGACGCCACCGAGGGGGCTGCTCGTGCCGGCCCAGAGCCTTGCGGGGCGCAGGTTGACGTACTGGTCGAAGGCGAACCGCAGCCGCAGCAGCAGGCCCCGCTCCAGCACGCCGGGCGGGACGCTCGGGTCACCGACGGCACCCAGCAGAATGGCATCATGCCCGGCCAGTTCCGCGAGGACCGAGTCGGGCAGCACCTCGCCGGTGCGGTGGTACCGCGCGGCGCCCAGGTCGTACTCGGTGGCCTGCACCTTCGGGAGCACCGCATCGATGACCTTGCGGGCCTGCGCGACCACCTCGGGGCCGATTCCGTCCCCAGCGACCACCGCGATCCGTGCCACGTCCACTCCTCTGCCTCGCTCGCTCGGCTCCGACCGTACGCCCCGGTCCCGAGCCTCGGTACGACTCTTCCACTATTCGGGAAAACGGATGTACAGGAGGCTTCCAGGTGACATTCATTCAGCGGTGATCTCCGCTGCCTATCCTGATCAGCAGCGGGGGTTACGGGCCACCCACCAGGGCCCACACCAAGACCGCGGCGCAACGGGCCGTCGGCCGGGAGGCGGGATGAGAATGAGGATCGACGAACAGCCACGCAGCCACTGGAGCGGCTCGTCGCTACTCCGCCCGCAGCCGCGTCCGGACCTTCGCCTCGGTGGCAACCAGCGGCGGGTCGGCGGAGCAGGTCCGGCAACCGGGGAACGGATCGCCGTCGCGCACACCGTCCGCACCACCATCGCCGAATACACGTTGCTGTTCAACGCACCGGACTGGCTGGGCCGCCGGGGCGTCAGCGCGGTGCTTCGCGACGCTGTCGCGGAGCTACGCGCGATCGACCTGGCCTACGGACCGAACCGGCCGGAGAGCCTGGTCTCCCGGTTACGGCGGGGGGAGGTCAGCCCCGAGTCGTACCCGCCGCTGACCGACCTGGTGGACCGCTGCACCGCGATGCGGGCCGCGACCGACGGCTGGTTCGACGCCTGGGCGGTGCCCGGCGGCTTCGACCCGGGAGGACTCCTGGGCGGCTGGGCAGTAGAACGGGCCGCGGCCCGGTTGCGGGCCGGGGGCGTCCACGACTACGCCGTGCTCACCGGCGCCGACCTCGTCGTACGTGGGCACGCCGCGCACGGGGGACCGTGGCGGGTCGCCGTACACCACCCCACCCACCGGCGCCAGGCACCGCTGGTGTTGGAGATGACCGCCGGCGCGATCGGCACCTCCGGCGTGACCGGGCGACGGGGGCACGTGGTGGATCCGCACACCGGGGAACCCGCCGACCAGTTCATCGCCGCCACCGTCGTCGGTCCGGACCTCGCCGTCGCCGACGCCTACGCCACCGCGCTCTACGCCGCCGGCCCGGCCGGTCTAACCTGGTTCCACAGTGGAACGGATTATCGGGTCCTGCACGCTCACCGCCACTGATCGACGCTCCGGGGCGCCATCCGCGCCCCGGGCCGGAGCGGGGGTCACGATCGGCCCCCACGGTCTCGGCAACTACCGTGAGGGCCGGTCAGCGACGATTGCGCGTGGCTCGCGCATCCGAGGGGTGCGGACCAGCAGGGCCGGACGTCAACCTCGTCACCCGAAGACGGGCCCACATCACGGAATCAACCAGTAGCCGCATCGGTACGCTAGCGAATTGACATAACCCCACGCAAGAGGATCTACTGCCGACTCTCCTGACCGGAGGATGGACTGTTCGGGAAGGGCGACTTCGACATGGCAACCGACAACTGGCACGCTGTCCGCCGTGAGTTTCGATCTAAGCGTGTGGGCTCTGACACCCGGGGCGACGCCCGAGGACGTACGAACAGCCGTACGGCGGTGCCGGGCAGGCCAGCACACCGATCGCCAGCCTGACCCCCGGGTCGTCGGATTCTATCGGGCGATCACCGCCGCGTACCCGGAACGACCGGACCTGGCGGACACCCCCTGGGCGTCGACACCACTACACACCGCCAGCGACCACATCGAGCTGAACCTGCATCCGACCTGCGCGGACCAGGTGCTGCTGGACATCGAGCGAATGGCCGGCGAACACCGACTGATGCTCTTCGACGTCCAAGACGGCTCGGTCTATCCACCGCCCCAGCGCACCGACGGCTGACCGACCCGGCGACCAGACCGGTACGCAGCCCGGGCCCGGGACCACCCACGCCACGAAGGGCCCGCCGGGCAGGCCGAGCCCTCCGTGGCCCGCGATCACTCCTCCCGCAGGTCGGCAGCGCTGGCCGAGGTCGCACCGACCGAACCGGCGACCGAGGTGAGCAGATCGGCGCCGAGCGCCTGGTCGACGGTGAGGGTCATCAGCGTCTCCCCGCCGGCCTCCCGGCGGGCCACCTGCATCGCGGCGATATTGACGCCGGCCTCGCCGAGCAGGGTACCGACCGCGCCGACCACACCGGGCCGGTCGGCGTAGCGGAGAAAGACCAGGATGCCCTCCGCCCCGATCTCCACGTCGAAGCCGTCCACCTCGGTCAGCTTGTTGACGTCCCGGGCACCGGTGACGCTGGTGCCGGAGACGCTCACCGTCCGGCCGTCCGGCAGGGCACCCCGGATGGTGACCAGCAGCGCCTCCTCGGCCGTCTCGGGCCTGGTGACCAGCGACACCTCGACCCCGCGCTCGGCCGCCAGGTGCGGGGCGTTCACGTAGGTGACCTGCTCCTCCACCACCGAGCTGAACAGCCCCTTGGTCGCCGCGAGCTTGAGCACCGAGACGTCGTTGCTGACCACCTCGCCGCGCACGTCCACGGTCACGCTCGCGGCGATCCCGCCGGCCACCGCGGTGAAGGCCCGGCCGAGCTTCTCCGCCAGCGGCAGTAGCGGCCGGACGTCCTCGGCGACCACGCCACCGGTCTGTACGTTCACCGCGTCCGGCACGAACTCACCCTGCAACGCCAGCTTCACACTGCGGGCCACGGCGAGGCCCGCCTTGTCCTGCGCCTCGTGCGTGGAGGCGCCCAGGTGTGGGGTCGCCACCACGTTGTCGAAGGCGAACAGCGGCGATGAGGTGCAGGGCTCCTTCGCGTACACGTCAACGCCGGCCCCGGCGACCCGCCCCTCGGCGATGGCGTCCGCGAGGGCCTGCTCGTCCACGAGACCTCCCCGCGCGGCGTTGACGATCCGCACCCCGGGCTTGACGATCGCCAGCTCCTTCTCCCCGATCAGACCCACCGTCTCCGACGTCTTCGGCAGGTGGATGGAGATGAAGTCGCTCTGGCGCAGCAGCTCGTCCAGGCCGACGAGGCGGACGCCGAGCTGTGCCGCCCGCGCCGGCTGGATGTAGGGGTCGTAGGCGATCAGCCGGGTACCGAACGCGGCGATCCGCTGTGCGAAGAGGACACCAATGCGTCCGAGGCCGACCACCCCGACGGTCTTGCCCTGCACCTCCACCCCGGTGTACTTCGACCGCTTCCACTCCCCCACCTTCAGCGCCGTGCTGGCGCTGGCGGTGTTCCGCGCGACCGCCAGCAGGAGGGCGACCGCCTGCTCAGCCGCGGAGACGATGTTGGAGGTGGGGGCGTTGACGACCATGACGCCGCGGGTGGTGGCCGCCGGCACCTCGACGTTGTCCAGGCCGACGCCGGCCCGGGCGACCACCTTGAGTCGTGGTGCCGCGGCGATCGCCTCGGCGTCGATTCGGGTCGCACTGCGGACGATGACCGCGTCCGCCTCGGAGAGCGCCGAGAGCAGGGCCGGACGGTCGGTGCCATCCACATGTCGGACGTCGAAGTCGTGGGCGAGCACCTCGATGGCGGCGGGAGCGAGTTCTTCGGCGATCAGTACGACGGGATTCATTGGTCCTCTAAATGTCGTCTATAGCGGTCGGCCGGGCGGCGGGGGCGGCACTGCGCCCCGCCCGCAATCCAGCCATGGCCGTCAGGTGCCGGCTACGGGCACCTAACAGGGATCGTAGGGGGCCGATCGGGGCCGGCGCCCCGGTGATCAGGGTGAGTGCCCTCACAGCAACCGCCCGGCACGGCCAGTTACGCACCCGCCCGGCACAGCCAGTTGCGCACCCGTCGTCGGTGCCGGAGCGCAACCGCCGGACGCCCGGGAACCGACGCCGGGGAGGGAGAGCGTCAGGTCACGGGCGTCCGCGGTCCCCGGGGAGCCCTCGCACCAGGGCGCCCCGGAGCTTCCTGGATCAGGCGGTCTCGGTGATGGGGCGGTCCACCCAGCTCATCATGGCCCGCAGCTTGCCGCCGGTCTCCTCGATCGGATGCGCCGCGCCCTCCGCCCGCCACTTGGCGAATTGGGGGCGGCCGGCCTCGTCCTCGGCAACCCACTCCCGGGCGAACTCACCGGATTGAATCTCGCCCAGGATCGCCCGCATCCGCTCCTTGACCCCGGAGTCGATGACGCGGGGGCCACGGGAGAGGTCGCCGTACTCGGCCGTGTCCGAGATGCTGTACCGCATCCGGGCGATGCCGCCCTCGTACATGAGGTCCACGATGAGCTTCAGCTCGTGTAGGCACTCGAAGTAGGCCACCTCGGGGGCGTAGCCGGCCTCGGTGAGCACCTCGAAGCCGGTCTGCACCAGCGCCGCCGCACCGCCACAGAGCACCGCCTGCTCGCCGAAGAGGTCGGTCTCGGTCTCCTCGGTGAAGGTGGTCCTGATGGCGCCGGCCCGAGTGCCACCGATGGCCTTGGCGTACGCCAGGGCCAGGCCGAACGCGCTACCGCTGGCGTCCTGCTCAACGGCGACCAGACAGGGCACGCCCTTGCCGTCGACGTACTGCCGGCGAACCAGGTGGCCGGGGCCCTTCGGAGCGATCATCGCCACGTCCACCTCGGCCGGCGGCGTGATCAGCCCGTACCGGATGTTGAATCCGTGCCCGAACAGGAGCGCCTTACCCGCAGTGAGGTGCGGCGCGATCGACTCGGTGTAGAGGGTGCGCTGGGCCGTGTCCGGCGCCAGGATCATGATGATGTCGGCCTCGGCCGCCGCCTCGGCCGGGGTCTGCACCCGTAGCCCCTGCTCCTCCGCCTTCGGCCGGCTCTTCGACCCGGCGGGCAGACCGATCACCACCGCAACACCGGAGTCGCGCAGCGACAGCGCGTGGGCGTGGCCCTGACTGCCGTACCCGATCACGGCGACCGTGCGGCCCTGAATCAGACCCAGGTCGGCGTCGTCGTCGTAGAACACCTCAACGCTCATGAACTTCCCTTTCGTACGGCCGCGCCCGGCGGCCGATCGGAGATCTGGTGGGGTACGGATCAGGCGGCCCGAAGCGCCGGGCCGGCGGTGATGGAGCGGGACCCACGGCCGATGGCGACCGTGCCGGACTGCACCATCTCCTTGATTCCGAAGGCCTCGAGGTCCCGGAGCAGGGCGGCCAGCTTGTCCGGGGTACCGGTCGCCTCGACGGTCAGCGTTTCCGGGGCGACGTCGACGACCCGGGCGCGGAACAGGTTCACCGTCTCCAGCACCTGACCGCGGGCGCTGCGGTCCGCGCGGACCTTCACCAGCAGCAGCTCCCGGGCCACCGACACCTGCGGGTCCAGCTCAACGATCTTGATTATGTTCACCAACTTGTTGAGCTGCTTGGTGACCTGCTCCAGCGGAGAGGAGTCGGCGTTGACCACGATGGTGATCCGGGAGACATCCGGGTTCTCGGTCTCCCCCACGGCCAGACTGCCAATGTTGAAGCCGCGCCGGGAGAAGAGCCCGGACACCCGGGCCAGGACCCCGGGCTTGTTCTCCACGAGCACGGAGAGCGTATGCATGGTCACAATGGTGCCTTCCTCGTCTGGTTCTCCCGACCCCTGCGGTGCCCGGTGTGGTGGGCCATGACTACACCTCGTCCTCATCGAAGACCGGCCGGACCCCGCGGGCAAACATGATCTCGTCGTTGCTGGTGCCGGCGGCGACCATCGGCCACACCATGGCGTCCTTGCCGACCACGAAGTCGATGACCACCGGGGCGTCGTTGATGGACATCGCGGCCTCGATCGTCTGGTCGACGTCCTCCGCGGTCTCACAGCGCAGCCCGACGCAGCCGAGCGCCTCGGCGAGCTTGACGAAGTCCGGAATGCGATGCTTGTGGGTACCGAGTTCGGTGTTGGAGTAGCGCTCTCCGTAGAAGAGGGCCTGCCACTGCCGCACCATGCCGAGATTGCCGTTGTTGATCACAGCAATCTTGACCGGGATGCCCTCCAGCGCACAGGTCGCCAGCTCCTGGCTGGTCATCTGGAAGCAGCCGTCGCCGTCGATCCCCCAGACCACCGTCTCCGGCCGACCAACCTTGGCGCCCATCGCCGCCGGCACCGCGTACCCCATGGTGCCGAGGCCGCCGGAGTTCAACCAGGTGCGGGGCTTCTCGTACGAGATGAACTGGGAAGCCCACATCTGGTGTTGACCCACACCCGCCACGTACACCGCCTCCGGGCCGACGATCTCGCCGAGCCGGCGGAGCACGTACTGCGGGGAGAGCGTGCCGTCGGCCGGCTCCTCGTACCCCAGCGGGTAACGCCCGCGCAGCTCCTGCAGCTGGGACCACCAGTCGTCGAGGTCGGGCCGGTGACCGGCCGACTGCTCGACGGTGACCGCGCCGACCAGTTCGTCGATGACGTGCCGGGCATCTCCGACAATCGGCACGTCCGCGTGCCGGTTCTTGCCGATCTCGGCCGGGTCGATATCGGCGTGCACCACGGCCGCGTCGGGAGCGAACGAAGCCAGCTGGCCGGTCACCCGATCATCGAACCTCGCCCCCAGCGCGACGATCAGATCCGCCTTCTGCAGACCGTAGACCGCCGCGACCGTCCCGTGCATGCCGGGCATGCCCAGATGCTGCGGGTGTGAGTCGGGGAACGCACCGAGCGCCATCAGAGTGGTGACCACCGGAATCCCGGTCAGCTCGGCGAGCTGGCGCAGCCCATCGGTCGCATTGGCCTTGAGCACCCCGCCACCGACGTAGAGCACCGGCCGGCGGGCGATGGCCATCAGCCGGGCCGCCTCCCGGATCTGCTTTCCGTGCGGGTGCAGCGTCGGCCGATAGCCGGGTAGGTCGAGCGTCGGGGGCCAGGCGAAGACGGTTGACGCCTGGAGGACGTCCTTGGGGATGTCCACCAGAACCGGGCCGGGCCGGCCGGTTGCGGCGAGGTGGAACGCCTCGGCGAGCACCCGGGGCAGCTCCTCGGCGCTCTGGACCAGGAAGTTGTGCTTGGTGATCGGCAGCGTGATGCCCTGGATGTCCGCCTCCTGGAAGGCGTCCGTCCCGATCGACGGCCGGGCGACCTGGCCGGTGATCGCCACCAACGGCACCGAATCCATGTACGCGTCGGCGATCGGCGTCACCAGGTTGGTCGCACCGGGCCCGGAGGTGGCGACACAGACGCCGACCCGCCCGGTCGCCTGCGCGTACCCGGTGGCCGCGTGTCCGGCGCCCTGCTCGTGCCGGACCAGGATGTGCCGGACGGTGGAGTCGTACAACGGGTCGTAGGCCGGCAGGATCGCGCCGCCGGGGATGCCGAAGATGACCTCGACGCCGAGCGCTTCGAGCGAGCGCACGAGAGAGCCGGCACCGGAGACCTGGGCGGGGACGGAAACGGGGGTGCGTACCGCCGGGACGGTCGGCGTGGCCGTCCCGCGGGGCCGGTCGGCGTCGCGGGCCTGCTCGACGGCCGCGCGGGCCCGCCGGGCGGAGTTGGCGAGGGTCTCGGGTGTGGGTCTCGTCATGGCGGTTCAGGCCTTCGGCTGGAGGGTGCGGTGGGTTCTGCGGTGGAACGCCGGCGGGGTGCCCGACGGGATCTGACGGCAACAAAAAAGCCCGCGTGCGGGATGCACGGGGCCAGCGCACTCTCGGTGGGAGAGTGCGCTCAGGTAAGTACTCGCAGCGACCGATACGACGACATGGGGAACAGCATGACGGATCTCAAGCAATGAGTCAACCGGTCCCACATGCTGGTTAACGGATCGGTCGAAATCCCCACCCCGGGACAGTCGACGCCACCGGCCCCGCTGCGGCCCGGCCCCGCTCCGACCCAGTCCCGCTCCGACCCGGCCAGTTTTCGGCCCGATCCGCCCGACCCGGCCAGCTGAGGCTCAGGCTGCTCCGACCGGCACCGGCTACTCCGGCACCGGCTGTCCGGGCCCGGGCCGGGGCAGCGGCCGCCGGGGCGGCGGCGGGCCGGAGGCCAGCACGGGCGGCACCGACATGGCGACCGGCGGGGCGTGGGACGAGGTGGCCGCCTCCAACATCGCCTCCAGGTGCTCGGCCGGCACCCCCCAGCCGAGGAGCGCGCCCTGACCGAAGTGGCAGCCCGCGGCGACCACTTCGGCCAGCTCGGTCGGAGTCGTAACCCCCTCGGCGATAACCCCGAGGCCCAACTGATGGCCCAGACGCATGACAATGTCGACCATCGGGGCGAACGCCGGGCCGTCAGCGTCCACCGGACGAACCGGCGCATGCCCGGCGACGAGACTGTGGTCGATCTTGAGGATGTCGAGCGGAAGCCGCCGAAGCTGGCCGAGGGAGGAGTAGCCGGCGCCGAAGTCGTCCAGCGCGATCCGAACCCCGGTACGGCGCAGCGCGGTCAACCGCCGGATCAGCTCGTCCAGGTCGGTGGCGACGGCGTGCTCGGTGACCTCCAGCACCAGGCGCTGCGGCGGAACCCGATGTGCGCGCAGCGCGTCAACGACCTGACCAACGTAGGCCGGGGCGTGTAGCTCTCGAGGCGAGACGTTGACCGACACCCACACGTCGTGCCCGTCGGCGAGCCACCGGGCGAGCTGCTGACAGGCCTGGTCCAGCACCCACTCCCCCAGCTTGGCGATCATGCCGCACTCCTCGGCGAGCGGAATGAACTCATCCGGGCGGACCGCACCCAGCTCCGGATGCCGCCACCGCAGCAGCGCCTCGGCACCGACCGGGCGCACCGACGGCAACGACGCCACCGGTTGGAACACCAGGCGCAGTTCGTCGCGTTCAATCGCCCCCCGCAGCTCGTGCTCAAGCGTGGCCCGCCGGCTCAACAGCTGGTCGTAGGCGACGTCGTACCGCTCGATCCGGTTCTTGCCGCGCTGCTTGGCGTAGCGCAGGGCCAGGTCGGCGTGGCGCAGCAGCAGCTCGACATCGGGGTGGCGGGCCCAACCGGCGATGCCGATGCTCGCCGAGAGGAAGACGGGCCCCTCGGGCAGTTCGTACGCCGCCGCCACCGCCCCGAGGAGCCGCTCCCCCCGCTGGTCGATGGTGGCCGGCGAGCCGGGCAGCAGGACGGCGAACTCGTCCCCACCGAGTCGGGCCGCCAACTCGCCGGAGCCCAGGGGGGCGCGTAGCCGCCGGCCCACCTCGGCCAGGACGGCGTCCCCGGCGTCGTGACCGCGCACATCGTTGACGTTCTTGAAACCATCCAGGTCGAGCAGGAGCAGGACGCACGGGGTGCCCTGCTCCGCGCAGCGGTGCAGGGCCCGCAGCAGTCCCCGCCGGTTCGCCAGGCCGGTCAGGGCGTCGGTGTGTGCCAACTCCCGGAAGTGCGCCTCCCCCTCGACCAGCCGGCGCGCGTACCGGCGGACATCGTGCAGGGTCAGGTACTGCCGGGCGACCAGGGCGAAGACCTCGACGCTGGCAGCGGCCACGCCGCACGGGTCGAAGCTGCCACCCTGGAGAGAGTGGTACGCCGCCGCGCCCGCCATCACCAGGATCGGCAGGACGGCGTGCTCACCCTCGCGCCGGGTCGGGTCGATGTCCGACCGGCAGGGACGATCGAACCCATGCAGCACCAGCGCCACGGTCAGCAGGCCGGCGACGGCCACCGTCGCGCCACCGAACGCCAGCCCCGCCTCAGCCTTCAGCAGCCCGGCGGCGACGCCGAGCCCACCCAGGGTCGTCGCGGCGGTACCCGCGCCGAGCGCGGCGAGCCGGCGCCGCGGCGACGAGACCCGAAACACCACGACGGTGGCCAGGCCCGCGATCAGCGCCGCGCTGGCGGTGGCGAGCAGGATCGGCGCACCGACCGCCGGAGCGGATCCGAGCAGGCGGGTCGGCTCAACGAGGAGCACCCAACCCACGAACCAGACCGCGGTAGCGATGATCACACCGTCCAGCAACAGCCGGGTGGCCACCCCGATGGTGGGGGCCATGCCGGGGAGGCGGAGCAGCCCGGCACCAAAGAGCAGCCCGCTGGTCGCGGTGGCCAGGGCGACCACCTCCGCCCAGCCGACCGAAGGGACCGGCTCGGGCTGCCCGGCAGCCGTCAGCAGCACCGCCACGCCGGCCACGACCGCGACCAGCCCGATGACAGCGGCCACGGCGAGGAGGAGGAACGCTGCGGGCCGGCGGGCCGACAACCGACGCGCACCGCCCGCCGCCGGAATGGCAGCCGGCTCGCGGGTGAGCCCGCTCCGCACCGCGCCGCGAAACCGACTTGTTGGTAACAACACAGCCCAACTCTGCCGGATGAACGCGGAGTATGGGGGGGCGGGATGCGCATCTGTTGGGACACGTCCGGCGCGGGCTCCGGTCGCCCCCGCGACGGTGCCAGACTGGTACGCATGCCTGAGCTGCGGTCGAGGACCTCCACCCACGGTCGGACGATGGCCGGCGCCCGAGCCCTGTGGCGGGCCACCGGGATGACCGACGACGACTTCGGCAAGCCGATCGTCGCCATCGCCAACAGCTTCACCCAGTTCGTTCCGGGGCATGTCCACCTCAAGGAGCTCGGTGGCCTGGTCGCCGAAGCGGTAGCCGACTCCGGCGGGGTGGGCCGGGAGTTCAACACCATCGCCGTGGACGACGGCATCGCGATGGGCCACGGCGGCATGCTCTACTCGCTGCCCAGCCGGGAGCTGATCGCTGACGCCGTGGAGTACATGGTCAATGCCCACTGCGCCGACGCTCTGGTCTGCATCTCCAACTGCGACAAGATCACTCCCGGGATGCTGCTGGCCGCGCTGCGGCTGAACATCCCGACCGTCTTCGTCTCCGGCGGCCCGATGGAGGCCGGGAAGACCGTCGCGATCGAGGGGGTCGTGCACTCCAAGATCGACCTGATCGACGCGATGATCGCCGCGTCCAACGAGGCGGTCACCGACGACCAGCTCGACCAGATCGAACGCTCGGCCTGCCCCACCTGTGGCTCCTGCTCCGGGATGTTCACCGCCAACTCGATGAACTGCCTCACCGAGGCGATCGGCCTGGCCCTGCCCGGCAACGGGTCGACACTGGCGACCCACGCCGCCCGCCGGTCACTCTTCGTCGAGGCCGGCCGTACCGTCGTCGAGATCGCCAAGCGCTGGTACGACGGGGACGACGCCACGGTGCTGCCCCGCGCGGTCGCCAGCCGCGCCGCCTTCGACAACGCGGTCGCCCTCGACGTCGCGATGGGTGGTTCGACGAACACCATCCTGCACCTGCTCGCCGCCGCCCGCGAGGCCGAGCTGGATTTCGGGGTGCTGGACATCGACGCCATCTCCCGGCGGGTGCCCTGCCTGGCCAAGGTCGCACCGAACTCCCCCAACTACCACATGGAGGACGTCCATCGGGCGGGTGGAATCCCCGCCATCCTCGGTGAGCTGGACCGGGCCGGCCTGCTCAACCGGAAGGTCCACGCGGTGCACTCCCCCTCGCTGGAGCGCTGGCTCGCCGACTGGGACGTGCGCGGCGGCGCCGCGACGCCGAAGGCGATCGAGCTGTTCCACGCCGCGCCGGGCGGGGTACGCACCACCGAGGCGTTCTCCACCACCAACCGCTGGTCCACGTTGGATACCGATGCGGCCGGTGGGTGTATCCGGGACCGGACGCACGCGTACACCGAGGACGGGGGACTGGCCATCCTGCACGGCAACCTGGCACCGGAAGGCTGCGTCGTGAAGACCGCCGGGGTGCCCGAAGAGTGCCTGACCTTCCGCGGCCCGGCCCGGGTCTACGAGTCCCAGGACGACGCGGTCACCGCCATCCTGGCCAAGGAGGTCACCGCGGGGGACGTGGTGGTGATCCGCTACGAGGGCCCCCGGGGTGGGCCCGGAATGCAGGAGATGCTCTACCCCACCTCGTTCCTCAAGGGCCGAGGGTTGGGGCGAGCCTGCGCGCTGCTCACCGACGGCCGGTTCTCCGGCGGCACCTCCGGGTTGTCGATTGGGCACGTCTCACCGGAGGCGGCCGCCGGGGGGCTGATCGCCCTGGTCGAATCGGGCGACGAGATCGTCATCGACATCCCGAACCGGGCCATCGAGTTGGCCGTACCGGCCGAGGTGTTGGACGCCCGCCGGGTCGCGCAGGAGAAACGAGACCGGCCGTACACGCCGGCGGAGCGGCAGCGCCCCGTCTCGGCGGCGCTGCGCGCATATGCCGTCATGGCGACCTCCGCCAGCGACGGCGCCTACCGCCGCGTCCCCGAGTAGCCAGAATTCGGGGCGCGACCTCGAGGACCGCCCCGAGATAGCCCGGGAACGGAGCTAAACCCGCGACTCACCGTTGGTGGCGGAGGTCTTTTCTTGCTGCCCAGTCCCTGGATCGGTTGGATTCGCGAATCCCGTCACGGCGATTACAACAACAGCGACCAGTCTCACGACCTTCTGAATCGTCACGTCGTCCTCCTCGTCTGCCGGTCGGCAATGCCGCGGCGGAGCAGCCGGAACTCGCCTCCGCCGCACCGATGGTTGACTCTACCGCCCACTCCCCGACATTCACATTTATCTAGCTGCAGGCTCGTCCCAGAATTACCTTAATAAGCCTTAAATTCGAGCACTCAGCAGTTAATCGAACACTTTACGTGACGCCAGTCGGTACCGTCTTTCTGGAATGGCTTCGCACCGCACGCAGCCGCAGACCCAGCGTCACCCGCCCGATGCCTCCGTTCGACCCAACAGCCTGAGCCCCCTGGCGGCCCGCGCCGGGCGCGTGCCGGGCACCCACCGCGTCGACCAGCCCGGAACGAGGCGGGCAGGAGCGGCCGACGACAGCAGGGTTTTGTCTGTTTTGGGCATCTTTTTCGGGTTCATGTTCATTTGATCTGTTTGTCGGTTTAGCGTCCGGGGTGGCCGCTACCGCCCGCTCGGTAGCCGAGGAACCCACCCGGGCCGGCACTACCGGGCGGACGGCTCCTCGTCGTTCACGGGGGAAGGACACCGACACCGCGATGAACCAGCAGGAACACATCCAGACACCCGAACCGGACCGCCCGGGCGGGCACCGGGCGAGGTCACGGCGGCGCTGGTGGACCGTCGGGCTGGCCGGGGTGACCGGCCTGGCCCTCACCACCGCCGGCATCACCGTCACCCCGATCGGGGATGCGGTCGGACGCGCCATCAGCAGTAGCGACGACCGGCCTGGGAAACACCGGGGCACCCCCTCCACCGGAGGGGACTACCACGACGAGCGAGCCAAGGGGGACGGGAGCGCCCACGACGGTAGGGGCAAGGAAACGAAGGGCGTCCCGGTCCCCTGCAACACGGACAAGCTGATCGCCGCGATCACCCTCGCCAACGCCCGCGGCGGCGCCACCCTCGACCTCGCCAGCAAGTGCACCTACCTACTCACCGCCCTCCTCGACGACGCCGGCCTCCCCGCCATCACCACCCCCATCACCCTCAACGGCGGCAAACACACCACCATCGAACGCGCCGCCGCCGTAGAACAGTTCAGAATCCTCACCGTCGACACCGGTGGCGACCTCACCCTCAACCACCTCACCATCACCGGCGGACACACCGACAACGACGGCGGCGGAATCCTCGTCAACACCGGCGGGGCACTCACCACCAACCACAGCACCATCACCCGCAACATCGCCAACGGAGACGGCGGCGGCATTTACAGCGCCGGCGTCACCACCGTGCGACACACCACCGTGAGTCGTAATACCGCCATCGCCACCGGGGGCGGTATCGCCAACTCCGGGGGGCGGGTGACTCTGGAGAAAGCAGCGGTGAAGGCAAACACCGCAGGTGCCGTGGGCGGTGTGGTCAGCATCGGTTCCTCCGCCGTCGTGACGATCCGGCACAGCCTTATCGCCGACAACAACTCCGGGGGAGCCGGCGGCCTGCTGATCCTCAACGACGGGATCGGCACAGTCGTCGACAGCACGATCACCGGTAACCGCTCGAGCAATTTTGCCGGGATCCAGGTTGACGGACAGCTCACCCTGAAGCGGGTGAAAATCACCAACAACACCGCCTCCTCCGGGTTTGCCGGCGGCCTGTTCGTCGGCCCCGACTCCACCGCTGTGGTCGAGGAGGGCCTCATCCAGGACAACACCTCCCTCTCGAGCTTCGGCGGCGGCGTGTACAACTTCAGCGTGCTGGTGATGCGCAACACGAAGGTCATCGGCAACCAGGCCGAGGAGGGCGGCGGCATCTACAACGCCGGGGGCATGGTGACGCTGTTCAACACGCAGGTGGTGAAGAACATCGCCACGGTCGACGGCGGCGGCATCGTCAACGACGGTGGGACGGTTGACCTGAACACCGCCACCGGCACCATCGTCATCAAGAACCGGCCCAACAACTGCGTCGGCGACGTTCCCGACTGCCCAGCCTGAACCGGCACCCACGCGGGGCTCCGACCCGCCGCCTCTGCGGCGGTTCGGAGCCCCGCACTCCTGGCGGTGATCGACCGTGTCACCACCCGCGGCGCACGGGACCGCCCCGTCCCGACACCGCTGGGGACCAGGTGGGATCATCACAGGGTGAGCCGCTCCGACACCCTCCGCTTCCGGCACAACCAGGCCCTGCTGGTGGCCGCGGTGGTCGCCTTCTTCGGCGCCCTGCCGCTGGCCGCCGCCCGGTGGTACCTGTTGCCGGTGCTCCTCGTACCGCTGCTCCTCGGCGGGTGGGCCTGGCGGGCCGGCACCGACGTCACCGCACAGGGGCTGTGCCTGCGGGCGCTCGCCGGCCAGTACCGGATCCACTGGGACCAGATCGTCGAGCTGGGCGCGGACCCAACTGGCCGGGCGGTCGCTCGGCTCACCGGCGGTCAGACGGTCCCGCTGCCCGCCGTCCGCCGGGACGACCTGCCCCGGCTCGTCGCGGTCACCGAGCGGCCCGAACCTGGCTCGGCCGACCAGTCGACTCAGTAACCCGCCACCACCACGTTGGTCGGCGGCTCGCCCGCGGCGCAGCGGCGAATCTGATCGCCCACCAGCCGGTACGCCCGCGGGAGCAGACCCTGCACCGAGCCCGCGACATGCGGGGTGAGTAGCACGTTCGGCATCGCCCACAGCGGGTTGTCGGCGGGCAGCGGCTCAGGGTCGGTGACGTCCAGTACGGCCGAGATCCGGCCGGTGCCCAGCTCGGCGACGAGCGCCTCGGTCTGCGCCACCGGCCCCCGCGCCGCATTGACCAGCAGGGCGCCGTCGCACATCGCCGCGAGGAAGCCCTCGTCAACGAGCCCACGGGTCTGCTCGGTCAACGGCACCAGCAGCACCACCACATCCGCCTCCGGCAGCAGCCGGGGCAGTTCCGCGACGGCGTGTACGCCGGGCCGCGCGGTCCGGGCCACCCGGGTGAGGCGTACCTCGAACGGGGCGAGGCGTGCCTCGAGCGCCGTGCCGATCGAGCCGGCGCCGACGATCAGCACCCGCTTGCCGGCCAGTTCGTCGGTGGGCGCCACCTCGCGGTAGGCCCACTCCCGACGGTCCTGTGCCCGGACCAGCGTGGGAAGGGAGCGCAGGTGCGCCAGGATCGCGGCGACGACCCACTCCGAGGTGGCCTGGTCGTGCACCCCCCGCGCATCACAGAGCGTCACGCCCGGCGGCATCCGGCCGACCCACGCGTCCGCACCGGCGGTCAAGAGCTGCACCACGTCCAGATCCGGCAGCTCCCGCAACAGGTCGGTGGTCTCCGCCTCGGCCAGGAACGGCGGGACCCAGAACCGGACGTCGGTCACCGGGGACGGGAGCCGGTCCGGCTGCGCCACCTCCACCGTGACACCCGCCGGCAGGTCACCGAGGAGGGACGTGCCGTCCTCATGGGGGATCCACACCTTCACACCCGCCGACGATAGAGCCTCGGGCCGGCCCGCCCTTCTCCGGGGCCCGCACCGGCCCACCGGCCGCTACCCTGGTCCCGGTGAGCGCCCGTCCCGCGCACCCGCGCATCCGCCGCTTTCGGGCTACCCTCGCGGCGTCGTGCGCGGCGCTGCTGATCGCCACCGGTTGCAGCTTCGGCGAGCCGGGGCCCGACCCGGCCGGCGAACCCCCCACCTTCCCCACCCCGACCACCTCCGATGCGGGGAGCACCGGGCCGGAGGTGGTGGCCACCGTGTTGGCGAAGGGCCTACGAGTCCCGTGGGGCATCGCCTTCCTCCCGGACGGGGGCGCGCTGGTGACCGAGCGGGACTCCGGCCGGATCCTCCAGGTCGGGCCCGAGTCCGACCCGGATGGGCTGCGGGTGACCGTGGTCCAGACCCTCGCCGAGGTGACGGCAGGTGGCGAGGGCGGGCTGATGGGGATCGCCGTCTCCCCGCACTACCAGCGGGACCAGACGGTCTTCGTCTACTACACCGCCGAACAGGACAACCGGGTTGCCCGGCTCACCCTCGGCGAGCCGCCGCGTCCGATCCTGACCGGCATCCCGAAGGCGCGCACCCACAACGGCGGTGGCCTCGCCTTCGGCCCGGACGGGCAGCTCTACGCCAGCACCGGCGACGCCGGCGATCGGGAGCAGGCGCAGGATGGCGACCGGCTCGGCGGAAAGATCTTGCGAATCACCACCGACGGCGAGCCGGCACCGGACAACCCCTTCCCCGACTCTCCCGTCTGGTCGCTGGGACACCGGAACGTGCAGGGCTTCACCTGGGCCGCCGACGGTCGGATGTACGCCGTCGAATTCGGCCAGAACACCTGGGACGAGATCAACGAGATCGAGCCGGGCGGCAACTACGGCTGGCCGGAGGTCGAGGGCCGCTCCGACGACAGTCGGTACGTCAACCCGATCGTCTCGTGGCCGCCGGCGGAAGCCTCCTGCTCCGGACTGGCCCGGACCGAGCAGCTCCTCGCTACGGCCTGCCTGCGCGGACAGCGGCTCTGGCTGGTCGAGTTGACCGACACCGCAACGCTCGGCCAACCGCGCGACCTGCTCACCGACCAGTACGGCCGGTTGCGGGCAGTCGCCACGGCACCGGACGGCTCGCTCTGGGTGGGCACCTCGAACCACGACGGGCGTGGAGCTCCGGTGGCGGAGGACGACCGTCTCCTGCGACTGGTGTTCGCGGACGGCGCAGCCGGACGAAGCTGACCGCGAGCCGGACGATGCTGACCGCAGACCCGGACGATGCTGACCGCGAGACCAGGTAAAGCTGACCGTAAGACCAGGTAGAGCTGACCGTAAGACCAGATAGAGCTGACCGGGAAGTCGGTTGACACTGACGGTGAGACCGGACAAAACCGACAGCGAAGCCGGGTAGTGCCGACAATGAGCAACACCCCGCCCAGATTTTCCCGAGCCTTTCGCCGGGGCGAGTCAGAATTTCAGCATGGACGGTCAGGAGAACGAGCAGCAGGACAGCCGAGGCGGCCAGCCGCCGGAGACGGGCTGGGGCCGGCGGCTCCGGCGACGGCACCGGCGGGCCGGCGGTCGTTCGAACCGCTGGCGGGCGCTGCGCGCCGCCGGGATGACCCTGGCCGTACTCGCCGTCACCCTGGCCGGGGTGTTGATCGGCACGCTGGCCGGCGGCCGGGTCAGCACCGAGGTCGGACCGTTCCAGGCGAACCTGACGGTGACGCCGGCGCTGCACGGCGGCACCACCATCGACATCCCGCCGCTGGGCGCGCTGCTGCTGGACAGCCACGACGGGCCGACCGAGCTGACCGTGCAGTTCGGCGCCCTCGATCAGGACCGCACCGAGGCGTTGCTACACGACCCGGAGAGCCTCGACCGAGCGAGCCAGACCGCCGTCGACGACATCCGGGAAGGCGTCCTGCGCCTCGGTGTCCGTACGGTCGCCGCCACGGTGCTGGTCACCCTGCTGCTGGCCCTGCTGGTGTTCCGCGACACCCGCCGTACGGCCTGGGCGGGGGTGCTCGCGCTCGCGATCACCGCGGGCAGCCTGGGCACCGCGGCGGCCACCCTGCGACCGCAGGCGATCGAAGAACCCCGCTACGAGGGGCTGCTGGTCAATGCGCCGGCGCTGGTCGGCGACGTCCAGCGGATCGCCAACGACTACACCCGCTACGCCGAGCAGCTCCAGCGCCTGGTCGGCAACGTCAGCCAGCTCTACTCCACCGTCTCGGAGCTGCCGGTCTTCGAGCCGCAGCCCGGCACCACCCGGGTGCTGCACATCTCCGACCTGCACCTCAACCCGGCCGCCTGGCAGGTCATCCAGACGGTGGTGGAGCAGTTCGGGATCGACGTCGTGGTCGACACCGGCGACATCACCGACTGGGGCAGCGAGCCGGAGGCGAACTACGTCGACTCGATCGGGCTCCTCCGCAAGCCCTACGTCTACATCCGCGGCAACCACGACTCGGGGGGTACGACCGCCGCCGTGGCCCAGCAGCGCAACGCCATCGTGTTGGACAACGCGACCACCGTGGTCGCCGGGCTGACCATCGCCGGCATCGGGGACCCCCGCTTCACGCCGGACAAGAGCACCTCACCGGCGGGCAGCAACCTGACCGGGGAGACAGCCGACCAGCTCATCGGCACCGGCGAACAGTTGGCGGCAACCGCCCGTAGCGCACCCCGGCCGGTGGACCTGGCGCTGGTGCACGACCCCGCCTCGGCGGGGCCCCTCTCCGGCGCCACCCCGCTGGTACTCGCCGGACACACCCACAACCGCGAGGTGTACCGGCTACCCCAGCAGCCGGACCAAACCCCCACCCTGTTGATGGTGCAGGGTTCGACCGGTGGCGCCGGCCTGCGCGGCCTGGAGGGCGAGGAGCCCACCCCGCTGTCGATGACCGTCCTCTACTTCGACGAGGAGAAACTGCTCCAGGCGTATGACGACATCACGGTCGGCGGCACCGGCCAGGCCCAGGTGAACCTCGAACGGCACATCGTGGCGGACCCGAAGGCCGGAGCCCCCGCCCCGGTCACCCCCACCCCGACCCGCTGACCGGACCGCCGGACGAGCCGGCGGTCACCGACCGGTCAGCGCAGGGAGAGCGCGGCGAGGGCGGCGTTCACGATGCTGCCCGGCAACAGGTCGTGGAGCTCGTACAGCTCGGCGACGCTGCCGGACTGACCGAACTCGTCCACGCCAAGGGGCACCGCCGGAGCGCCGACCGCCGAGCCGAGCCACGCCATCGCGTGCGACGCGGCGTCGTGCACGGTGACCACCGGCACCCGGTCGACGAAGGCCGACCGCAGCGCGCCCGGAACGCTCGGCACGGTGGCGGTGCGGACCCCCTGGCGCAGGGTGCGCTGCCAGGCCCGGTAGAGGCGGTCCAGGCTGGTGACGTCCACGACGTGCGCGGCGATCCCCTCCTCGGCCAACTCGGCCGCGGCGGCGAGCACCTCGGGCAGGACCGCACCGGAGGCGGCGAGCTGCACGACCGGGGCGTCGGCGAGGTGCGGGTACGCCTGGTGGGCGTCGACCAGCCGGTAGGCGCCGGCGAGCACCTGCCGACGCAGTACCGCGTCGCCGAGCCGGCTCCGGGCCGCCGCGAACGGAGCCTGGTCAACCGGGCGGGTGCTGAGTCGGAAGTAGTACCCGCCGTCCTCCCCGGGCGCGGCGGTCGCGGCCGGCGCCGTACCCCCGGCGATCTGCCCCAACGCGTCACAGAGCAGCCAGTCCAGGGTGGTGGCGTAGGCGGGCTCGACGAAGGTGACCCCGGGCAGCTCCAAGCCGACGCTGGCGGTGAGCGTCGACTGGTGTGCGCCCCCCTCCGGCGCCAGGGTGACCCCCGAGGGGGTGCCCGCGACCACGAACCGGGCGCCGGAGTAGGTGCCGTGGAGGAAGGCGTCCAGGCCCCGCAGCACGAACGGGTCGTAGACGGTGCCGACCGGCAGCAGCGGCTGCCCGGAGTGGTCCCAGGCCAGGCCGAGCTGGCCGAGCAGCAGGAACAGGTTCATCTCCGAGATACCCAGCTCGATGTGCTGGCCGGCCGGGCTCTCCGTCCACCGCAGCATCCGGTCCTCGGACCACTCACGCTGCGAGGTGGGCGCGAACACCCCGGACCGGTTGATGAACCCGGCCAGGTTGGTCGAGGTGGCCACATCCGGTGCGGTGGTGACGAGGTAACGCCCGACCTGCGGGTCACGGGACAGGTCAACCAGGACCCGACCGAAGACCTCCTGGGTGGAGACCGGCTTGGTGGCGCGTACCCGGGTCGTCTCCGGGACGCTGACGCCCAGTGCCCGCGTGCGTGGTGCCCGGGACAGCGCCTCCCGGCGTTCCCCGGCCCGGACACCGGCCGCCGACGCCGGGTCGAGCCGGTCCCACTCGGTGTCCCGGGTGCGGCCGTGCACGGTCCGCAACGCGTCCACCTGCGCGGTGGTGAGCAGCGCCGAGTGGTTCCGGGGGTTGCCGGCGATCGGCAGCCCCCAGCCCTTCACCGTGTACGCGAAGACCACGCTGGGCCGGTCGATGACCGCGTCGCACTGGGCGTAGGCCTCCAGCACCGCCGCCAGGTCGTGCCCGCCGAGGTCGGTGACGAGCGGGCCCAGCTCGTCGTCGGGGATGTCGGCGATGAACTCCGCGATTCCCGCCGGCGCGCCGTCGAGGAACTGCTTGCGCAGCAGCGGCCCGGCGAGGCCGAAGAGCGACTGGTACTGCTCGTTCGGCATCCGGTCGATCCAGTCCCGCAGCGCCGCCCCACCCGGCCGGGCGTACGCGGCGGCGAGCCGGCGACCGTACTTGACCTCCACGACGTGCCAGCCGGCGGCCTCGAACTGGCCCCGCCACTGGTCGATCCGGATGCCCGGCACGACCCGGTCCAGCGACTGGCGGTTGAAGTCGACCAGCCACATCACATTGCCCAGCCCGGCGGTGGCCGGGTCGGCGACCGCCTCCCAGATGTTGCCCTCGTCCAGTTCGGCGTCGCCGATGAGGGCGACGAACCGGGACCGGGGACGGGCGCCGAAGTGCGCGTCCACGTAGCGGCGGGTGACCGCCGCGAAAAGCGGCGCCGCCGCGCCCAGGCCCACCGAGCCGGTGGAGAAGTCGACCTCGTCCGGGTCCTTCGTCCGGGACGGGTACGACTGGAGGCCACCGCGGGCGCGCAGCCGGGTCAGGTACGACCGGTCCAGGTTGCCGAGCAGGTACTGGATGGCGTGGAACACCGGGGAGGCGTGCGGCTTCACCGCGACCCGGTCCTCGGCGTCGAGGTGCGCGAACCACAGCGCCGTCATCGCGGTGACCAGCGATGCGCTGGACGCCTGGTGTCCGCCGACCTTCACGCCGTCGCCGGTGTCCCGGTCGTGGTTGGCCGCGTCCACGATGCGGGTGGCGAGCCACAGTACCCGGCGTTGGATCTCGTCGAGGACAGCAAGGTCGTGCTGTTTCACGGGGACTCCATCCGGGCGCCGCCGTTGGCGCCCTCCGAGGGGTGGGCAGGAAGGACCCGTCGAGGGGTGGCAGGAAGGGCCCGCCGGCAGCCAGCCGGCGGGCCCTTCGCGCACGTCAGCCCTGGACGCCGAGGCGCTCCAGGATCAGCTCACGCACGGTCTTGGCGTCAGCCTGGCCACGGGTGGTCTTCATGACCGCGCCGACCAGGGCACCGGCCGCGGCCACCTTGCCGCCGCGGACCTTGTCGGCGATGGCGGGGTTGGCGGCGATCGCCTCGTCCACCGCCGCGGTCAGCGCGCCGGTGTCGGAGACCACCTCCAGCTTGCGGTCGGCCATGATCTTGGCCGGCGAGCCCTCTCCCGCGACCACGTGCTCCAGCACCGTACGGGCCAGCTTGTCGGTGAGCTTGCCGGCGTCCACCAGGCCCTGCAACTCGGCAACCTGCTTCGGGGTGGCGCCGATGTCGGCCAGCTCCACCCCGGTCTCGTTGGCCCGGCGGGACAGCTCGCCCAGCCACCACTTGCGGGCGGCGGCCGGGGTGGTGCCCGCCGCGATCGTCGCCTCGATCAGCTCGACCGCGCCAGCGTTCAGGATCGACTGCATGTCCAGGTCGGACAGGCCCCAATCCTGCTGGAGGCGACGCCGGTGCAGCCGCGGCAGCTCCGGCAGCGCGGCCTTCAACTCGGCCACCCAGGTCGGGTCCGGCGCGACCGGCACCAGGTCCGGCTCCGGAAAGTACCGGTAGTCGGTCGCGGTCTCCTTGGACCGGCCGGAGGTGGTGTCCCCGGTGTCCTCGTGGAAGTGCCGGGTCTCCTGGGTGATCCGGCCGCCCGCGGTGAGCACCGACGCCTGCCGGATGATCTCGGAGCGCACCGCGCGCTCCACCGACCGCAGCGAGTTGACGTTCTTCGTCTCGGTCCGGGTACCCCACTGCTCACCCGGGAGGTTGAGGGAGGTGTTGACGTCGCAGCGCAGCGACCCCTCCTCCATCCGGACGTCGGAGACACCGAGCGAGCGGAGCACGTCGCGCAGCTCGGTGACGTACGCCCGGGCCACCTCCGGCGCCATCGCGCCGGCGCCGGGGATCGGCTTGGTGACGATCTCGACCAGCGGGATGCCGGCCCGGTTGTAGTCGACCAGCGACTCGGTCGCGCCGTGGATGCGGCCGGTGGCCCCGCCCACGTGCAGGGTCTTGCCGGTGTCCTCCTCCATGTGCACCCGTTCGATGCTGATCCGCACCGGTTCGCCGTTCACCTCGACATCCAGGTAGCCGTCCACGCAGAGCGGCTCGTCGTACTGGCTGATCTGGTAGTTCTTCGGCATGTCCGGGTAGTAGTAGTTCTTCCGGGCGAACCGGCACCACTGCGCGATCGAGCAGTTCAGCGCGAGCCCGATCCGGATGGTCGCCTCCACGGCCGCCCGGTTGGCCACCGGAAGCGAGCCGGGCAGCCCCAGGCAGACCGGGCAGACCCGGGTGTTCGGCGCCCCACCGAAGTCGGTCGGGCAGCCACAGAACATCTTGGTGTTCGTACCCAGCTCGACGTGGGTCTCCAGGCCGATCACCGGTTCGTAGCGCGCGACGACCTCGTCGTACGCGGGCAGTGTCGTCGTCATCGGTGCTCCTGCCTCACAGTGCCGGTGGGGTGAACGGGCCGACGGCGCTCTCCAGCGCGGCCGCGACCCGGTACATCCGGTCGTCGGCCATCGTCGGTGCCATGACCTGCAGGCCGACCGGCAGCCCGTCGGCGAGGCCACAGGGCACCGAGATGCCCGGCCCGCCATACAGGTTGCTCGGAATGGTGAACAGGTCGGCCAGGTACATCTGGTACGGGTCGGCGGTGCGCGCCCCGACCGGGAACGCGACGAACGGCGTCGTCGGCGAGATCAGGGCGTCGACCTGCTCGAAGGCGGTGGTGAAGTCCCGGCTGATCAGCGTGCGCACCTTCTGCGCCTGACCGTAGTACGCGTCGTAGTAGCCCGACGAGAGGGCGTACGTGCCGAGCATGACCCGCCGCTTGACCTCCGGGCCGAAACCTGCCTCCCGGGTCGCCGACATGACCTCCTCCAGCGACCGGACGCCGTCGTCACCGACCCGCAGGCCGAACCGGACCCCGTCGAAGCGGGCCAAATTCGACGAGCACTCGCTCGGGGCGATCAGGTAGTAGGCCGGCAACGCGTACTGGAAGTGCGGGCAGGAGACCTCGACGACCTCGGCGCCCAGCTTGGTGAGCGTCTCCACCGCCGCCCGGAAGGCCGCCAGCACGCCCGGCTCGGCGCCCTCCCCGGCGAACTCCCGGACCACGCCCAGCCGCACCCCGGTCAGGTCGCCGCCGGCACCGAGCCGGGCGGCAGCCACCACGTCCGGCACCGGCGCGGGGATCGAGGTCGAGTCGAGCGGGTCGTGGCCACCGATCGCCTCGTGCAGCAGCGCGGCGTCCAGCACCGTACGGGCGCAGGGGCCGGGGGTGTCCAGCGAGGACGAGAAGGCCACCAGGCCGTACCGGGAGGTCCCCCCGTAGGTGGGCTTGACGCCGACGGTGCCGGTGACGGCCCCGGGCTGCCGGATCGAGCCGCCGGTGTCCGAACCGATCGACAGGGGCGTCTCGTACGCGGCCAGGGCGGCCGAGCTGCCGCCGCCGGAGCCGCCCGGGATCCGGCTCAGATCCCACGGATTGTGGGTCGGCCCGAAGGCCGAGTACTCGGTGGACGAGCCCATCGCGAACTCGTCCATGTTGGTCTTGCCCAGCATCACCGTGCCGGCCGCCCGCAGCCGCCGCACGATCGTGGAGTCGTAGGGCGGGCGCCAGTCGGCCAGGATCTTCGACCCGGCGGTGGTCGGTACACCCTTCGTGGTGAGCACATCCTTGACCGCCACCGGCACACCGGCCAGCGGGCCGAGCGCCGCACCGGCGGCGCGGCGCGAATCGACGTCGCGTGCGGCGGCGAGGGCACCCTCCGTGTCGACGTGCAGGAAGGCGTGCACCCGGTCGTCCACGGCCGAGATCCGGTCCAGGTGCGCCTGGGTGACCTCGACCGCCGAGGACTCGCCCCGCGCCACCAGGCCGGCGAGTTCGGCGGCGGAGTAGCTGGTCAGGTCGGTCATGAAGCCACATCCTCGTCCAGAATCCGCGGTACGCGGAACCGCTGCTCAGCGGCGTCGGGCGCGCCCGACAGCGCCTCCTGGGGCGTCAGGCACGACGCCACCACGTCGTCGCGCAGCACGTTGGTCAGCGGCACGGAGTGCGACGTCGGCGGAATGTCCGCCGCGGTCACCTCGCCGACCTGGGCGACTGCCTGGAGGATCACGTCGAGTTGGCCGGCGAGGGTAGCCAGCTCCTCCTCGGTCACGGCGAGCCGCGACAGTCGCGCCAGGTGCGCGACCTCCTCGCGGGAGATGGCGGCCATCGGTGCCCCCTTCGTGGCTGTCCTGCTGATCTGTCCGCGCCGACCGCGGGCGGTGCTGCGCTACCCGCGGTGACCGCAGCGAGTCTATTGCTCCCGCCCGGCGCCGCTGCCTCGACTCCCCCCTGGGCGGCCCGGCGGCGGGGGGGCACCGGTCAACGGGCGGGGCGCGGCCCGACGGCCGCCCCCGGGCCTGCCGCCGGGCGGACCGGACGATGCCGGGCCAGCCAGGTGACAAGCTCCTCGGCCGGCATCGGCCGGGCATAGAACCAGCCCTGCGCGGCGTCGCAGCCGATCGCGTGCAGCATCCGCCAGGTCCGCTCGTCCTCCACCCCTTCGGCGACCGCCCGTAGCCCGAGCGCCCGGGCCAGCTCGACCACCGAGGTGACGATCGCCGCGTCGTCGGCGTCCTCGGTCATCCCGAGCACGAAGGAGCGGTCCACCTTCACCTCGGTAAGCGGTAGCCGCCGCAGGTGTTGCAGGGAGGAGAAGCCGGTGCCGAAGTCGTCCAGGGCGATCCCCACGCCGAGTCGGTGCAGCCGGGTGATGGTGGCGAGCACCCGCCGCGGGTCGGCCATCAACGCCCCCTCGGTGATCTCCAGCTGGAGGCGCTGCGGCGGTACGTCGTGCCGGAGGAGTCGCTCCGCGATCCGGTCGGCGATCTCCCCGGTGTGTAGGTCCCGGACGCTGACGTTCAGGGCGGCCCGGAGGACCACACCCGCCGCCTGCCACCGTCCCAGCTGCGCCACCACGTCGTCGATGACCCGGAGGGTGAGCAGGCGCATCACCGCGCTCTGCTCGGCCACCCGGATCAGCTCCTCCGGGTCGACCATCCCGCGCCGGGGGTGACGCCAGCGCAGCAGCGCCTCGACCCCGACCACCTCCCCGGTCGCGATGGCGACCTGCGGCTGGTAGTACATGGTGATCTCACCCGCGCCGGCCGGGTCCGCCAGACCACCGGCGCGCCCCACCGCTGCGGTGGGCTCCGGCCCACCGGCTCCATCGGTGGCGGCGGCGAGCGGTGCAACGGTCTCGCCGGCGGCCGGCAGTCCGGCCGGGCCGACGATGGTACGGCGGCGAATCGGGTCGGCCGCGGTGACGATCCGCTGGATCAGCTCGTCGGAGTGGACCACGTGTACGCGCTGCCGTCGGCCCCACCGCGACCACCGGCCCGGGCTCGGCCCGCTCGTGCCGGGCAGCACCGCACCGGCGCCGCCGAGCGTCGGACGCGCCACACCGTTGCACCCCGGGTCCGCCCCGCCGCCGTCCGCATCGGGGCGGAGCCCGGAGGCGAGGACCCGGCGCAGGTCGGCCAGGAGGCCCAGCCGCTCGGGCGAGTTGTGGTCGGACTCGGCCACGTAGACGGCGACCGTGTCGTTGCGCTGCTTCGCGTCGTACATGGCCACGTCGGCGTGGCGCATCAGGGTGGTGAAGTCCTCACCGTGGTCGGGGAAGAGCGCGACCCCGATCGACCCGCCCACATCCAGCGGCAGCCCGTCCAGCGTGACCGGCTCGGCCAGCGCGGCCACCACCCGGCCCGCCCGGTCACGTGCCTCGGCGACGTCGGTCAGCCCGGTCAGCACGATGGCGAACTCGTCCCCGCCGAGCCGGGCCACCAGGTCCCCGTCGGCGACCTCGGTCAGCCGGGCGCTCACCTCGACCAGCAGCCGATCACCGACGGCGTGCCCGAGCGCATCGTTGACGTGCTTGAACCGGTCCAGATCGAGCAGCAGCAGCGCCAATCGGGCCGGCGCCGAGCCATCCGCGGCCCGCTCCGCGTGCCGGTGCAGCCGCGCGCCGACCTCGGCGACCAGTGCCTTCCGGTTGGGCAGGCCGGTGAGGGGGTCGAGGGAGGCGAGCTGCTGCTGCTCGGCGCTGAGCCGGGCCATCTGGTAGACCGCGAACAGCGGCGCCAGCACCAGCGGGACCAGCGCCGCGCTCGCCTGGGCCGCGGTGACCAGGACCGGCGCGAGCAGCAGCAGCGAACCGGTGGAGAGCAGCTCGAAACCCATCCCCGGCCGCCAACGTGCCCCGAACCGCAGCCACACCGCCGCGCTGACCAGCCCGAAGTTGACGGTGAACCAGGCGAGCATCGCGCCACTGACCGCGACCACGTCGGTCCCGCTCAGCTGCCCGCCACCGACCAGGTCGCCCGGGCCGAGGCCGATCAGGACATGGGCGGCGGCGAGGGCACAGGCGTACTGCCCGGCGTTGAAGGCGATTCGCCAGCTGGCGTGCCCCATGCGGACTCCGGCCACCACGACCGCCACCGCCTGCACGGCGACCGCCGGGCCCAGCCCCCAGCCGAGCAGGATCGCGAAGGTGAAGCAGATTGACGGAAACATGACCGAGGACCGCCGCCGCCCCGGCGGGACGAACGGCCACGCGTCTCCGGCGACCGCCAGCACCGCCATGGTCCAGAACGCGGCGGGCAGCCGGAACACCTGGTCGGGGAGGGCCAGCAACGGAGCTGCCGACGTCAGCGCGGCCGCGGCGAGGACCACCGCCACGAAGGCGAAGAACGGCGCGCTCCGTCCTGGTGGGACGAAGTTGCGCGGGTCGGCCGTCGCCATCACACCTCCCGCGGGTCAGGGTCGGCGCACCCAGATGTACGCCGTGTCCCCCATGAAACGCCCCAGGAGCCGGAATTCCCCCTACGACAGTCACGAATCGGTCGTAGTCGTAATTAAGTTGGTATACGCGCCCACGGCCGCCGGTCAGCCCTCGACCCGGGCCACCGCCTGAGCCGCCTCGGGTCCCGCGTCGAGCAGCACCGCGAAACCTTCTTCGTCCAGCACCGGCACCTTCAGGCTCGCCGCCTTCTCCGCCTTCGTCCCAGGGTTGTCACCGACCACCACAAAGGCGGTCTTCTTCGAGACCGAGCCGGTGACCTTGCCGCCACGGGACTTGATCGCCTCGGCCGCCTGGTCCCGGGAAAAGCCGGCGAGCGTCCCGGTCACCACCACGGTCACCCCCTCCAGCGGGCGCGGCCCCTGCTCGACGGCCTCCTCCGCCATCCGCACCCCGGCCTCGGCCCACTTCCGCACCACCTCGCGGTGCCAGCCCACGGCGAACCACTCCCGCACGCTCGCCGCGATGGTCGGCCCGACTCCCTCAACAGCCGACAGCTCCTCCTCCCCGGCCTGGTCAATCGCCTCGACCGACCGGAAGTGCCGGGCCAGGGCCTGCGCCGCGGTCGGGCCGACGTGCCGGATGGAGAGCGCCACCAACACCCGCCAGAGCTCGCGCTCCCTGGCCACGGCCAGGTTCTCCAGCAACTTGACCGCATTGCTGCCGAGGCTGCCGTCCTTGTTGACGAAGAACGGGGACCGCGCCAACTGCGTGGTGTCGAGAGTGAACAGATCACCCTCATCGGTGATGATCTGGGCGTCGAGCAAGGCGGCGGCCCCCTTGTAGCCCAGGACCTCGATGTCGAAGGCCCCCCGCCCAGCGAGGTGGAAGACCCGCTCCCGGAGCTGGGCCGGGCAGCTACGCGTGTTGGGGCAACGGATGTCGATGTCGCCCTCCTTCGCCGGCGCCAGCGGGGTGTCGCAGCACGGGCACCGGCTCGGCATCACGAACGGCCGAGCCTCCGGTGGGCGCAGCTCGACCACCGGGCCAAGCACCTCGGGAATGACGTCACCGGCCTTCCGGATCACCACCGTGTCGCCGATCAACACCCCCTTGCGCTCCACCTCACGGGCGTTGTGCAGGGTGGCCAGCGCCACCGTCGACCCGGCCACCCGGACCGGCTCCAGGACCGCGAAGGGAGTGACCCGGCCGGTGCGCCCGACGTTCACGTCGATATCAAGCAGCCGGGTGTTGACCTCCTCCGGCGGGTACTTGAACGCGATCGCCCAACGCGGTGCCCGGCTGGTCGAACCCAGCCGGCCCTGAATCGCCACCGGGTCAACCTTCACCACCACGCCATCAATCTCGTGCTCGACGTCGTGCCGGTGCGCGGCATAGTGCGTGATGTACTCCGCGACGCCGGCCAGCCCCGGCACCACCCGCCACCGATCGCTGGTCGGCAGCCCCCAGGCCCGCAACGCCGCGTACGACTCGGACTGGGTGCTCGGCGCCCAGCCGCGGCGGGCCCCGAAGCCGTGCACGACCAGCCGCAGCGGCCGGGACGCGGTGACGCGTGGATCCTTCTGCCGCAGGCTGCCGGCGGCCGCGTTGCGCGGGTTGGCGAAGGGTGCCCGCCCCTGCTCGACCAGCCCGGCGTTCAGATCCGCGAAGCCGGCGACCGGGAAGTAGATCTCACCGCGCACCTCGAGGAAACCGGGAATCTCCGGAAACTCGGCCGACGGCGTCAGCTCCCCCGGCACCTCCCGAATGCTGCGGACATTCGCCGTCACGTCCTCGCCGGTGCGGCCGTCCCCGCGGGTGGCCGCCCGGACCAGGCGCCCCTGCTCGTAGGTCAGGTTGATCGCGAGGCCGTCCACCTTCAGCTCGCAGAGGTAGGGAACCGGGCCACCGGCATCCCGCTCGACCCGCTCGGCCCAGGCCGCCAGCTCCTCGTCGGAGAAGGCGTTGTCGAGCGACATCATCCGCTCGGCGTGCGCCACCGGGGTGAAGTCGGTGGAGAAGGCGCCCCCCACCCGCTGCGTCGGCGAGTCCGGCGTACGCAGGGCCGGGAACTCCGCCTCCAGCGCCGCCAGCTCCCGCAGCTGCTCGTCGAAGGCCGCGTCGGAGATGGTCGGCGCGTCGAGCACGTAGTAGCGGTACTGGTGCTCGGTCAGCTCCCGGCTGAGCGTCGCATGCCGCTCGCGCGCCGCCGGGGTCGGCTCCGCGCCGGCCGCCGCCTCCTGCGCCGCAGGAACCTGCTGACCGATGGCATCCTCGGACATCGCCCTGACCTCCCATTCTTCCCACTACCCCGGGAACCGTATCGGGGCGGTGAGACAGTGGGCCGGGCACCCGCCCGCGCCGGTCACCCCTGCTCGCTCAACCGCCGTCCCGCGTCCCGGCAGGCGGTGAGGACCGCTCGGGTGTGCCCGCCGGTGGCGTTCGCCAACCCGCAGGCCGGCGTGATGACAACCTGCTCGGCGAGCTGCCGACGGGGGAACCCGAGGCGGTCCCAGAGCCGGCGGACCCGCTCGGCGACCTGCGCCGACGTCGGTGCGTTGCCGCCCGACGCCGGTCGCGTGGGCGCGGCACCGGCCAGGAGGCCCAGCCCGGCGTCGATCGCCTCACCCAGCGGATCCAGGTCGGTGACCAGGTCGAGATCGAGGGCCGCACCGACCGCGCCGACCTCCCGAATCAGCTCCAGCGGCACGTCCGGGGCGCAGCAGTGCACCACGACCGGTACGTCGGCGGCGGCGACGACCTCGCGCAGCAGACTGCGGGCCCGGCCCGGCTCCACCGGCTGGTACGTCCCGAACCCACTCTCGGTCGACACCCGCCCGGCGAGCACCGCCGGCAACGACGGCTCGTCCAGCTGCAGCAGCACCGTGGCCCGCGGTAGCCGACGCGCGACGGCGGCGACGTGCTCCCGTACCCCCTCGGCCAGGGAGCCGGCCAGGTCCCGCACCGCGCCGGGGTCGCGTACCAACCGGCCGCCCATCGGCAGTTCCACCGCCGCGGCCAGGGTCAGCGGCCCGGCGACCTGGACCTTGACCGGCCCGGCGTACGTCTCGGCCTGCGCGGCGAGTTGGTCCAGATCCCGCTCCATCAGGTCCCGGGCCCGGCGCCGGTCCCGACCTGGGCGGGAGGCGACGCGCCACCGGGCGGCGTAGAGCTCGACCGGCAGCTCCACCAGCAACCCGGCGGTCCGGCCGATCAGCTCCGCGCCCGGGCCACGGGCGGGCAACTCGGGCAGGTGGGGAAGGAGGGGCAGCTCACCGAGGACGATCCGCTGCGCCTCCGCGATGTCGGTGCCGGGGAGCGACCCGACCCCGGTCGCCGCACCCGCGGGCCACGGCCACGGCTGATCATTCACGGTCGAAGACTAGCGGATTCACGGACGACCGCCGCCGGGCCACCCGGGTGGCTCAGACCGCGATGGTGGCGGAGCCGAGCACGATGTCGCCCGCCGGGTCCGGGCGGTAGGCCACGATCGCCTGACCGGCCGCCACCCCGCGGACCGGCTGATGCAGCTCGGCCCGGAGCCCGTCGCCGGTCACCGCCACGGTCGCCGGCACCACGTCACCGTGCGCGCGCAACTGCACCTCGCACTCGACCGGGTCGGTCGGTCGGGGTCCGCCGATCCACACCGGGCTCTCCGCCTGCACCTGGGACACCGCCAACGCCTCGGCCGGGCCCACCGTCACGGTGTTGGTCTTCGGGGTGATCGACAGGACGTAGCGGGGGCGACCGTCCGGGGCCGGGCGGTCCAGGCGCAGCCCGCGCCGCTGCCCGACGGTGTAGGCGTACGCACCGGTGTGCCGGCCCACCACCTCGCCGGTGGCGCCGTCAACGACGTCGCCGGGCGCCGCACCGAGCCGCTGGGCGAGGAAACCACGGGTGTCCCCGTCGGCGACGAAGCAGATGTCGTGCGAGTCCGGCTTGTCGGCCACCGCCAGGCCGCGCCGGGTCGCCTCCGCTCGGACCTGCGTCTTCGTCGAGTCCCCCAGTGGGAACATCGACCGGCTCAGCTGCTCGCGGGTGAGCACGCCGAGCACGTAGGACTGGTCCTTGGCGAGATCGACGCTACGGCGCAGCAAGCCGTCGACACCGAGCCGCGCGTGGTGGCCGGTGACCACGGCGTCGAAGCCCAGGGCCACGGCCCGGTCCAGCACCGCGGCAAACTTGATCTTCTCGTTGCAGCGAAGGCAGGGATTCGGGGTACGGCCGGCCGCGTACTCGGCGACGAAGTCATCCACCACGTCGGCCTGGAACCGCTCGGCCATGTCCCACACATAGAACGGGATGCCGAGCACATCGGCGGCCCGCCGGGCGTCCCGGGAGTCCTCCAGCGTGCAGCAGCCCCGGGCGCCGGTGCGATAGGTCTGCGGGTTGCGGGCCAGCGCCAGGTGCACCCCGGTCACGTCATGCCCCGCCTCGGCGGCCCGCGCCGCCGCGACCGCGGAGTCCACGCCGCCCGACATCGCCGCCAGCACCCGCACCCCGACCACCTTCTCCACACCGTCCGGCACCGCGGTGGTGCCCGGACGAGCGTAACCACCCTGGCCGCCGCCCCCAAACCCAGCGCGCGCCGCTCTCCCGGAGGGTGCCCACGGAGCGAACCACTGCCGCCGGGCGGCGGTGGGGTCAGCCCGAGGCGCGGAGGCTACCGGCCCGCCGGGCCCGGTCGACCGCCTCCGGCAGGGCCGCGATCAGCGCGTCAACCTCCTCCGGCGTGCTGGTGTGACCGAGCGTGAAGCGCAGCGAGGAGCCGGCACGAGCGCTGTCGGCGCCCATCGCGAGCAGCACATGACTCGGCTGGGCAACCCCCGCCGAGCAGGCCGAGCCAGTGGAGCAGGCGATGCCCTGCGCATCGAGCAGGAGCAGCAACGCATCGCCGGCACAGCCGGGAAAGGAGAAGTGGGCGTTGCCGGGCAGGCGATCGTTCGGATCCCCGTTGAGCACCGCCTCCGGCACCGCCTGCCGTACCCGCGTCACAAGATCGTCCCGGAGCGCGGCGACCCGGGCCGCGTACTCCTGCTGGTGTCGGACCGCCGTCTCCAGGGCGACCGCGAAAGCGACGATTCCAGCCGTGTCCAAGGTCCCCGAGCGGACGTCCCGCTCCTGGCCGCCGCCGTGCAGCAGCGGGGTCACCGCGACGTCCCGGGCGAGCACCAGGGCGCCCACCCCAGCCGGCCCGCCGAGCTTGTGCCCGGTCACGGTCAGCGCCGAGACGCCACTGGCGGCGAAGTCCACCGCCACCTGACCGACCGCCTGGATCGCGTCGGTGTGCAGCGGCACCCCGTGCTCGGCGGCCACCGCGGCCAACTCGGCGACCGGCTGGACCGTACCCACCTCGTTACTGGCCCACATCGTCGTGATCACCGCCACCTGGTCGGCGGCGGTGGCCAACTCGGCGCGCAGCCGCTGCGGGGTGACCCGGCCGAGGGCATCGACCGGAAGCCAGCTCACCTCGGCGCCCTCCTGCGCGGCCAGCCAGTCGACGGCGTCGAGCACCGCGTGGTGCTCCACCGCGCTGGACACCACCCGGGTCCGCCGGCGATCGGCGGACCGGCGGGCCCAGAAGATGCCCTTGACCGCGAGGTTGTCACTCTCGGTGCCACCCCCGGTGAAGATCACCTCGGCGGGGCGGGCACCCAACGCGGCGGCCACCCGCTCGCGCGACTCCTCCACTCGGCGGCGGGCCTGACGGCCCGCCCCGTGCAGGGCGGAGGCGTTGCCGACCTCGCGCGCGGTGGCGACGTACGCCTCCAACGCCACGTCGAGCATCGGAGTGGTCGCCGCATGATCCAGATAAACCATCAGGGCCAGCCTAACGACCGAATCGGCGTCAGGCGGAAGCCGGCGGGCTTCCGGGAAGAACCGCGCCGCACCGGGTGGGCAAGCCGCGGCAGCTCAACCGAGCCGGCGCTGCTCAGCCGAGCCGGCGGCCGAACCAGCCGAACCGCTTGTCGAGTGCCACGACGGCACCGGCCACGAGGGCGACACCCAGGATCCGCAGCCACGTTCCGAGGCCGATGGGCGCCGTCCGGAACAACGTGTTCAGCACCGGCAGGTAGGTGAGCGCCACCTGGCCGAGGGCCTGCAGCAGCACCCCACCGATCAGCCAGCGATTGGTGAACAACCCCAGCCGCCACGCCGAGTGGCGCAACGACCGGCAGCTGAACAGATAGAAGATCTGCACGGCGACGACGAGGTTCACCGCCGCGGTACGGGCCTCCGCCAGCTCCGCGCCACCGCTGCGCTCCCACTCGAACACCCACCAGGCACCGGCCACGACCAGTGCGGAGACGAGCAGAATCCGCACCACCAGCGCGCCGGTCAGCAGCGGCTGGGCCGGATTCCGGGGCGGCCGGGACATGATCCCGCCCTCCTTCGGCTCGAACGCGAGCGTCAGCCCGAGCAGCACCGCCGAGGTCATGTTGATCCAGAGGATCTGGCTGGGCAGGATGGGCAACGCGGTGCCGAGCACGATGGCGACAAGGACCAGCATGCCCTCCGCCGCGTTGGTGGGCAGCGTCCAGGTGATGAACTTGGTGAGGTTGGCGAAGACGCCCCGCCCCTCCTCGACGGCCGCCTCGATCGTGGTGAAGTCGTCATCGGTGAGGATGATGTCCGACGCCTCCTTCGCCACCTCGGTGCCGCTGCGTCCCATCGCCACCCCGATGTCGGCCTGCCGCAGGGCCGGCGCGTCGTTCACACCGTCCCCGGTCATGGCCACCACCTGCCCATCGGCCTGCAACGCCTCCACCAGCCGCAGTTTCTGCTCCGGCGACACCCGGGCGAAGACCGCCGCCCGGTCCACCGCCGCTGGGCTGTCGGCGGGCGAGAGCCGCGCGAGGTCGGCGCCGGAGAGCACCGCACCGGTACCCGGCTCCGCGGCCAGCAGTCCGAGGCGACCGGCGATGGCGCGCGCGGTGCGCTGATGGTCACCGGTGATCATCTTCACCGAGATTCCGGCTCGCCGGCTGGCGGCGATCGCATCGGCGACCGCGGCCCGGGGCGGATCCAGCATGGCGTGCAGACCGGTGAAGACCAGACTGCCCGGCAACTCCTGCTCCGCCAGCTCGGCCGCACCGTCCAGCCGCACCTGCGCCGTGGCCAGCACCCGTAGCCCCTCACCGGCGAGCGCTTCGGCGGCGGCCAGCACCTCGTCCCGGTCCAGTGGCACCGGTTGCCCCTGCTCGTCCAACGCCGCGACGCTCCACTCCACCAGCCGCTCGACCGCGCCCTTGACCAGCACCACCCGTCCGCCGTCCCCGGCGTCGTGCAGGGTCGCCATGAACCGCCGCTCCGAGGTGAACGGGATCGACTCGACCCGGGGCAGCTCCTCGGCCACCGCCGCGGCCCACAGGCCGCCCTTGGCCGCCACCACCAGCATCGCGCCCTCGGTCGGGTCGCCGAGCACCACGTACTCCTCGTCCCGCTCGACCAGCCGGGCGTCGTTGCAGGCCACCCCGGCGAGCAGCGACCAGCGCAGCGCCCCGGCACCGGAGATCCGGGCGGCCTCGCCGTCGGGACCCCGGAGCTCACCGGCGGGCCGGTATCCGCTGCCGGTGACCTCATACCGGCCGGCGACTGTCCAGAGCGCCCGTACCGTCATCTGGTTCTCGGTCAGGGTGCCGGTCTTGTCCGTACAGATCACCGTCGTGCTGCCCAGCGTCTCCACCGCCGGCAGCCGCCGGATCACCGCTCGCCGGCGGGCCATCCGCCCCACCCCGATCGCCAGCGTGATCGTCACCGCCGCCGGCAGCCCTTCGGGAATGGCCCCCACCGCCAACGCCACGGCGGCGGTGAACATCTCGCTGCCGCTCTCCCCCCGGAGGATGCCGACTCCGAAGGCCACCCCGGCGAGCACCAGGATCACGACGGTGAGCAGCCGGCTGAATCGGGCCAGCTTGGTCGTGAGCGGGGTGTCCAGCACCTGGGCGCTGCCGACCAGGCGATGAATCCGACCCAGCTCCGTCTCGGCCCCGGTGGCCGTGACCAGACCGGCCGCCGAGCCGCCGGTGAGAAGCGTGCCGGAGTAGAGCACGTTGCGACGATCGGCCACCGGGGTCCCGTCCGGGACGACGACCTCGTCCTTGCGGACCGGCTGCGACTCACCGGTCAGGGTCGACTCGTCGACCCTGACCTCGTCGGCCCGGGCCAGGCGCAGGTCGGCGGGGACCTTCTCCCCCGCCTCGACCAGCACCAGGTCCCCGGGGACCACCTCCGCCGACGGCACCCGCCGCGATTGGCCATCCCGGACCACCCGGGTCTCGGTCCGCACCATCGACCGCAACGCCTCCAGCGCGGCCTCGGCCCTGGACTCCTGCAGGAACCCGACCAGGGCGTTGACCAGGACCACACCGAAGATCACGACCGAGTCGACGTACTCGGCGAGCAGCAGCGTGACCAGGCCGGCGCCCACCAACACGTACACGAGGGGGTTCTGGAACTGGCGGAGCAGCCGGCGGGGCAGGCCGCCGCGACTGGCGGCCGGCAGGACGTTGGCCCCGAAGCGCTCCCGGCGGTCGGCCGCCACCGCGTCGCTCAGGCCACGCTCGGTGTCGGTCTCGAGCAGCAGCACGACCTCGGGCAGGGCCAACGCGTGGTGACCCCGGTCGGGCGTCCTCGGCATCCGCGCTCCTCGTTCCCCGCCTCGGCCGCGGTGCGTACGGGGCACGCAGGCCATCCTCGCAGGTTGGCGGGGTGGCGGTGCGCGGACGCCGATACGACCAGCGCCGGGAACCCGTGGGGTTCCCGGCGCTGGTCGTGGCCGACGAGTCAGTCAGCTCACCGGCGCTTGCGGATCTCCTCGGCGGTCTGCGGTACGACCTTGAACAGGTCGCCCACCACGCCGAAGTCGGCGAGCTCAAAGATCGGCGCCTCACCGTCCTTGTTGACGGCCACGATCGTCTTTGAGGTCTGCATGCCGGCCCGGTGCTGGATCGCACCGGAGATACCGAGCGCGACGTAGAGCTGCGGGGAGACCGTCTTGCCGGTCTGACCCACCTGGAACTGGTGCGGGTAGTAGCCCGAGTCGACGGCGGCGCGGGAGGCGCCGACGGCGCCACCGAGCAGGTCCGCCAGCTCCTCGACGAGCTTGAAGTTGTCGGCGGTGCCGACCCCACGGCCGCCGGAGACCACCACCGACGCCTCGGTCAGCTCCGGACGGCTGCCCTTCTGCTCGGCGACCCGGTTGACGACCCGAGCGAGCTTGTCGGCGGCCGGGACCGAGACGGTGAGCTGCTCGACGGCCGGGGTGACCGCGGCCGGTTCCGGGGTGACCGAGTTCGGCCGAACGGTGACCAGCGGCAGGCCCCGGGTGACCTTGGACTTGACGATGGTGGAGCCGGCGAAGACGACCTGCGTCGCGGTGCCGTCGGCATCCAGCCCGACCACGTCGGTCAGGATGCCGTTGTCGAGCTTCACCGCGAGCCGAGCGGCGATCTCCTTACCCTCCTGGGCGGAGGCGAGCAGCACGGCGGCGGGCTGCACCCGGGTCACCAACTCGGCCAGGACGGTGGCCTTGGGCGCAACCAGGTAGCCGTCGATCTCCGCACTCTCGGCGGCGTAGATCTTCGCTGCCCCGTACTCACCCAGCTTCGCGCTCAGCGCCTCGGCTGCGCCGGGGCCGCCGAGCACGACCGCGCTCGGCGTACCCAGGCCACGGGCGAGGGTGAGCATCTCCAGGGTGACCTTCTTGACGCCGAACTCCTGGGTGGCTTCGACGACGACGAGAACCTCAGACATGTCCAGACCTGCTCTCACACGAACTTCTCGGTGGCGAGGAACTCGACCAGCTGCGTGCCGCCGGCGCCCTCGTCGGTGACCTTCGTGCCGCTGGAGCGCGGCGGGCGCTTGCTGTGCTCCAGCACGGCGCTGGTCGCGCCGGCGCGGCCCACCTCGGCCGGGGCGACACCGACCTCGGCCAGGGGCAGGGTCTGCACCGGCTTCTTCTTGGCGGCCATGATGCCCTTGAAGGAGGGGTAGCGCGGCTCGTTGATGGTGTCCCAGACGGAGACCACGGCGGGCGTCTCGGCGGTGATCACCTCGTAGCCCTCCTCGGTCTGCCGCTCGATGGTGAGCGTGCCGCCGTCGACGGTGAGCGTCCGCGCACCGGTCAGCGCTGCGACGCCGAGCCGCTCGGCGATCATGTGCGGCAGGACCTGGACCCGGCCGTCGGTGGACTCGGCACCACAGAGCACCAGATCGGCGTTCAGCTGCCCGAGCGCGGCGCTGAGCACCTTGGAGGTGGTCACGGCGCAGGAGCCGGCCAGGGCGTCGTCCAGGACGTGTACGGCCTTGTCCGGCCCCATGGAGAGCGCCTTGCGGATCGACTCGGTCGCCTGGTCGGGCCCCATGGTCAGGATGGTGACCTCGCCGCCGTGCGCCTCCTTGATCTTCAACGCCTCCTCGATGGCGTACTCGTCCATCTCGTTGATGACGTTGTTCGCCGAACCGCGGTCGACGGTGTTGTCGTCAGTACGCAGGTTGCGGTCCGCGCCCGAATCGGGCACCTGCTTGACGAGTACGACGATATTCATCGCGCTTCGACGACCCTCCTGTGGTTGATGCGATTCGCTCGCCCGGTATGGGGCGCAGCCTCCCGCGTAACTCAACGCGCGGTCAACCGCGGACGCTGTGCGGTTGACCACGACGCCATGTTACCCACAAGTAGCTTCCGCCCCCGGGGCCCGTATGGTGACACAGCTCACCGGAGCGACTCAGACCGGCTCCACCAGCGCACCCCGGATGCGCTCGATCATCGCCGTCTCCCGCGGGGTGACCCCCCGGTGCGCCCCGGCCGCCTGGTCGGCGGCGGCCAACACCACCTCCCGGTAGGTCCGCACGTCCGGTGGCGACTTCTCCCGCAGGATCGCCACCGCCCGGGTCAGCGCCGGCAGCACCACAGACTCGATCTCCAGCTCCGAATCGCGCGGCAGCCGGGGCAGGGGACCACTGGTCAGCACCGCCTTGACCACCCCACTGGAGTCAGCCAGCGCGGCGGAGGCAGCGAAGCTCTCCCGAACCAGCGCCAGCACCCCGGGCTCCACATTTGACACAAGGACGACCGCGCCGAAGGCGCCCGTCTTGAGGGTCAGCCGCTCCTCGGCCGTCAACCGCTGCTCCATGATCACGGAGTGTAAATGTCGCGCCCGCCGTGGGGTGTGGCAACAACCACGGGTACGTCATGATGGTGTCATGGCCCGGCTGTACGTTCTCCTCTTCCTCGCGCAGGTCGTCCTCGCCGTCATCGCGTTGATCAGCTGTCTCTCGGCCGAGGAGGGCGACATCCGCGCCCTGCCCCGGATCGCCTGGGTGCTGATCATCCTCTTCTTCCCGCTGGTCGGCTCGATCGCCTGGTTCGTCGCCGGCCGCGAGACCAGAGCCGGTCAGCCCGGGGCCGGACGGCCCGGTGCCGGCCGGCCGGCCGGCTACGGTCTCACCGGGCGCCGGCACCGCCCGATCGCACCGGACGACGACCCCGAGTTTCTCCGTTCGGTCGAGGAACGCACCCAGAGCCAGGCCGACCGGGAGCTCTTCCGCCGCTGGGAGGAGGACCTGCGCCGCCGCGAGGACGACCTGCGCCGCGGAGACGGTGAGCAGAAGCGACCCGAGGCCTGACCCGCCTCAGGCGAGATTCGACGACCGGGGGTACGCGTCAGCCGGGTCGGTCACCACGTTGACCAGATACGGCACCCCGGCCGCGAAGGCCCGCCGCAGTGCCGCCCTAAGGTCGGCGGCCCTCGTCACGGTCTCGCCCGCACCGCCCAACGCCTGGACCACCTGGTCGTAACGGAGCTCCGGCTGGAGGTCGGCGGCCACGTCGTAGCCGTACAGCGCCCGCATCGGATGCTTCTCCAGCCCCCAGATGCCGTTGTTGCCGACGACGATCACCACCGGCAACCGCTGCCGGACCAACGACTCCACGTCCAGCAGGGAGAAGCCAGCCGCGCCGTCCCCCATCAGTACGCAGATCTGCCGGTCGGGGTGGGTGACCCGGGCACCCATGGCGTAGCCCATCCCGGTGCCGAGGCAGCCGTACGGACCGGGGTCGAGCCAGGTGCCGGGCTGGGCGGGCTCCAGGTACCGACCCGCGTACGAGACGAAGTCGCCACCGTCGCCGATGGTGATCGCGTCCCGGGCCAGCACGCGGCGCAGTTCGCCGTAGACCCGGGCGGGCCGGATCGGGTCGGTCTCCGCGGCCATCTCCGCGGCGTCGCGGGTCCGGGCGGCATCCTCGGCGGCCCGCAACTCGGCGACCCACTCCGTGTGGTCGGCGCGGGCGCCGGGGTGGTCGGCGAAGGCGGACAGGATCAGTCGCAGGTCACCGGCGGGGGCGGCGGCCGGCTGGCGGTGCCCGGCACGCTGACCCGGCGCGTCCACGACGTGTACCACCGCCGCGGCGCCGAAGTCACCGAAGTTGAGTCGGAAGTCCAGCGGCGTGCCGACGACCACCACCACGTCGGCCTGCTGCAACGCCACCCGGCGGGACTTGGTGAAGGCGAGCGGGTGCTCCGGCGGCAGCGCGCCCCGGCCCATACCGTTGGTGAAGACCGGCACCACGAGGGCCTCGGCCGCCGCGCGCAGCGCGGCAACGGCATCGCCGGCGTAGACATCGGAGCCGGCGATGAGCACGGGTCGCTGACCCCGGGCGATCAGGTCGGCGGCCTTCGCCACCTCCGCCGGGTCCGCCTCGATCGCCTCGATCGGAGCGACGGCCGGCAGGTCGGCGTCGGCCACCGAGAAGGCCACCTCCAGGGGGAGGTCCACAAAGACCGGGCCACGGTGCGGGGTCAGCGCCGTGGTCAACGCGGCACCCACCGCACGGGGGATGTCCTCGGGGCGCAGCACCGTCTCGGCGTGCTTGGTCACCGGGGCGACCAACGGCAGGTGGTCCAACTCCTGGAGACTGCCCGCCCCCCACCGGAACTGTGGTGCTCGCCCACCGAGCACCAGGATCGGTGACGCGTTGAAGAAGGAGCTGGTCAACCCGGAGATGCCGTTGGTGACGCCCGGTCCGGCGGTCAGTACGGCGAGGCCGGGGCGGCGCTGCAGCTTTGCGACCGCCTCGGCCGCGAAGACCGCCGACTGCTCGTGCCGGACGTCATAGATCGGAAACCCGAGCTGGTGCGCGGCGTCGTAGAGCGGGAAGACGTGCCCACCGGAGAGGGTGAACATCTCCCGCACTCCGTGTGCCCGCAGCGCCGCCAGCGCGAGCGCCCCACCGTGCCCCTCGATCCGCTCCGACATGACCAGCTCCCCCTGATCGCGGAAGATCCGGGCATACGCTACCCAGCGGTAGCCGGAAAGGGAACGCCCCGGATCAACGTCCGGTGAAGTCCGGCTTGCGCTTCGCCACGAAGGCCGCCATGCCCTCCCGCCGGTCGTCGGTGGCGAACAGCGCCGCGAAGAGCTGACTCTCCCAGGCCAGGCCGGAGGTCAGATCCATCTCCAGACCACCGTCGACCGCCAGCTTCGCCGCGCGCAGGGCCTGCACCGGCCCGGTCAGGTACGGCTGCACCAGGGCCACCGCGGCGGGGTAGACCTCGGTGGCGGGTACCACCCGGTCGGCCAGCCCGATCCGGAGCGCCTCCGCCGCGTCCACCATCCGCCCCGACATGATCAGGTCCTTGGCGCGGGCCGGGCCGACCAGGCGGGCCAGCCGCTGGGTGCCACCGGCCCCGGGAATGACGCCGAGTTTGATCTCCGGCTGGCCGAGCTTGGCGTCCTCGGCGACCACCCGCCAGTCACACGCGAGGGCCAGCTCACAGCCGCCGCCGAGGGCGTACCCGGTGATCGCGGCGACCACCGGCTTGGGGATCTGGGCGATCGCCCCCAACGCGCTGGAGAGCGCGACCGCCCGCTCGGACATGTCCACGTAGGACATGTCGGCCATCTCCTTGATGTCCGCCCCGGCGGCGAAGACCCGCTCCCCGCCGTACACGATGACCGCGCGGACGGCCGGGTCGCCCCCCGCCTGGGTCGCCGCGGCGCGCAGCTCCTCCTGCACCTGGGTGTTCAGCGCATTCATCGGCGGCCGCTCCAATCGGATGGTGCCGATCCCGTCCTTGATCTCCAGCCGCACGAACTCGCCCACGCCGTCCCTCACTTCCTCGTCGAAGTAGCGTGCCAACCTTACGGCCCGGCCGCTGGAGCCGTAGTCTGGCGCCAGCCCCGTAACCGGGAGTTCGGAAATGGTCACGCATTACCACGATAAATCGATACAAGTAACATCAACGGCTGTCCAGGTACTGCACCAGACCTTCCCGCTGGCCGAGATCAGCGCCGTGTGGCACCACCGCGGCAGCCGCTCCTGGCGCGTGCTGGTCGGCCGCGGCGCGATCGGCGCGGCCCTGGCCGGCCCGCTGGTCGCCGCGGTGGCGGGCATCGCGCTCGCGCTCTGGCTCGGCCGCTCCCCCACCGTCACCATCGCCATCATCGGCACCTCGGTGCTGATCGGGCTCGCGGTCGGGCCGGTCGCCGACTTCCTCTTCGAACACCTGGACCGCTCGTACGCCCGCGGCAGCCGCCGGTTGGAGATCTGGATCCGCTGGCAGGGCCGGCCAACGCTGCTGCTGGCGACCGCGGACGCGGTCCGGTTCGGGCAGATCTACCGAGCCCTGCAGCGTGCCATCGAAGCCAGCCAAGAAGCCCTCCAACCACCGCACCCGGCGGCGAGATCCGCCCACTCCCGGGCCAACAGCCGGAGCGGCCCGGCACCGAAGTAGGGGCCGGCACCCGGGCCCGATCAGGCCGACCCGCACCGACTGACCCCGGTTAGAGTTAATGATGACCCTCTATTACCGGGACGACGCGGTGCAGGTGACCTCCGAGGCGATCCGGTCGGGCGGGCTCCGGGTACCGATAGCCGAGATCAGGTACGTCTGGCACGCGAAGGGGCGAACCACCCTCGCCGTCCGCGGACGGCTGCTCAGCCGCGGTGTCCTGGTGCTGCTGTTGTCGCTGCCGCCACTGGCGGCAGTGCTCTGTGCACTCTCGCTGGTCTGGTCAGCGCCGGAGCGAGGGTGGCTGCCGGTGCTGCTCACCCTCGCCGGGTGCCTGCTGCTCGCGTTGGCCGTAGCGCCCTTCCTGGAGCTCCCGCTCAGCTGGCTGGACCGCTCCTACGAGCGGGGCAACCGGGTGCACGAGCTGTGGGTGCAGGCACAGGGCCGCGAGTTACTGCTCCTGCGCACGCCGGACGCACTCCGGTTCGGCCAGATCTACCGCGCCGTACAGCGCGCCGTCGAACAGCAGACCTACGACCGGTGACCCGGCCGGCCAGCACATCCCGCCGTCGCGGCCACCACCGCCCTGGCCTGCGGTGCGGGAAGAGTCAGCCCGGCTGGTACAGCTCGTCGATCTCGTCCCGGCGGGGCAACGCCACCGAAGCGCCGAGCCGCCGGACACACGCCGCGCCGGCGCCCGTCGCCCACCGCACCGCGTCCACCAGGTCGCGCCCCTCCCCCCAACCGACCGCGAGCGCGGCCGAGAACGCGTCCCCGGCCGCCGTCGAGTCAACGGTCTCCACCGGCACCGCCGGGACGCACGCCCGGCCGCCATCCCGGTCGCCGTACCAGGCGCCGGAGACGCCGAGGGTGAGCACCGCCCGGGGGGTCAGCTCCAGTAGGGCCGCTGGGTTGTCCCGACCGTGACCGCTGAACGTCTGCGCCTCGCTCTCGTTGACCACCAGCACGTCGGTGGCGGCGAAGAGCTCCGGCGGCACGGTCCGGGCGGGCGCGGCGTTGAGCACCACGCGGGTACCGGCGGCACGCGCCGCCACCGCCGCCTCGGTAACGGTCTCCACCGGGATCTCCAACTGGGCGACCAGCACATCCGCTTCGCGGATGGCGGTCAGCTCCGGCTCGGTCAGCCCGGTCATCGTGGCGTTGGCGCCAGGACTGACCACGATGGCGTTCTCCCCCTCGGCGTTCACCATCACCAGGGCGACCCCGGAGGCACCGTACGCGACCCGCAGCTGGCTGGTGTCCACTCCGGCCGCGGTGATGCGGGCGCGCAGGGTGACGCCGAAGGCGTCGGAGCCGATGGCACCGAGGAACGTGCAGGCCGCGCCGGCCCGGGCTGCCCCGATGGCCTGGTTGGCGCCCTTGCCGCCCGGCACCATGACAAAGTCCGCGCCGAGCAGCGTCTCCCCCGGTCGTGGCAGCGCCGCAGCGGTCGCCACGAGGTCCATGTTGGCGCTGCCCAGGACGACCACCCGGGTCTGTGGCATTGAGCACCTCCGGTTGTGCAGGTTGGGGGCTACGGAATCCCTACCCGGTCCGGGCGTGGGCCACGCCGTGCCTCAACCGGCACGGGCGGTGTAGCGGTCGCCGTGCCGCTCCACCACCAGGGACAGCCCGAACGTCTTGCTGAGATTGTCCCCGGTGAGGACATCGGTCAGCAGGCCCTGCGCCATCACGTCCCCGTCGCGCAGCAGCAACGCGTGGGTGAAGCCGGGCGGGATCTCCTCCACGTGGTGGGTGACCAGCACCAACGCCGGGGCGTCCGGGTCCGACGCCAGCTCCGCGAGCCGGGCCACCAGCTCTTCGCGGCCCCCCAGGTCCAGTCCGGCCGCGGGCTCGTCGAGCAGCAACAACTCCGGGTCGGTCATCAGCGCCCGGGCGATCTGTACCCGCTTACGTTCCCCCTCGGAGAGGGTGCCGTACCGGCGGTCGGCGAGATCTCCGACGCCGAGCTGGCCAAGTAGAGCTCGGGCCCGGGTCTCGTCGCCGCTGTCGTACTCCTCCCGCCAGCGGCCCACCACGGACCAGGACGCGGTCACCACCACGTCCACGACTCGCTCCTCGGTGGGGATCTGCTCGGCGAGGGCTGCGGTGGAGAGCCCGATCCGCGTGCGCAGCTCGGTCAGGTCAGTCCGGCCGAGCTGCTCGCCCAACACGTGGGCGAGCCCGGCCGTCGGGTGCAGTCGACCACCGGCCAGGTTGAGCAGCGTGGTCTTGCCGGCACCGTTGGGACCGAGGACAACCCAGCGCTCGTCCAGCTCGACCTGCCAGTCCACGTCGTGCAGCAGGGCCGCACCAGCGCGGCGCACGGTCACGCCGTCGAGGCTGACCACCAGATCCGCGTCCACGGAGGCGGGGGCGGGGGCGGCACCGGCGGGGCCGGGGATCAGGGCACCAGTCACGACTCCATCCAACCACGCACCGGTCAGCCACACCCGAGCCCCCGAAGGAGCTACCGGAGCGAAGCGCGGTGGACCGGCGGAGCCTCGGCCGACCACACCGCCCCCGCCGGTCAGCTCGTCGTGGAGCCGAACACCTCGTCCCGGACCGCCGCCAGGGCGGTGTGCAGCGCGCCGCGCAGAATCGGCTCCTCGGTCAGGCCGGTCGGCACCACCCGCGGCCGGACCAGAGCGATCGCCGCCACCTCCCGCTGCACTCGTTCGGCCAACGCCGCCCCGCCGGCCCCGCCGACCGCACCAGCCAGGACCACCAGCGGCGGATCCAACACCACACAGGTGCTCGTCACCCCGAGCGCGAGCCGACGGGCCAGTTCGTCCAGCATCGGAGCACCCGCCGCACCGTCGGCGACCGCCGCGGAGACCCCACCGGCTGCCGTAGCGTCGGGGTACCCGTGCTCCCGGGCGAGCGCGCGAACCGCCTCCGCGCCGACGAGCTGCTGGAAAGCGGGCTCCGTACGAAGGGCAGCGGCACGCGGGATCGGCACCCCGGGCACCGGCAGCCAGCCGATCTCTCCGGCAGCGCCGGTGCTGCCGTGGTGCAGCCGCCCGCCGATCATGATCGCCAGGCCGATACCGGCGTCCACCCAGGCCAGAACGAAGTCGGCTACGCCCTGCGCCGCTCCCGACCGCGCCTCCGCCATCGCCGCCAGGTTGACGTCGTTCTCGAAGACCAGGGGGGTACGCAGGTCGTCCCGGAGCGCACCCAGCAGGCCGGCGTGCCACCGCGGCAGGTTGAACGCGAAGGTGATGTCACCACTGGTCGGATCCACCAGGCCGGGGGCGCCCAGGACGACCCGGCGTACGGTCGCCAGCGGCGCCCCGGCGCTGCTCGCGGCTTCGACGACGGCGTTGTGCACCACGCCGACCGGGTCCTCGGTATCGCCAGTTGCCTGCTCGGAGCGGCCGACCACCGTCCCGGTGATGTCCGCGCAGGCGGCGACGACCCGGTCGGCCCCGAAATCGACCCCGACCACGTGGGCGCTGCCCGGGCGGACGGCATAGAGCTGGGCGTTCGGACCCCGCCCGCCTGCCTGCTCACCAACCCGGGTGACCAGCCCTCGTTCCTCGAGGCGCTCGACCAGCTGAGAGGCGGTGACCTTGGACAGGCCGGTCAGCTCGCCCAGCCGCGCCCGGGTCAGCGGGCCCTGCTCCAGTAGCAGCTCCAGCGCCGCACGGTCGTTGAGCGCCCGCAACAGGCGAGGAGTGCCGGGGAGCCGGGTCATAGTCATGCCAGTCCTCGAGGATTCATAAACCAGCCGCACGCAACGACGAAAGAGGTAACCGTAGCGTAACGACTACCGACCGAGCGGGTAACTGGCCGTACCGACAGAGAGACAGGGGAGCAGATGAGGCCGGATCGAGGAATTCGCCGCCTCGCGCTGGGCACGCTGCTCGCCGCGTACCCGGGACCGGTCCCACCACAGTGGGCCATTGACCTGGTCGGCGACGGCCTCGCCGGGCACACGCTCTTCGGCACCAACGTGCACGACCCCGAACAGGTGGCGGCGAGCACCACCGCGTTCCGTACCGCCCGGTCCGACGTTCTGATCGCAACCGACGAGGAGGGTGGCGACATCACCCGCCTCGCGCACGCGACCGGAAGCCCGTACCCCGGCAACGCCGCGCTCGGCGCGATCGACGACGTGGCGCTGACCCGCCGGGTCCACGAGGCCGTCGGGGCGGAGCTGGCCGCCCTCGGCATCACCGTCAACCTGGCCCCGGTCGTCGATGTCAACAGCGCCGACGCGAACCCGGTGATCGGCACCCGTTCCTTCGGTCGCGACCCGGATCGGGTGGCCGCGCACGCCGCCGCCGCGGTGGCCGGCCTGCAACACGGCGGCGTCGCCGCCTGCGCCAAGCACTTCCCCGGCCACGGCGCCACGGTCACCGACTCCCACCACGAACTGCCCACGGTCGAGGTCCCCCTGGCGCTCCTCCGCCAACGGGACCTACCGCCGTTCGCGGCGGTGGTCGACGCCGGCGCGCGGGCGGTGATGACAGCGCACATCCGGATCCCGGCCCTGACCGGGGCTGGCCCGGCCACCTTCAGCCGGGCAGCCCTGGTCGACCTACTACGCCACGAGTACGGCTTCGCCGGGGCGGTCGTCACCGACGCCCTCGAGATGAGGGGCGCCGTGTTGGCCGCGGGCGGGGTCGGCCCGGCCGCGGTCGCGGCGCTTGCCGCCGGGGCGGACCTGCTCTGCCTCGGCGCGCGGGTCGACGCTGGCCGGGTCGAGCAGGTCGCCAGCGAGATCGGGACGGCGCTCACCGACGGCCGGCTGGAGCTGGCACGGGTCGAGGAGGCGGCCGGCCGTACCGCCGAACTCGCCGCCTGGACCCGGACCACCGGCGCCGCCAGCCCCCTGCCCCCCCGGCTCGGGTACGCCGCCGCCCGCCGGGCCGTCCGGGTGGAGGGCACGCTGACCGGGCTCGGCCGTCCCCTGGTGGTGCAGCTGCACGCCAGCTCGACAGTCGCCGAGGCACGGGTGCCGTGGGGACTCGGCCCACACCTCAGCGGCGTCGAGCAGCTGCGGGTCGTCGCCACCGGCACGGACCCGGCGACCCTGCGCCGGATCGCCGGCGCGCGGACGATCGTCCTGGTCGGCCGGCGGCTACACCTGCTCCCCGGCGCCGCCGACCTGGTGACCGCGCTCGCCGCCCAGCACCCGGTGGTGGTGGTCGAGATGGGCTGGCCCGGGTCGTGGCGACCGCCCGGAATCGAGGCCTTCGTCACCACGTACGGTGCCAGCCACGCCAACGGCCGCGCCGCCGCCGAACTCCTCGGGCTGACCACCGGACGCGCCTAGCACGCTCCGTCACCATTCATGCCAGCCGGCCGTACAGCTTCTCACTGCAGGTCAGAGTCCAGTTTTCGACACACCAACACCTCCGATCGCCCCTTGCCTACCCGCCGCTAAATACGTAGCGTCACAACTGCATCCAGCAATCCGCCCCCGGGCGGCCAGCGGGGGCCTGGGGGAAGGACGCGGACCGGGGTTCCGGCCCGGGAGCTCCGGTCCGCGCCCTACCCTTCGCCCCACCCACTCCCGGCGGCACGCGTCGGCCGCCGCTGCCCCGATGCGGGTCGCGCTCCATTCAGCCCGGGTAGACCCCGAACGACCGCCAGCCCCGGTCGGGGAATCCGGCCGCCTCGGCCACCCGGGCCGACGCCCGGTTCCGCCGACTGTGCAGATACGTCGGCACCGCCCCCTCGGCGAGGACACGGCGGGCCGCCTGGGCGACCAGCCGACGGGCCAGCCCCCGCCCCCGGGCTGCCGGGACGGTGCCCACCGCCAGCTCCCGGCCGTACGCGTCATGCCACTTGACGCCGACCCCGGCCTGGTACTCGCCGCGGTCGTCCCGCACCACCAGCACCGGCCGGTCGAACAGTCGGAGCCAGGACGGCAGGCCGGGCGAGGTCGGCGGGATCCACTCACCGACCTCCGGCAGCGGTGCGGGGTCCTCGGTCCACCGAAACACGTCGTCGTGCACCACCCAGTCGGGGTGGCCGACAGCCGCCGGCAGGCCGGCGAGGAGCCGCCGGGACGAGCCCCGGGCCAGTTCCCAAACGGCTGGGACCCGTTCCGGCGCCACGGAGAGCACCTGGTGCTCCCCGGCGGAGACGGCGATCGCCGGCCGGAGGCGACCGTCCCAGGCGGGTTCGGCGCGGCGCCGCGCGGCGACCACGTGCCGACCCGGGCCAGCCGGCCACTGCCCCAGCCAGGTGGCCAGGTGCAGGTGAAGCCGCCGGCTGCCCATCGCCCTCCTTCGAGGTCTGCTCGTCGTGCTCCGCCTACCGGGTCCAGGGTGCCTCACGGGTCGCTGGCCACCGCCGCTGACGACGGCCGTAACCGCCTCGCAAGATCTTAAGCTGATCACTGCGGCTACGCTGGGCGACAACGAGGGAGGCCCGGTGACGCAACGGGTACTGGTCGTTGACGACGACCGAACAGTCAGTGACGTGGTCTGTCGCTACCTGGTGCACGCCGGCTACCAGGTGCGGCATGTCGGCGACGGCGACTCGGTGCTCGCCGCGGTCGCCGCCGAACCGCCGGACCTGGTCGTGCTGGATCTGATGCTGCCCGGGCTCGACGGGCTGGAGGTGTGCCGGCGGTTACGCGCCAAGCCGGGCGGGGTGCCCATCATCATGCTGACCGCGCGCGGCGACGAGGCGGACCGCGTCCTCGGCCTGCAGCTTGGCGCGGATGACTACCTCAGCAAGCCGTTCTCGCCCCGGGAGTTGGTGCTGCGGGTCGGGTCGGTGCTGCGGCGCAGCGGTGAGCCGCGGACGGCACCGGCCACCGTGCTCCGCGACGGCGCGCTCGTGGTCGAGACCGGCCCCCGGGTGGCCCGGCTGCACGGCCACGAACTGACCCTCACCGTGCGCGAGTTCGACCTGCTGGCGTACCTGATGCGACATCCCGCCCGGGCGTTGGGCCGGGCCGAGCTGCTGGAGCGGGTGTGGGGCTGGAACTTCGGTGACCAGTCAACGGTGACCGTCCATGTTCGCCGACTACGGGAGAAGGTGGAGGCCGATCCCGCGGACCCCCGCCGGATCGTGACGGTCTGGGGCATCGGGTACCGATACGAGCCGACCGATGGGTGAACTGGCGCTGATCTTCGCGTTCGCGCTCGGTCCGGCGCTCTGTGTCGGCGCGTTCGGCGCCCTCGCCCTGCGCCTGCTGCGCGGGCGCTCGGTGACGGTACACATCGTCACCCTGCTGGTCGTCGCGGTGACCGCGATGGTCGCCGCGGTGGCCATGGTCGCCGACCAGATGTTCCTCTCCCCGCACGACCGGAACGTGGTGCTGATCACGGTGGCGGCGGCGGCCCTGGTGGTTCTCACGGTCGGCTGGCTCTTCGGGCGCCGCCTGGCCGCCGCCGCGGTCTGGGCGGACCAGGCCCGGCAGCGGGAACGCCAGATCGAACAGGGGCGGCGGGACCTCGTCGCCTGGGTGTCGCACGACCTGCGAACCCCACTGGCCGGGCTGCGCGCGATGGCTGAGGCGCTGGAGGACCGGGTGGTCGACGATCCCGCGACGGTGAGCGAGTACCACCGCCGGATCCGGGTGGAGACCGATCGGATGACCCGGCTGGTCGACGACCTCTTCGAGCTCTCCCGAATCAACGCCGGCGCCCTGCGCCTGACCCTGTCGGCGGTGCCCCTGGGCGACGTCGTGTCAGACGCCGTGGCCAGCACCGCACCGCTGGCAGCCGCCTGCCGGGTCCGCCTGCTGGCACCCGACTCGGGCTGGCCCACCGTACTGGCCAGCGAGCCCGAGTTGGCCCGGGTGGTGGGGAACCTCCTGCTCAACGCCGTCCGCTACACCCCGTCGGAGGGGACCGTCCGGGTCGAGGCCGGTGCGGAGACCGACTGCGCCTGGTTGGCGGTCGCGGACACCTGCGGCGGCATCCCCGAGGCGGATCTACCCCGCGTCTTCGAGGTCGCCTTCCGCGGGGAGCGAGCCCGCACCCCCTGCCCCAGCACCGGGGAACTGGCCAGCTCCGGAGGGCTGGGACTGGCGATCGTACGAGGGCTGGTCGAGGCGCACGGCGGTCGGGTGCAGGTCCGCAACACCACCGGTGGGTGTCGGTTCGAGGTCCGGCTACCTCTTCCGGGAGCCGCCTAGCCCATCGACTGTTACCGTTATCTTCAATAGACGTACAACATTCTCTGGAATGGTGGGGTCATGCCGAACCCGCCGCAGCACCGCCGCTGCCATGACTCCAGCCCACTCTGGCCAACCGCCTGGATTGCCGCGGAGCGCTTTCCGGCCCAGCCACCACACCGCGGCGTCCGCGCCTCGCCGCTGCTCTCCTGGGTTGAGCTGAACCGCCGGCCCACCCGCCACCCCAACATCCACTGACCCTCCGGCCGGCTCCGGGGTCGACACCCTGGGGATCAACGCCACCACCGCAACAACCGGCGAGCCGGCGCCGGCATTCGCACACCTGTCGGGTAACGTCTGCTGGTCCTCCAGACCGGGCTACGACGGGAGAAGTTCCGCGCATGGGCAAGAAGACGATCCGCGTCTCCGACTTCAGCGGCCGGGTGCTCCAGCCCGACGACGAGGCCACCCGGGTGGTTGTCCTGGAGCACCCGGACCTGGTTGCCGGGCCCGTACAGTTGGACGCCACCCCGGCCGAGGTGGAGAACATCGACGACGCAGCCCTGGACGTCGCGGTCGTGGAGATCCACGACAGCCACGGTGGGGGCGAGCCGCGCCGGGTCGTACTGACCGCCAGTGAATTCGACGCGATGGCCACCGACACGCCGATGGCGCAGCTGCTGCGGACCGCCGAGCGGGTTCGCCCGCCGAAGAGCCGCCGCGCCGCCGAGAAGGTCGACTACGGCACCATCGAGCACGCGGGACGGCCGCACCGGGGTCGGGTCACCGAGGAGGAGGCCCGGCTGGTGCGGGAGCGGCTGGACGAGGTCAACAAGCGTCTCGCCGACTCCGGCGTACGCCAGATCGAACCGGCCGATCCGGAGCACGCCGCCCGGTACGGCTTCCCCACTCCGGCCTGACCTGCTCGCTTCCGGCGGCTGGGATCGGCGAGGGGATACCGCGTGCGGCTCCAGGTGGGATGCGCGATGTGGACGCACAGGGCGTGGCAGGGGCGCCTGGTGGCCCACCCGCTACCGGTGCCCGAACGCCTGCGGCACTACGCCGGGTGGTGCACGGCGGTGGAGGGGAACACCACCTTCTACGCGACCCCCTCCCGGGAGACGGTGTCCGGCTGGGCGCAGCAGACCGACCCGGGTTTCGGGTTCGTGCTCAAGCTGCCCCGGGTTGTCATGCACGAGCGGCGCCTCGGTGCGGTGGAGGAACCGCTGCGTGCCTTCCTCGACGCGATCGAGCCCCTGGGCCCTCGGGCCCAGGCCCTCTGGGTCCAGCTGCCGGGTTCCTTCGCTCCGGGCGATGTGGCCACCCTCGCCCGCTTCCTGCGGCGCCTTCCCCCGGCCTACCGGTACGCGGTCGAGGTGCGCCACCCCGCGTTCTTCGTCGACTCCGGCGCGGCCCGGTTGTTGGTCCGGACGCTGGCCGCCACCGGCACCGAGTGGATTCCCTTCGACACCACCACGTTCTTCGCCCACCCGCCGACCAGCGACGCGGAGCGGGATGCCTGGACGAAGAAGCCACGGCTGCCGCTCCGCTCGGTGGCGCTGACCGACCGGCCGGTCGTCCGTTACCTCGGCCGGGACGATCCCGACCAGACCAGCGCAGGCTGGCGGCGCTGGGTCGACACCGTCGCTGGCTGGCTCCACGAGGGCCGCTCGCCCACCTTCTTCGTCCACACTCCGGACAACGCCGACGCCCCGGTGCTCGCCCGCCGTTTCCACGACGAGGTACGCGCCCGCGTCCCGGCGCTCGAGCCGCTGCCCCGACCGGCTCCGGTACAGCCGCTGACGCTCTTCTGAGCGCTGCCGCCGCGGAGCGCAGCCCCTCCCTGAGCGCCGCCGCTGCGGGCCACCGCCGTCGGCGCTGACCCACGTCGCGGATGCCGAGTCAATCGTCCTTTTGCCCAGACCAACACCCTTAACGCCCGGCACGCGTTGACCCTGGTGGTAGAGACATTTCTACCCGCTCAGGGTGATAGGTGGCTAAAGATGGCTGCTGCCCTATTAGCGGCTATTTGTCGGCTCGGAGGTATGCACGATGCAAGGAATCGGTCAACGGCTCGGCCGAGGCGTTGAAGGGCAACAGACCGGACGCACCGCTGCCGGCTGGCTCTCCCTCGCGCTGGCCGTGACGGTCACGCAGGCGCTCGTCGTGTCGCCCGCGTTCGCGCAGAACAAGCCACCGACGGCCGCCGCCGTGACAGACACCGCCCTGTCCTGGGGCGAGAACGACAAGGGGCAGTTGGGTACCGGGACCAACGACAACAGCAACGTACCGGTCGAGGTCAGCCTCCCCGCGGGCACCCTGGTCACCGACATCGCCGGTGGTGGCTCCCACAGCCTGGCATTGACCAACACCGGCGCCCTGCTCGCCTGGGGCGACAACTCCTTCGGTCAGCTCGGCGACGGCACCACGACCAGCAGCAACACCCCCGTCGCGGTAGACCTACCCACCGGAACCGAGGTTACCGCCATCGCCGCCGGCAACGTCCACAGTCTGGCGTTGACCTCCAGTGGCACCGTCTTCGCCTGGGGCGGCAACTCCTCCGGCCAGCTCGGCGACGGGAGCAACGACGACACCAGCACACCCGTCACCGTCGGCCTGCCCACGAACACCACGGCCACCGCCATCGCCGCCGGCGCCGTCCACAGCCTGTCGCTGACCGCCACCGGCAGCGCCTTCGGCTGGGGGGCGAACGACCAGGGCCAGCTCGGTGACAAGACCACCGACAACACCAGTAAGCCGACTAACGTCGCGCTGGCATCGGGCACGACGCTCACCGCGATCGCCGGCGGCGCCGCCCACAGCCTCGCGGTAACCACCGACAACACCGCCCTCGCCTGGGGGGACAACTCCCAGGGGCAGCTCGGCGACGGGACCAACGACGACGCCCTCGCACCGGTCAACGTCGCCCTGGCACCGGGCACCGAGGTCACCGCTGTCGCCGCCGGCCGCCTCCACAGTGTGGCGTTGCTCGGCAACGGCACCACCGCCAGCTGGGGTAACAACTCCTCGGGCCAGCTGGGCAACGGGAACAACCTCACCAGCAGCACCCCGGTCGAGGTCATCCTGCCCGCCGGCACCACGCTCACCGCCATCGCCGCCAACAACAGCAACCACACCGTGGCGATAACCGACGCCGAAACCGCCCTCGCCTGGGGCGACAACTCCTTCGGTCAACTCGGCGCCAATCTCACCACCGGCGGCGGAGTCGGCATCGCCAGCAGCAGCAACACGCCCATCGCGGTCGTCCTGCCCACCGGCACCACCCTGACCACCGCCGCCGTCGGCAGCAACCACAGCCTGGCCCTGCCCACGCTCCAGGCGACCTCCGCCACGGGCCTGCAGGTCTCGCCGCCGGACCCGACCACGGATCAGGACGTCACCCTCACCGCCACCGTCACCTGCGACCCCGGACCCGCGACCGGCAGCATCACCTTCCGCAACAACAACACCGAACTCGCCACCGTGCCCCTGGACACCACCGGCACCGCCACCCACACCCTCCGGCTCCCCGCCGGCGTCCACACCATCACCGCCGACTACACCAGCGACACCGTCCTGTGCCCCAACAGTCAGTCCGAGGCCGTCACCGTCACCGTCACGGAGCCGACCGACCCCACTGACCCGACGGACCCGACCGATCCCACCGATCCCGACCTACCCATCACCGGGGCCAGCCTGCCCAGCCTGCTCGGCACCGCCGCCCTGCTTCTCCTCGTCGGCGCCAGCTTCATCTTCCTCACCCGCCGGCACCAGTCCACCCACCACCAGAAGTAGCAGGTAGCACACAGCCGGCCGGGGCTGCTCGTCGCCGACAGCGACGAGCAGCCCCGGCCGGAGCGTCAGTGCCGGTGGTAGTTGTCCGGCTGGTTCGGGTCGCCCGGGTGCTCCAGCCCCGGCACCAGCCGAAGCCGGTGCGCGCGAGCGTGGTCGAGCCACCGGACAAAGGCGATCCGACGCGCGGAATCGTTGATCCGATCAGTCGGATCAAGAGCCGGATCGACCAACTCCCGGCGTCCCCGAAGCACCACCGTCCACGAGTCGACGGTGACCGTCTCCCCCGGCGCGGCCGAGCGCAGCGCCGCCGCCAACGCCGTCGGCAACGAGTCCGGTGTCGCCTCGAAGTCGCCATCCGCGGAGGACAACTGCCACACGACTCCGGCCGGCCGCGCCGCGGTCGCCGCACGATAGGCGGCGACCTGCTCCGCTGGCGCGGTGACCTCCGCGGTCAGCGCCGCGTACAGGGACCGGACCGCGGCGCAGCCCTCGAACGCCGCCGCGGTGATGGACCCGAACTCGACGGCGGCCAGCTGATCCAACCGAACCAGTGGCGCATCCGTCACGTCGAGACCACGGGCCTCGGCCTCCGCGATGCAGAGCTGTTCGGTCAGGATCACCTGCGCCACCCAGCGGGTCAGCTGCCGGTCCTCCGCGCTCCCGGGCACCGGCAGTGCGGAGGACCGCAGCCCGCCGCGCAGGGCGGCGAGCCGGCGGTCGAGTTCCGTACGGTCCAGTGGCCGTCCGTCGAGCCAGCCCAGCACCGACTCGTCGAGCTGCGCGGTGGTCATGGCTCCAGCACCAGTTCCACCGTCGGGGCGTACTGGCAGCGGCCGAACCACATCACCTTCACCAGCGCCCAGAAGCGGCCCGGGTCGGCGTCCCGCGGGGGAACGACGTCGAAGGTGATCGTGTCGGACTCACCCGCGGCCAACGCGACGCCGCGGATCGGCTCGGCGATGGCGTCCCAGGTGCCCCAGGGCGAGACGAGCTGAAGCTCAGCCCGGATCTCCCCCCGAGTGCGGTTGTGCAGCGACACGCCGACGGTCGCCCGCCCGCCGGGAGCGACGGTGACCGAGGTGGTGGTGACGTCCACCGTGAGCCCGGTGTCGCGTCCCGTCTCGGCCGTCGTGCCCTGCATCGCGTCCGCGTCCTCCGGAATGTCTCCGGGCACCGGCAGCAGAGCGGGAAGCTCGCCGACCGCGACCGTGGCGACATCCTCGATCGTCTGCCCGAGGTGCTCGGTCCGCGCCGTGATGAAGTACAGCCCGGACTCCACCCCGGCCGGGGGCGTCACCGTGACGTCGACGCGGAGCTGACCATCGGGGTCAAGCCGGTACGGGCGGCTGCCCAGCGAGGTCGTCCACCCCTGTGGTACGAGGACGTTGACGGTCCCCTCGACGGCCGCGTCCCGCAGGTGCGAGGCGAGCACCACGGAGACCTCGACCGGCTCGCTGACGGTACGCAGCAGCCCCGGTGAGACGCCCACGGAGACCGGTAGGTAGCCCATCGGCGCCGGGCCCCGGTTGTGCAACCAGTACCGGGAGTGCACCGGCTGGGCGATCTCGACCTCGGGTCCGAGCGGCTTCTCGCTGCGCGGGGCCGCGGCCGGTACCCCGACGACCGTGGTGACCTGCGAACCCGCCAACTCGATCGAGTCCGCGAGCGGCGCACCACGACGTTCCAGCAGGTCGGCCTGGTGCTTGTCGGACAGGGCCAGCGCCCCGGTCAGGGTCGCGGAGCGGCCGAGCCCGGTGGACTCCAGCAGCCGCAGGCTGACCGCGTCCGCCGGGTCCGAGGACGCGGCGGCGCCGTGCGCGATCGGGTTACCGGTCGGCTTGAGCGTGCCGATCAGCACCTCCCGGGCGGGCTCCACCCCCAGGTACGAGTGCGTCGCCGGCTTCGTTCCCGGGTGGTTCTCCACGACCCGGCCGTACAGCGGGTGGTTGAACTCCTGGCCCTGTGCGGGCAGCGTGAGCGCCCGCCAGTCACCGTCGCCACTGGTCACCGCGTAGTTGAACTCGTGGGTCCAGTGCTGCAGCTGGAACGAGGCGCCGTCGGGCAGGGTCCGCTTCGGCGGGTCGATCCAGACCCCGGACGGCCAGCCGGTGCAGGAACGCATCAGCGACAGGTGCAGCGCGCCGGTCGGGTCGACGGCGAAGCCGGGCAGCCCGTAGGTGAGCATCGCCACGGTGTGGTTGACCAGCAGCTCCGAGGCAGGCATCGAACCCGGGCAGGGCGCCTGGATCTGGGCGTCCGCGACATCCTCGGTGAGCGCGGCGACGTCGGTGACCACGAGCGCCGGCAGCGCCCGCAGGTCCCGCAGGTCGGCGTTGGGCTGCCACACCTCGTGCAGCGGCTTCTCCGCGGGAATCCAGACCCGGCCGTGCTGCTCCAGCGCCTCGACGTACTCCGGGCCCGCCCGCTCCAGCAGCTCCCGGGTGGCGTCGTTGGTCTGCGCCCCACCGATGAGGATGCGGAAGTCCGGCAGGTTCGAGTCGACGTCGAGCCAGCCGTACCGCGCCCAGTCAGCGCTGGCGGTCGTCACCGTGACACCGACCGCGGCCAGCGCGACGACCAGGTCGCGGGCGTCGGCCGCCTCCTCGAGGGTGGGGGTGACCACCTCGGCGACGCCGAGGGCGCGGTCCCCCACCGGGGCACCGGCGGCGTCGGTGAGCGAGACCCGTGCGGTGGAGCCGAGCCCGAACCAGGTGTTGGCCGGGTTGTCCAGCGTCCAGGGCGCGGTTGCGGCGTCCACGTCCGGTAGCGCGAATCCACGGCCGACCACCGCGGCGGCAACCTCGGAGACCGGCAGGGCACCGGGCAGGTCGACCGGGAACCGCACCCGAACCAGCCGGTCGGCGCCGGCGAAGTCGACGATGCGGGTACGGCAGTCCACCCGCCGCACACCGTGCCAGAGCGTGATCGTCTGCTCGTAGCCGATCTCCTCCACGACGCCGGTGACCACCAGGCGGGTGCCGATCGGGCTGGTCTCGACGCGGACCGTCGCCCCCGCCGCCGCGCTGCCCACGACCGGGCCCTTCGGCAGCAGGTGCCACGGACCCTCGCCGAAGTCGGGGTGGGTCGGGTACTCCTCATAGATCCGCAGCTCGTTGCCGAGGTGGTCGGCGCGGATCAGTTCGCGGTCCGAGATCTTGTCGTAGATGCTGTCGAGCCCGCCACCGCGCTCGGCGTCGGCGGTGACCCGGTAGTAGGCGTTCTCGATCGCGGCACCGTCGGCGGGCGTCCAGGCCGGTTCGGCGCTGGAGACGCCCGGCAGCAGCCGCCAGGTCCGCCAGCCCAGGGCGGGGACGTCGGCGGCGTGGAAGCGCACCGTGCCCCGGTCCACGACGGCCGGCACCTCGGCGCCGGTGTCGTCGATCACGCGGCCACCGTCGTGGCCCTCGGGGAGCCGGACCGACACCAGGTCGGAGCGGACGAAGGAGAGGGTGTTCGTGACGACGATCGGGGTTCCGTCACCGGTGGTGTCGACCGTCCCGACGAGCGCCTCCAACGACCGGTCCCGGACGGTGGCCGCCAGGTCGTAGGCCTCCCGCCAGCCGGAGAGCAGGTCGATGTAGACCTGGTCGGACTCCGATCCGGTGATGGCGTCGTGGTGGGCGCCGTAGGCCAGCTGCCGCCAGACCTTGTCGAGCGCGGCGTCGGGGTATCGACCGAGCCCTTCCAGCGCGGCCAGCGTCGCCAGCTTCTCCGCGTCCACGGCGGCGACCTCGCCGGCCCGCTGCGCCTGCTTGGTGTCGATGTAGGAGACGTCCTTGCCCGTGTAGACCGGGTTCATGTCCCGCGTCTGTGGGCTGGGGCGGCGTCCGGCTTCGGCCAGCTCCGCGCGGACGGCGTCGAGGAAGTCCCGCGGGTTACCGCAGACGAAGCGGGGCCAGACGTACTTCTCGGCCCACGAGCGGTGGATCTCGGTGACCCACTTGTTCGGCGGGGTGTAGTCGGTGCCCACCGGCAGCAGCAGGTTCTTCGTCGCGCCGACCGGCTTGAGGCGCTGGTACAGCTCGTAGACGGCCTTCTCGGCGCTGGCCAGGTCCGGCGAGGAGTCCATCCACCAGCCGGCCGAGTAGTGGTGCGGCATGAAGTGGGTGAGGACACCGAGCCCCGACGGCGAGATCCACTCGAACTCGCTCGGGAACTGCATTACCGTCGCGTCGTTCTTGGCCTCGCGGAAGTTCTTCTGGATCGGCCCCCACTGGTGGAACGGGCCGCGGGCCCAGGCCGAACCGGTCAGCCCGGCGTCGGCGAGGTAGCCCGGGAACTGCGGGTCGTGCCCGAACACGTCCAGCTGCCAGGCCGTCTGCGGGTCACCGCCGAGGATGTCCCGCTGGTAGCCGACACCGTAGATGATGTTCCGGATGGTGGTCTCGGCGCCGGTGAGGTTGGTGTTGGGCTCGTTGTAGGTGCCGCCGATCAGCTCCACCTGGCCGCGCTCGATCAGCAGGCGCAGGTCCGCCCGACGCTCGGGGTGCAGATCGAAGTACGGCTTCAGGTAGTCGATCTCGGCGAGGACGAAGGTGTACACCGGGTCGCGCAGGGCGAGGTCCATGTGCGCGTCCACCAGCGCGAAGCCGTTGCGCTCCCAGAGCGGCCGGGTGGTGGCGTCACCGGAGAGCAACTCCCACGGCGAGGTGTACGCGGCCTGGGTGTTCCACCACACCGGGTCGTAGTGGAAGTGTGAGACGAGGAACATCGTCCAGCCCGGCTCGGCGACCACGACCGTTGCGTCGGCGGTCGCGTCGCCGGCCGTGACGGTTACCGGCAGCTTCCTGCCGGGGGTTCGGTCGTCGATGTCCAGGGGGACCTCGACGACGCCCGTGCCGGTCGCGTTACCGGAGACACCGGGCCCGGTGACGGTGACCGGACCGGGCGGGCCGTCAAGTGTCACGCGGAGCACCTGACGCGGGTTGTCCTCGGTACCGACGAACAGGTCGGTGGACTCGACGGCGGTAATCATGACCGACACGGGGTCATCCTTTCTTGATTGGTACGCCCACCAGCGCAAACAGGCTCACGTTGGTGGCAGGTGGGAAGGCTACTCTCCCCAGGCCTCGAACTCGTAGATGCGGGTGGCGGGGTCGCCGCCCTGGGTCGGGGTGTCGACCACCAACCGCACATACCGTGCGCTGACACTCACCGGATGTGTCGTCAGCTCGGCGGTGTTGTCGGTGACGGTGACGGCCGTGGTCCACGGGTCCGAGGCCGTGGACCGTACGTCGATGGTGAAGTCGCGGGTGTTCCACGAGGCCGGCTCACCACCCGCGGCGGCGTGTGCGACGACGAACCGGTCGAGGGAACGGACCGAGCCCAGGTCAACTTCGAGCCACTGGTCTGCGGTCGTCGTGCACCACTTGTCGCTGTTCCCGCCGGAGACACTGCCGTTGACGGCCTTGGCGGGTCCTTCGGCAGCGGTGCACTGCCCGGACGCCGTCGCCGGCCGGTCCAGAGCCAGGTTCGTCGTGATCGGCCCCGTACCGGACCAGGTGACGGTCGTGGTCGCCGCGGTGGAGCGGCCGTACTCGGTCGACACCGCCTCGACCTCGATGACCGTGCTGTTCTCGGCGCCAACCCGGTCGAGCTGCGGCACAAAGTACACGTCGTTCGGCGTCGCGCCCAGGTGGGTACGGCTGCCGTCCGGGTTGCGACGGTACACCTCGTAGTGGTGCACCGATCCGCTGTTCGACGGGGTCCAGCCCAGCCGCAACGACTTGCGGGTCGCCGAGACGTCGGTGCTGCCCAGCACGGTCAGATCGGTTGGCGCGGCAGCGGTGTCCACGGCCCCGTCGTACACGGCGAGCTGGCCGACCTTGATGTCGTAGGACGGAACAACGGCCGGCGCCGACGCCTGCAGCCCGATCTGGGCGATGGTCCTACCGGCGTACGCGGACAGGTCGAGAACGCGACGCTCCCAACCGGTACCGGCGGTCGACCCGAGGTCGAGAGTGGTGAAGGTGTTCGGGGCGTCGGTGAAGGCCACCGCCACGCTCAGGTGGGTCGCACCGGCGGCCGGCGTCTTGACGACCGTCGACAGCTTGGTGTCCGCGGCGACCGGCAGGTCGGTCTGGTAGAGGCGCACGGTGTTCGTGGCGTCCAGCCTGCCGTCGAGCCGCAGCGTCGAGCCGCCCTCGTAGGCATCGGTGAAGTCCAGCGACGGCGTCAGCTTCGTGCCGGTCGAGGAGACAACCCACTGGTACGTCGGCGGCACGTCCTGCAGCGACAGGTTGTTCCAGCCGCCGGTGTGCACCCGCTCACCCAGGACGTGGTAGGCATCACCGTTTCCGGTGTTGAAGCTGGTCACGAAGGGCTTCTGGGTCACCGGCGTGGACTCGGCGACGTAGTTGGCGAGCCCCTTCCAGGGCGAGGAGGTCGTGGTGTTCGACGGGTCGCCGTTCGCGCCGACCCAGTAGCGGGAGTCGCGTGCCCGGAAGTCGGCCGGTCCACTCGACGACGTCCAGGTCCACTCCGGGCGGTAGATGCCCAGGGAGGTGACGTGCGACTCACCGGCGGGGAACAGGGCGTTCCAGTTGACGTTGGTCTGGTAGCCGTTGGCTTCGGTGTCGATGCCGGAGTACAGGTCGTACCCGCTCCGCCCGAGTGACTCGGCGCGGTCCCGGGAGGAGGCCAGGCCGCCGGTGGACCACCAGAAGTTGAGGAACATCGAGTCCGACACCGGCGCCGGGCCACCCAGGAACGAGTCGTTGGCGGTGGTGAGTGCGTTCTGCCAGGAGATGGCGCCGGATTCGGTCATCGCGTCGTACCACATGAACTCCACGCCCTTGTTCCGGCCGTAGGTCATCAGATTGCGAAGTTCGGTGGCGAGGGCGGCGTCGCCACCCGTCGTCTCCTGGTTGATGAACCAGCCCTCGAAGCCGTAGTACTCGGCGACCTCCGCGAGCTTGTCGGCGACCGGATAGGTCGAGCCCGACTTTTGCACGAAGTCGTGCACCCATTCGAGCTTGCCGCCGTAGGCGACCGGCGGGAAGAAGACGGTGCCGTACACCTTGACGCCGTTGCGGTGCGCGGCGTCGATCACCGTCGGGTTCGGCGCCAGGATCAGGCCCTCGACGGACGATCCGCCCCAGAAGACCAGGGTGTCGATGTACTGCCAGTGACCGAACGCGTAGTAGTCCTCGTCGAGCGAGCCCTGGGACGGGTTGTCCGACGTCGGGGCGAACGACACCAGTGACGCCACCTCGCCCTCGCCGGCCCGCGCGTTCGGGTTGGCCTTCAGCGCGGGGTCGGAGACCCGCTCCTGGAGCGGAACAGTCGCTCGGTTGAAGCGGGCGTCGGGGTCGGTCTCCGGGTCCCAGTCGAGGATCTCGTTCGGGAACCAGTACGAGGCGTACGGCTGACTGCCGTCCTGCGGGTTGGTGTTGGCTGCCGCGGTGGGGGCCGCGTTGAGGGTGCTGCCAGCCACGACTGTGGCACCAACCAGCAGGGACAGAAGCAGGCGTCGCATCCAGGATCACCTCCATTGGGGGTGGGGGGTGGGGGTGGGGCGAGGGTTACCCCTTGATCGCCCCCTCCTCGACGCCGCGGAAGAAGAACCGTTGCAGCGTCGCGAAGACAATGACGATCGGAATGAACGCGATCATCGTGCCGGCCGCGATGACCCGCGGGTTCGCGGTGAACGCCCCGCTGAGGTATTGCAGGCCGACGGTGAGGGTGTAGTTCTGCGGGTCGGTCAGCACGATCAACGGCCACAGGAAGTCATCCCAGGCGCCGATGAAGGCGAAGATCGTAATGACGCTGAGCATGCCCCGCACGTTGGGTAGCCCGATATGGATCAGGCGTTGCCAGGCCGACGCGCCGTCGATCACCGCCGCCTCGTCCATCTCGTCGGGGATCGCCATGAACGCCGCGCGCATCAACAGCACGTTCAGCATGGCGACGGCGGTGGGCAGCGCCACACCGACCAAGGTGTCGGCCAGACCGAGGCTGCGGACCGTCACGTACTGCGAGACGATCGTCACCTCGCCGGGCAGCACCAGGGTGCCGAGCACCAGCGCGAGAAACAGCGTCCGGCCTCGGAAGTGCAGCTTGGCGAGAGCGAACCCGGCGAGGGTGCAGCCCACGGCGTTACCGGCCACCGCCATCGCCGCCACGATCAGCGAGTTCTTCGCGTACGACAGGACGGGGATCGTCTCGGCCACCCGCAGGTAGTTGTCGAACGTCGGATTGGAGGGAATGAACTGCGGGGTCGAGGTGTAGATGTTCTCGCCGGCGCCCTTCAGGGAGGTGGACAGCTGCCACACGAACGGCCCGACCGTCACCACCAGCGCAAACAGCAGCAACACGTACCGGAGCACCTTCTCGCGCCGCCGCATGGTGCCGAAACCCGAGCCCCGACGCGGTCGCCTCGGCAAGGAGGCGGGCTTCTTCGCCGGAGCGCCGGCGGGTGGGGTGGTGAGCTGGGTCATGGCTAGGCCGCCTTCCGGTTCAGGCGCAGGAGGAGAAGCATGGGGCCGACAGTGATCACGAACAACACCAGGCTGAGCGCCGAGGCGTAGCCCAGGTGCCCGGTGAAGCCCCGGCTGTACATCTGGATGAGCATGACCAGGGACATGGTCCGGCCGCCGGGCCCACCGGTGCCGTTGGTGAGGACGAACAGCTCGGTGAAGACCCGCAGTGCGGAGACGGTGACCAGGACGCTGACCAGCAACATCGTGGTGCGCACGCCGGGCACCGTGACCGACCAGAACCGGCGGATCGGACCGGCGCCGTCAACCGCGGCCGCTTCGTGTAGCTGGCGCGAGACGTTCCCCAACGCCGACAAGTAAATGATCATGTAGTAACCCAGCCCCTTCCACACGGTGAGGCTGATCGCGCTGAACAGCAGCAGCCAGCGTCCGCTGAGGAAGGGCAACGGTTCGGTGAGGAAGCCGAGCTGCTGGGCCAGCCCGTTGACCAGGCCGCGGTCCTCCAGCAACCAGGTCCAGATCAGCGCCACGACCACCGCGGAGGCGATCACCGGGGTGTAGAAGGCGGTACGGAAGAACGTGATGCCCGGCAGCTTCTTCTCCAGCAACACCGCGAGCAGCAGCGGCAGGAAGAGTAACAGGGGTAAACAGACCAGCATATAGACGATGCTGTTCACCAGCGCATAGACGAGTTGATCGTCGTTGAGCATGCGCTCGAAGTTGGCCAGTCCAGTGAAGTTTCCACCGCCGAGTGGCTTGGCGTTGGTGAACGCGAGGACCACGGTGTTGATCGCTGGCCAGAGGTTGAACACCAGCAGCCAGACGAGGGCAGGCCCGAGCAACAGCCAGGGGGTGAACCAACGCTGAGTTTTCATTACGTCCCGCTCTGCTTTTCCGGTTGGGTGGCGCGGCGATGCGGTAAGTCGCGCAACGAGAGGTGATGGCAGTGGTGGCGCCGCGGCGCGGGCGGTGCTCGGCCGGCCGGGTTCCGGTCCGGCCGAGCACCGCTGGTCAACGTGGGACCGGCCCGACTCGGCCGATCAGTTGTTGAGCAGTTGGTTGCACTTTTCGACTGCCTTGTCCAGCGCCTGCTGCGAGGTGATATCTCCGCTGATCGCGAGGGAGAACTGCTGATTGATGAAGTCGGCCATCGCCTGGTCAACGATGACTGGCTTCAACAGCTCCGCCTCGGCCAGCGAGGTGAATGCGATCTTCTTCGCGTCCCCGGCGTTGGTGCCGTCGCTCTCGCTGAACTGCGGATCCTCAGCGGAGGCGACCGTGCTCGGGAAGATGCCGGGCACGACCTCAGCGAACGCCGCCTGGTTCTCCGCGTTGGTCACCCAACGGGCGAGGGCGACGGCCGCGGGCAGGTTGTCGCTGCCCTTGGCCACCGACAGCCCCTGAGTGTACAGCGGCGGGGTGCCGATCGCCGGTGACGCGATGATCTTCTCGGCCAGCGACGGGTTGTCGACCTTGATGGTGTTGATCGAGTTACCGCCACCGGTGGTCCAGGCGACCTGCTGCTTCTTGAACAGCTCCATGTTGCCGAGGTAGGCGTCGGTCAGCACGTTGCTGGGCAGGAGCCCTTCGGCGAACGCGTCCCGGTAGGTGTCGAGGACCGCCACGGCCTCGGGGGTGTTGAAGACGAACTCCTTGCCGTCCGAGGAAAGGATGTCGACTCCGGCCTGGGTCAGATCCTCGACGCTGGGCATCCGGCTCAGCAGGTGGACCTTGCCGTCGGACTTCTCCTTGACGATCCGGGCCTGGTCGACCAGTTCCTCGATCGTGGTCGGGAGCGTGGTGGCGTCCAACCCGTACTGGGACAGCAGCTCCGTGTTCCAGTAGTTCACGTCGGTGTTGAGGTACCACGGGTAGCCGTAGACCCCGGTCTGGCCGGCGTACTCGTAGGAGGCGACGGCGCCCGCGACGTACTCCTCGCGGAGCTTGTCGTCGGCCTGGTCGACGTCGAGCAGCAACCCCTGCTCGGCGAGCGGCAGGGCGAAGTCCGGTGGGAGATTCGTCACGTCGGGCAGCTCATTGCTGGCCGCCTGGCTGAGCACCTTCTCCGAGTAACCGTCACCGGGCTGGTCCAGCCACTTGACGGTCGTTCCCGGGTACTTCTCCTCGAACCCGTCGATAACACCCTGCATGTAGTCGGTGAACTTGGGCTTCAGGGCCCAGGTCTGCAGGGTCACAGTGCCTTTGACCTCACCGGTGATGTCGACCTGGTCATCACTGGTGTCCGTGCCGGACAGCCCGCATCCCGCGACGGCCGTCAGCACAGCCGACGACAGGGCAAGCCCGGCCAAGCGTGTTCGCATCTCTCTCCGCCCCTAACTTTTAGTCAGCCGGCCACCCCGTCGGATCGGGCGTGTCCGGTGCTCACAGGCGATCCGCCGGCAATGATAAACCGGTCTAGTGAACGGACTATCCCCCCGGTTAGAATCACGTGTCAAGAGCGGCCTACCGACCGTCGCTTCTCGGTAGCCGCGTGGAGGGAGAGCGTCGCCAGATGCAGCGACCGACAATCGCCGACATCGCCCGGCGGGCCGGGGTCTCCAAGGGCGCCGTCTCGTTCGCGCTCAACGGCCGGCCCGGCGTCAGCGAGGCCACCCGGGCGCGCATCCTCCGCGTGGCTGAGGAGATCAACTGGCGTCCGCACAGCGCGGCGCGAGCCCTCGGCGGAGCCCGAGCCGACGCGGTCGGGCTGGTGATCGCGCGCCCCGCGCGCACCCTCGGCGTGGAGCCCTTCTTCGCCCGCCTCCTCTCCGGCCTGCAGGCGGAGTTCTCCAGCCAGTCGATCGCGCTGCACCTGATGATCGTCGAGGACACCCAGGCGGAGATCGAGGTCTACCGGAGCTGGGTCTCCGAACGCCGGGTGGACGGCCTGGTACTGATCGACCTGAAGGTTCGTGACCCCCGCATCGCCGTGGTGGAGCAGCTCAAGATCCCGGCCGTCGTGGTCGGCGGGCCCGGCCGGCACGGGCGCGTCTCCTCGGTCTGGGCCGACGACCGAGCGGCGATGCTCTCGGCGGTGGAGTACCTCGCGGTGCTCGGCCACACCCGGATCGCCCACGTGTCGGGGCTACCCGAGTTTCAGCACACCCAGCGCCGCTCCCGAGCACTGCGGGACGCCGCCACCCGGCTGACGCTCCCCCGCGCCCGGTCACTGCACACCGACTTCAGCGACGCCCAGGGCGCGGCCGCCACGCGCAAGCTGCTCGCCGGAGCCGACCGCCCAACGGCGATCATCTACGACAGTGACCTGATGGCGGTCGCCGGGCTGGGCGTCGCACTGGAGATGGGGGTCACCGTCCCACACGAGTTGTCGATCATCTCCTTCGACGACTCGGTGTTGGCCCAGCTCACCCACCCCTCCCTCACCGCGCTGTCCCGCGACACCTACCGCTTCGGCGTGCAGGCGGCCCAGACCATGATGGCGGTCCTGGCCAACCCCACGAAGACGAAGAACCACAAGACCGATACACCCCGGTTGATCACGCGGGAGAGCACCTCGCCGACCCGCAACTAGTACTCCCGGGTCGATGCTCGCGTGTCGAGTAGCACTCGAGGTGTGAAATAAATCGGTTTAGCACCCCATCTGTGCCTGGCTATCCACATGGAGGACCTTTTGATCACCAATGCCCGTACGCAGAGCACCCGAAGGTTCCGCCTCGGCGCCAACTACGTACCGTCCGAGGGCTGGTTCTACAGCTGGCTCGACTTCTCGGCTGACGCAGCCCGCCGCGACCTCGAAGACCTGGCGAGCATCGGCCTGGACCACGTACGCGTCTTCCCGATCTGGCCGTGGATCCAGCCCAACCGCGCGCTCCTACGCCAACGGCCCATCGACGACCTGCTCTCATTGATCGACGTAGCGGCGGAGTTCGACCTCGGGGTCTCGGTCGACCTGCTCCAGGGGCATCTGTCCAGCTTCGACTTCCTGCCCTCCTGGGTGCTTACCTGGCACCAGAGCAGCATCTTCACCGACCGGACGGCACGCGACGGCATCAACGAGTACGTCCGACGGCTCAGCACCGAGGTCGCGACGCGCCCCAACGTCTTCGCCATCACCCTCGGCAACGAGGTCAACAACCTCTGGCCGGCCAACCCCACCACCCCGGACGCCTCCCACCAGTGGGCGGCGGAGCTACTCGAGGTGGTCCGCACCGCGGCGCCCGACGCACTCCGCCTGCACTCCGTCTTCGACGACGCGTGGTACGCCCCCGATCACCCCTTCCACCCCGCCGAGGCGGTCGAGCTGGGCGACCTGACCACGGTGCACTCCTGGGTGTTCAACGGCACCTCGCGCATTGACGGGCCGCTCGGGCCGGCCACCACGTCACACGCCGACTACCTGCTGGAGCTCGCCGCCTCGAGCGCCCCGGACCCGACCCGCCCGGTGTGGCTGCAGGAGGTCGGGGTGCCCCGGCCGGACGTACCGGCGGAGCAGGCCGGCGAATTCGTCGCGCGTACCCTGGCGACGGTGGCTGCCAACCCGGCACTGTGGGGTGTCACCTGGTGGTCCTCACACGACATCGATCGTCGCCTCGCCGACTTCCCGGACCGGGAATACGATCTGGGGCTGTTCACCGTGGACCACCGACCGAAGCCGGCCGCGCTCGCCCTGGCCGAGTTCGCCCGCGACACCGCGGCCCACGCGCCAGCCCTGGCTCGACCAGCGCTGGTGGCCCCGATCAACCCGCTCCAGGAACCCGCACGGCGGGCGGAGGTCGCGCCGGGAAGCGCGTTCCACCAGGAATGGGTGAAGGCCCGGCAGACCGAACCCACCGCGATCGTCACCCCGGACCGGGTGACCGACGAGGGCTACCTCGCCGCCCGCGGCCTCAGCCCGGTCCGCTAACCGGGATCCGACCGGCCCGGGCCGGGTCAGCGCCACAGGCGGCTCCAGCCGTCGGCGCTGACCCGGCCGGCCGCTCAGATACGACGCCAGGCGAGCAGGCCGAAGAGCAACCCCGCTGCCCCCGCCACCGACACCATCCGGTGCCGGGACAGCCAGGCCTGTGGACTGTGCCGCAGCGAGCGATCGGTGAACGCCCCGTGCGCACCGAAGTCGTGGCCGCCCGACCCATCGGCCGGCTGCCACAGGTTCACCGGCTGGTCCGGCCCGACGGGCTGGTCAGTCTGCTGCGAGTCATAACCCGTCCGGCCCAGGTAGCGATCCAGCAGCCCCGGCACCAGCCGGTTACCCAGGATGGTCAGGACGGTGGGCGTACCCACCCAGTAGGCCCGCCGCCCCGGCCGGGCGGCAGCGGCGACGATGGTGCGGGCGGCGACCTCCGGCTCGTAGATCGGTGGCACCGGCTGGGCGTGCCGCGGCAACCGGGACAACAGCCACGAGAACTGCGGGGTGTTCATCGCCGGCAGGTGCACCATGGTGACCTTGACGTTGCTCTTGTCGTGCAGCAACTCACAACGGAGCGACTCGGTGAACCCGACGATGGCGTGTTTGGCCCCACAGTAGGCGGCCTGCAGGGGAATTCCCCGGTACGCCAGCGCCGATCCGACCTGCACGATCGCACCCCGGTCCCGCGGGACCATGTGATCCAGGGCCACCCGGGTGCCGTAGACGTAGCCGAGGTAGGCGACCTCGGTGGTCCGGCGGAACTCCTCGGGTCGAATCTGCTGGAAGGGCGCGAAGACCGAGCTGAACGCCACGTTGATCCACACGTCGATCGGCCCCAGCTCGTCCTCGACCCGCTGGCCGGCGGCGGCGACCTGGTGGTAGTCGGCCATGTCGACCTCGATCGGCACCGCGTGGCCGCCGGCGGCGCGGACATCGCCGGCCGCGGCGTCGAGACCGGCACGACCGCGGGCCAACAGGGCGATCGTGACCCCCGGCCGCGCCAGCTGCCGTACGGTGGCCCGCCCGACCCCGCCGCTGGCACCCGTGACCACCGCCACCTGAATTTCCCGCCGCCCGTGCCCCATCCGCGCCACCTCCCGTAACGGGTTGACCTGCTCCGGCTCCACACCTCGGCACGCTGTCTACCCGGGGCGTTTCGAGTTAGTCGAGCCGGCTGGCCGGCCGCCGGGGTGGGAGCCGGCTGGCCGGCCCAGCTTGGGAGCCGGCTGGCCGGCCGCCACGGGTGTCGGGGACCGCCGGATCGGGTACGGGGGGCGGGGAGGTGCTGCCGTGGCCCGCAACGAACGGACGAACAGCCCCAAAGCGCGCCACCTGGACTCGCCGAACGTGCTCCGGGAGTACGCGCTACTCGCCGACGGGCAGCGGGGGGCGTTGGTCGGCCCGGACGGGAACATCGTCTGGCTCTGCGCCCCCAGGTGGGCCGACCCGCCGCTGTTCAGCAGCCTCCTCGGTGGCCGGGGCAGCTACCTGGTGACCCCGACGGAACGGCGCTTCGTCTGGGGCGGCCAGTACGAGCCCGACTCGCTGATCTGGATCAACAGATGGGTGACCACCGACGGGATCATTGAAACCCGGGAGGCCCTGGCCTTCCCCGGCGACGCCCAACGGGTGGTGCTGCTACGCCAGGTGCGCGCGGTGGACCAGGACGCGAAGGTCCGGGTACGGCTCGCCCCCCGGGCGAACTTCGGCCGGGAGCCGCTCCGCCAGGTACGGCAGGACGGGGGGTTGTGGCACGCTCGCTCCGGTAACCTGCACCTCCGCCACACCTGCGGCCACCCGCTCGAGCCCAGCGCCGAGGGCCCGCTCGACGGCGAGCTGCGGGTGCCCGCCGGTGGGCAGGTTGACCTGGTGCTGGAGATCGCCACCCAGCCACTGGAGGGGAAGCCACCCGACGCCGCGGAGCTGTGGCGGATCACCGAGAAGTCCTGGCAGGACGTACTGCGCCCGCTGTCCCGCGGCACCGCGGGACGGGATGCGGTCTTCGCCTACACGGTGCTGCGCGGGCTGACCCACCCCGGCGGCGGGATGGTCGCCGCGGTGACCACGGGGCTGCCGGAGCGAGCGCTCGCCGGACGCAACTACGACTACCGCTACGCCTGGATCCGCGACCAGTCGTTCGCCGGACAGGCCGCCGCCCTGATCGGTCGGCACGAGCTCCTCGACGACGCGGTGCGGTTCCTCACCGACCGGGTCCTCGCCGACGGCGATCGGCTCGCTCCCGCCTACACCATCGACGGTGGCCCCGTCCCCTCGGAAGAGGAGCTGACCTTCCTGCCCGGCTATCCGGGGGCCAAGGCCCGGACCGGTAACTGGGTTGGCGGCCAGTTCCAACTGGACGCCTACGGTGACGTGCTGCTGGTCCTGGCGGCCGCCGCCGAGCGGGGACGGCTGGAGTCCACCTCCTGGCAGGCGCTGACCGTCGCCGCCCAGGCCATCGAGAAGTGTTGGCGGTCGCCCGACTCGGGCATCTGGGAGCTCCCGGCCCAGCAGTGGACCCACTCGAAGCTGACCTGTGTGGCCGGGCTGCGCGCGGCGGCCCGGATCGCGCCGGGCGGGCTGGCCGGCCGGTGGGCCTCCCTCGCCGACACGATTCTCGCCCATACCACGGCGCACGCTCTGCACCCCTCCGGGCGCTGGCAGCGCGCCTACGACGACCCCCGCGTCGACTCGGCGTTGCTGCTGCCGGGAATCCGCGGCGCGCTCCCCGAAGGCGATCCCCGGACCGAGGCGACCCGCCGGGCCGTGCTGAACGAACTCCAGAAGGACGGCTACCTGTACCGGTTTCGACCCGACCGCCGCCCACTGGGAGACGCCGAGGGGGCCTTCCTGCTCTGCGGTTTCGCCGCGGCGCTCGCCGAGTGGCAGGCCGGTGACGCCGTCGCCGCGAACCGGTGGTTCGAGCGCAACCGGGCGGGGTGCGGCCCACCGGGCCTCTTCACCGAGGAGCTCGACGTGGCGCAGCGGCAGCTACGGGGCAACCTACCGCAGGCCTTCGTGCACGCGCTGATGCTCGAAACCGCCGTACGCCTCGGCCACGCCGCTCCCTGCGCCGACTGATGCCGTGACCCACCAACGTTCGCGGTGCGCCCCACGAAAGGTACGCCGCGCCCGCCCGCGTAGCGGCCTTCTTCGGCACCACCAGGCGCCCGTCACCGCCGGCCGCGGGCACCCGCCCGGCTCGCGGCGACACCGTCGTGGATGGTCCACCCGGTGGCGATGGCGGCGTCAGTCAACGCGACCCGACGCCATCGCCGGTCAGCGATGAGCGCCACCGCGGTCAGCGCGTGCAGCCCGTCGGCGACCGCACCGAGCCGGAACGCCTCCGGTGTCGGCCACCGGAGCAGCACCGCGGCCTGCACCAGGTGCCGGATTCCGAGCACCCGCAGGATCGCCGACGGGGTGGAACCCGGATGGCCGCCCATCACCCGCAGCACCCGGTCGGGCGCGGCCAGGAGCAGCCCGCCCCAGACCAACCGGGTCAGCTCCCCCACCGCCGCCGTCGAGGTCAGCTCCCCCCGGCCCACGATCCGGGCAGGCGCCTGTTTCGCCACCATCGTTTCCGCCCTCCCTCCGATGCCGAACCCGCCTCACCAGAGCCGCCGTGGCCGTGACCTCCCCCACCCCCGCACCTTCGCCTCGACCAGGGCGACCACCGGCGCGAGTACGGCCAGGCCGACCAACCCGACCGCGGCCAGCCGCGCCCGCCGGGACGGCGACTGCGGCCGGCGCCCCCAGCGCCGTTCCGGCCGGGGCAGCACCGACTCACCGTGCAACCCGGCACGCAGTAGCTCGGCCAGGTGGATCGCCGTGCGACCGCCGGACGCGCTCTGTTCGACCTGGGTGCGGCAGCTGAACCCGTCGGCGAGAATCACATCGGTGTCGCTGGCGTCCCGAACGGCCGGCAGGAGCACCCGTTCGGCGCAGGCCTCGGAGACCTCGTAGTGCCCCTGCTCGAAGCCGAAGTTGCCGGCGAGGCCGCAGCAGCCCGAGTCGAGAAAGTCTGCTCGCACCCCAGCGGCGGTGAGCACCGCCTGGTCGGCGGCGGTACCCAGGACGGCGTGCTGGTGGCAGTGGGTCTGGATCAGCGCGTGCGCCGGCAGCCGCGGCGGCTGCCAGCCGGGGCTGTGCTCATGCAGGAGTTCGGCCAGGGTGACTGTCTGCTGGCGGAGCCGGATGACATCCTCGTCGTCCGGGAAGAGCTCGTAGGCGTCGCTACGGAAGACGGCCGTACAGCTCGGTTCCAGACCAACCACCCGGGTACCCGCCCGTAGGTGGGGCCGAAGGGCAGCGACCGTACGCCGCAGCACCCGCCTGGCGACACCGAGTTGACCGGTGGAGAGCCAGGTCAGCCCGCAGCACACCGGCCCCTCTGGCACCCGGACCCGCCAGCCGGCGGACTCCAGCACCTCCACGGCGGCCTGGGCCACCCCGGGATGGAGCCGGTTGGTGAAGGTGTCCGGCCAGAGCAGCACCTCGCCGCGGTGGCCGTCCCCGGTCGGGGTCCGGTGCGCGAACCACCGCTGGAAACTCTCCGCGGCGAAGGTCGGAATGTCGCGCCGCTGGTCGATGCCGCCCGCCGCCTTCGCCAGCCGGCCCAGACCGGGCGCGTGGGTGAGGGCGTTCACCACCCCCGGCACGGTTCCGGCCACCGCCGCCAGCACCGGCAGCCACCCCATCGAATAGTGCGCGCGGGGACGGAGGCGCCCGGCATAGTGGTGGGACAGGAACTCCGCCTTGTAGGTCGCCATGTCCACGTTCACCGGACAGTCCGCCTTGCAGCCCTTGCAAGCCAGGCAGAGATCGAGGGCGTCGCGGACGGCGGTGGAGCGCCACCCGTCGTCGATGCTGCCGCCCCGGGCGCTACCGTCGAGCATCTCGAAGAGCAGCCGGGAGCGGCCCCGCGTGGAGTGCTCCTCCTCCCGCGTCACCATGTAGGAGGGACACATCACCGCACCGTCGTGCCGGCGGCACTGGCCCACCCCGACGCAGCGGAGCACGGCGTTGGCGAAACTACCCTCGTCGTTGGGGTAGGCGAAGGTGGTCCGCACCGGGCCGTGGTCATAGTCGACGCCCAACCGCAGGTGGCTGTCGAGCGGGTAGGGCGACACGGTCTTGCCCGGATTCATCCGGTCGTCCGGGTCAAAAATCGCCTTAAGCTGGCCGAACGCCCGCATCAGCCGGCCACCGTACATCCTCGGCAGCAGCTCGCCCCGGGCCTGGCCGTCCCCGTGCTCACCGGAGAGAGATCCACCGTAGGAGGTGACCAGATCAGCTGCCCGCTCCAGGAACGACCGGAACCGCCCCACCCCGTCGGGGGTGTTCAGCTCGAACGGAATGCGGGTGTGCACACACCCCTGCCCGAAGTGACCGTACAGCGACGCCTGGTCCAGGCCGTACTCCTCGAGGAGCTGTCGCAGGTCCCGCAGGTAGTCGCCGAGCTGCTCCGGGGCGACGGCCGAATCCTCCCAGCCCGGCCAGGTGCGCTCGGAGCCACGTACCTGTGCGGTCGCTCCCAGGGATGACTCCCGAACCTGCCACATCTGCCGCTCGTGGGCCGGGTCGTTGAATTCGTGCACGGTTCCCGCACCGCCACCACGGACGGCGGCGATCAGTCGGTTGGCGGCGGCACGGGCCTGTCCTGGCGTGTCCCCGCCCATCTGGATCATCAACCAGGCGCCGCCCTCGGGGATCTCCCGAAGCCCCGCGGGCCGTTCGCGTCTGCGCCGCTCGTCGTCGACCAGCCGATGGTCGATCCCCTCCAGGGTGACCGGTTGGTGCGCCAGCACCCGCATGACGTCGTCACCCGCCGCGGCGATGTCCGGATAGTTGACAAAGACCAGGGCGGACGCCTTCACCACGGGCACCAACCGCAACCGCGCCCGGAGAATGGTGACCAGCGTGCCCTCGGAGCCGACCAGGGTCTGCGCGACGTGAAAGCCCTTCTCCGGCAGGAGGCTGTCGAGGTTGTACCCGGAGACCCGGCGCGGAATGTGTGGGTAGCGGGTACGGATGTCGGCGAGGTACTCCTCGCGCAACGCCCGCAGCTGCCGGTAGATCTCAGCCGGTCGCCCACCACGGAGCTGGATCTCGGCGTACTGCTCGTCGCTGGTCTCCCCGACCCAGATCCGGGTGCCGTCGTAGAGCAGTACCTCCAGCTCGACGATGTTGTCGACCACCTTGCCGGTCCGCTGGGCGGTGGCGCCGCAGGAGTTGTTGCCGAGCATGCCGCCCAAGGTGCAGCGGCTGTGGGTGGACGGGCGGGGGCCGTACTCCAGCCCGGTCGGCGCGAGTTGGGCGTTGAGTGAGTCCAGGACGATGCCGGGCTCCACCAGGCAGGTCCGCGCCTGCGGATCTACCTCCAGCAGGAGGTTGCAGTACTTCGACCAGTCCAGCACGACGGCGGTGTTGGTGCACTGTCCGGCCAGGCTGGTGCCACCGCCTCGGGAGACCAGCGGCGCCCGGTGCCGACGGCACACCGCGACCGCCGCCACCCCCGCCTCGATCGTCCGGGGCAGCACCACCCCGAGCGGCACCTGCCGGTAGTTGGAGGAGTCGGTGGAGTAGGCGGCCCGGGAACCGGCATCGAACCGGACCTCACCGTCCACCTCCGCCCGGAGGTCGGCGGCGAGTGCGGCCAGGTCGACCTCCAGCGCCGGCCCGGGTGCGCGTACGACCGGCTGGGGCAGCATGACCTCACTCACGGCCGCCGCTCCCACCGCACGTGAACTCGCCGCTCCCCTACCCCCACACCACGCTCCCGCCTGTTTCATACCGCTAGTCCCTGTGCTACCGACTTGACGTAAATCTCGGGCCGGGTACCCGCGCCGCGTGCCGCTAAACCCCTCCCCGGCGTTCTCCGATCAGCCGGGAGCCCCGCCCGGACTCAGGTCAACCGGGAGTTGGGTTGCCGCTGCTGGTCCGGCCGGACCAGCAGCGAAAGGGCCAGGGTGTTCAGTACCGGTGACGCGGACGGGTGAGGTGGATGAGGGCGGCGCCACCGAGGATGAGCAGGGCTGCCGCGACGAGCAGGGTGGGCAGGTTGGCTCCGGTGGTGGGCAGTTCGGCGGGCTCGGCGACCGTGATGGTGGTGGCCTCGGACTGACTGTTGGGGCAGGCGCTGGTGGTGCTGGTGTAGGCGGCGGTGAGGGTGTTGGCGCCGACCGGGAGCCGGGCGGTGTGGGTGGCGGTGTTGGTGGTGTCCAGCGGCACGGTGGCGAGGTCGGTGTTGTTGCTGCGGAAAATCACGCTGCCGGCCGGGTCTCCGGCGTCGCAGGTGACCGTGGCGGTGAGCGTGACGTCCTGATCCGCGGTCGGGTCCGGCGGCGAGACCTGCAAGACCGTGGCCGAGGCCGCCTGGAGCGCGGGCAGGGCCAGATTGTGGTCGTTGCCGACGGCGATCATCTCCAGCGTGGTGCCGGTGGGCAGACCGACCGCCACCGGGGTGGCGCTGTCGGTGGTGGTCCCGTCCCCCAGGTGCCCCTGCGAGTTGAGGCCCCAGGCCAGGGCGGTGCCGTCACCGGCTATCGCCACGTTGTGGTCGCTGTCGCCACTGGCGATGGCGGTGAGCCGCATGCCGATCGGAAGATTGACCGAGACCGGTTCGCTGCTGTCGGAGGTGGAGCCGTTCCCCAACTGCCCCAGCTGGTTGCCGCCCCAGGCGAGAGCGGTTCCCTCGGAGGTCAACACCGCACTGTGCGTACGGCCGGCGGCAACGGCGGTGGCCTCGGTGCCGACGGACAGGGCGACGGTGCCGGGTACGAGGCTGTCCGTGGTGGTGCCGTCGCCGAGTTGACCACGAGAATTACTGCCCCAGGCCAGGGCGGTGCCGTCGGCGGTCAACGCCAGGCTGTGGTCGCCTCCGCCGGCGATGGCGGTGACCGTGGGGCCGGCTGGCAGCGCAACGGCGACCGGGACGCTGCGCGCGAACCTGGTTCCGTCGCCCAGCTGGCCTTCGCTGTTCGCCCCCCAGGCGAGCAGGGCCGCCGGCCCGGTCGCGGTCAGGACCAGATTGTGGTCGCGGCCCGCGGATACCGCGGCGACCACGGTACCCGTCGGCAGGCGCACCGCGACGGGTGTGCTGCTGCTGGTAACCGTGCCGTTGCCGAGCTGGCCGGAGTTGTTGGCGCCCCAGGCGAGCAGCGAGCCGGTGGCGGTCAACGCCACACTGTGATTGGCCCCGACAGCGACGGCGACGACCCGGATACCCGCGGGCAAACGCACCGGGACGGGCTCGCCGCTGCTGACGGTGGTCCCGTTACCGAGCTGGCCTTCAGAGTTGCTGCCCCAGGCGAGGAGGGAGCCGGTGGAGGTCAAGGCCAGGCTGTGGCGCTCACCGGCAGCGACGGCGGCGACCGTGGTACTCGCGGGCAGGCGCACCGCGAGCGGCTCACTGCTGTTGTCCGTGGTCCCGTCGCCCAGCTGACCCCCGGCGTTCCCACCCCAGGCGAAGATCGCGTCGGAGCTGGCGGAGGTCGATATGGGTTGGTGGTGCGCCGATCCGGGTTGGTGGTGCGCCGATCCGGGTTGGTGGTGCGCCGATCCGGGTTGGTGGTGCGCCGATCCGGGTTGGTGGTGCGCCGATCCGGGTTGGTGGTGCGCCGACGCGGACGTTCCGCCGATCACCGGCGAGAACGCCACCACCAGCGCTAGGGAGAACCAACCGGCGACCGCACGTCGCACCGGCTGCACTCCGCCGCCCCGGCCACGCCGCTGGCAGAATCCCTGCATCGCACCCACCTCCGAGCGGACAATCCTCCGCCAATAGGACAGAAGTCATTATTAGCGGCCGCTACCGGATCGACGCGCAGAAACGCCCACCACATGACCCTGGTCGATCCGCCGATCGAAATCCCAGCCCAGCGGTGTTCCATGGCCGAAACAAGCTCGCCCGCCTCCGAACAAAAGGGTCTGCTGCACCGACGGGTGACATCTGAGATGGCTTGCCCTCGTGGCGGGCTGGAAGGATGTTGCGGTGCCAGGTCACGCCGCCTTCCCCAGGGATGACACCGAGGGGCGGCATGCGGATCGCCGGATCAAAGTACGGCTGGAGTTAACAGTGGGTTGGGCAGCCGGCCGCCGGCCGCGCCTAGCATCTGTGTCGTTTGAGCTTTCAAACCTTCGGAGGTTGATTCATGCTTCGCCGGTTGTCGGTGGCCCTGGGCCTGGTGGCGACGATGCTGCTGGGGGCAGCACCCGCCTGGGGGGCTGGCAGTAGCAGCCCACTAGCACAGGCGCACGCACACAACGACTATGAGCACGAGCGGCCACTGCTGGACGCCCTTGATCACGGTTTCACCAGCGTCGAGGCCGACATCTACCTGGTCGGCGACAAACTGCTGGTCGGTCACGATTTCTGGGACCTGCGACCGGGCCGGACCTTGCAGAATCTTTACCTGGACCCGCTCGCGGCCCGGGTGGCCAGCAACAACGGCCAGGTGTATCCGGGTAGCCAGCAGCCGCTGCAATTGCTGGTCGACATCAAGAACAGCGGCACGAAGACGTACACCGAACTCGACCAGGTCCTGCAGTCGTACCGAGAGATGCTCACCCGGTACGACTTCGGCCAGGTCCACACCAGCGCGGTGACGGTCGTGATCAGCGGGGACCGGCCCCGGGACCTGATGGAAGACCAGTCCGTTCGGTATGCCTTCTACGACGGCCGGATGTCCGATCTCGACACCGGTGCCACTTCGGCGTTCATGCCGCTGATCAGCGACAACTGGAACAGTCTTTTCGCCTGGCAGGGAGTCGGCCCGATGCCGACCGAGCAACAAACCCAGCTGCGCGACATCATCGCCGTCGCGCACCAGAACGGGCAGCGGGTGCGCTTTTGGGCCACGCCTGACGAGCCCGGAGCGCAACGAGAGGCCGTCTGGCACGAGCTGCGCGCGGCCGGGGTGGACCACATCAATACCGACGACCTGGCTGGCTTGGAGAACTTCCTACGTGGGCCGACCCGGTGACGACCGCACCACCCCGAGGCGAATATCCGACCAGTAAGGGCGGCTCCGTGACGGGCGCGCACCTACCTGCGGAGTTAAAGATCAAGTTAGGCGGGTAGGGGCAAGGAACGTCCGGGCACCACGGAGCTGGGTGGTCAGCTTTGACTGGGTCTCGGTGCAGTCGAGGCGGACCCGGATCGGACCAGGAACGGTGGTGTCGGCCCGGCGGCCGGCGGGCAGGACCGTCTCGTCGAGACCGTCGCGGCGGGCGATGAGCAGGCCGAGTTCGTAGCGGCTGACGGCATCGGCGCCAGCGACGTGGTGGATTCCGGCGTAGGCGGAATGGGCCAACTCCAGCAGCGCCGCGGCCAGGTCCGTGACGTGGATCGGGCAGCGTACGTCGTCGGTGAAGAGGACCCCACGGGTGGGATCGGCGGTGAGAGTGTGGACCAGCTTCTCCGGGCGGGAGCTACCCTCAGCTCCAATGATCAACGAGGTACGAGCGATGACGGCACTCGGAGCCAGGCCCCTGGTCGCCGTCTCGACCGCCGCCTTGGCCGCACCGTACGGGCTGATCGGGTCGGGGTTGTCCGTCTCGTCGTACCGTTCCGCCGTGCCGGAGAAGACGGCGTCACTGGAGACCTGCACCAGGCGGGCCCCGCTGGCGGCGGCTGCGGCAGCCACGTACATGCCGCCGTCGGCGGTGGTGACCCAGTCGTCCTGCTGGTACGCCGCATTGATGATCGCACCGGGTCGGAGCTGGTGCACCAGGGCGGCGACCTCGTCGCGGCGTCGGATGTCGAGCCTGCACCAGCGCACCCCCGCTACCGGCGGCACCTGACGGTGAAAGGTCGCCGCCACCTGACGGCCGGTCCGCCGCGCCTGGCGGACGATCTCTCGACCCAGCAGCCCACTACCGCCCACTACGAGAAGGTCCATGGGCCGCAATGGTGCCCGATACCGCTACCTGGCCACCTCAGTGGTGGGCCGACCGGTGTCGGCGGGTGAGGTAGATGAAGCTGACGCCGGCGAGGATGAGCAGGGTGGCGGTGCCGAGCAGGCTGGGCAGGCTGGCCCCGGTGATGGGCAGATCAGGATCGGTCGGATCGGTCGGATCGGTGGGATCGGTCGGGTCGGTGGGGTTGGTCGGGTCGGCGACGGTGACGGTGGTGGCCGCGGACTGGCTGTTCGGGCAGACGGTGCTGGTGCTGGTGTAGTCGGCGGTGAGGGTGTTGGCGCCGGCGGGCAGCCGGGTGGTGTGGGTGGCGGTGTTGGTGGTGTCCAGCGGCACGGTGGCGAGGTCGGTGTTGTTGCTGCGGAAGGTGACGCTGCCGGCCGGGTCTCCGAGGTCACAGGTGACGGTGGCGGTGAGCGTGACGTCCTGATCCACGGTCGGGTCCGGCGGCGAGACCTGCAGGGTCGTGGCGGAGCCCACCTGCTGAGCCGGCAGGGCCAGGCTGTGGTTGTCGCCGACGGCGGTGGCGGTCAGGCTGATACCGGAGGGCAGGGTGACGGCCACCGGTGTGTTGGAGTTGTTGCCGGTTCCATCACCGAGTTGGCCGAAGACATTGCTCCCCCAGGCGAGCGCGGTGCCGTCGGTGGCTATCACCACCGTGTGGTCGCTGTCGCGGGAGGCGATGGTGGTGAACGTGGTGCCCGTGGGCAGGCTGACATCGATGGGTTCGCTGCTACTGCTGTTACTCCCGTTTCCGAGCTGCCCGGCGCTGTTCTCCCCCCAGGCGAAGACGGTGCCGGCCGAGGTCAGTGCAGCACTGTGGACGCGCCCGGCCACCACGGCGGCAACGTCGGCGCCGAGGGGTAGTGCGACGCCGACCGGCGTACTCCGGTTGGTGGTGGTCCCGTCCCCGAGCTGGCCGAAAACGTTGTACCCCCAGGCCAAGGCGGTGCCGGTGGAGGTGACCGCCAGGCTGTGGCGCCGGCCGGCGGCGATCGCGGTGACCTCGGCGCCGGGGGGCAGGGCGACACTGGCCGGCGTGCTCCGATCGTCGGTGCTCCCGTCGCCCAGCTGACCGAGGCTGTTCAGCCCCCAGCCGAACGCGGCGCCCGCGGAGGTCACCGCCAAGCTGTGGCTCTCGGCGGCGGCGACAGCGGTGACCGTGGCACCGGACGGCATGATCACCTCGACGGGAGTGGTACGCCGGGTCGTGGTCCCGTCCCCGAGCTGACCGAAGCTGTTGCCGCCCCAGGCGAGGACGGTACCGGCCGAGGTCAACGCCAGGCTGTGGATGCCACCGGCGGCAACAGCGGTAACCGTGGTGCCCGCCGGCAGGCTCACCTCCACGGGCGCCCTACGGTCGACCAGGGTTCCGTCCCCGAGCTGACCGAAGCTGTTGCCGCCCCAGGCGAGGACGGTACCGGCCGAGGTCAACGCCAGGCTGTGATCCCGACCGGCGGCGACAGCGGTGACCGTGACGCCCAGCGGCAGGCTCACCGCGATCGGCTCGTTACTTCCGGTGGTACCCCCGTTGCCCAGCTGCCCATCGTTGTTGTTTCCCCAGGCCAGCAGGAACGCCGACGCGGTGGTCGATCCGGGCTGGTGCTGCGCCAACACCGGCGACACCCCGATCGCCTGCGTTACCGTCACCGCCAGCACGAGGGCGAACCATCCGACGACAGCGCGTCCCGCTCGGCGCCCTCCGGCACCCCGACCCAGCCGCTGACAGAACCCCTGCATCGCGTACGCCTCCGCGCAGTGAAGTACCGCAAGAAGGACAACTGCTACTACTAGCCTGCTATCCCTCAATGCGGGCAGAAACACCTCTACCGCCAGGATCAACGCCCGGTGGTACGTCAAGGTTGTTGGTCACCGTGGAAAGACGACCGGCCTCAGCCGAGGGAGGACGACCGGCCTCGGCCGGCTCTGCGGTAGGTGCACTCCGGCTGGAGCCATCCGGTCGGCTGCGGTGCCGCCGGTCCTCCGGTCGGCTGCGGTGCCGCGGTGAGCGGGTCACCCGAAGGCCCGCCCCAACCCCGGACAACGCCAGCACAGCAGCCAACCCGACCGCGGCCAGCGGCGCCCAGCCCTCGATAGCGGCAGCGCCGGCCGCAGCGCCAATGGCGGCGCCGAGCTGGATGGCAGCCCCGGTCCAGGACTGCGTCTCCGCGTCGGTACCCGACGGCGCCAGGTCACCCGCACCGTTGTACAGGGAAACGAAGGTGGGCCCGATGAAGAGACCGACCAGGAGGCACCCGGCCACCAACAGCCCCAGCGGCAGCCGACCGACCAGCACCAGGGTCACACACGCGAGGGCAAGCCCCAGGAGCAGAACGGGCAGGCGCGGTACCCACCGGCTACGCAGCACCCCAACGACCAGGCCACCGACGATGCTGCCGACAGACAGGATGCTGACCAGAGCCGCGCCTGCCGACCGACCAGCCACCGCGGGGAGCGCGATCTGCACGGCGTGCAACGCTGCGGAGAAGAGACAGGCGACGAGCAGCAGCCAGCGTAGGGGCCCCAGCACAAGCGGCCCAGCCCAGTGCCGCCCACCGCCGGCACCCCGTCCCGACTCCTGGGTGGTGCCGCCCGACTCTCGGCGGGTGCCCGCAACCGACTCCCGACGGGCACCCCCGGCCGACTCCCGGCGGCTTTCCGCCAACGGCTGCCGGTGGGTGTCCCCGACCTGATTCCGGCCGCCTCTCCGGGCTGGTTCCCGGCCGGCCTGCGCCCGCAGGAGCAGGACCGTCGCCAGCGCACTCGAGCCGCTGGAAACCACCAACCCGGCCATCGGCGACACGGTTTCGGTCAGCAGACCGACCAGGGCAGGTCCAAGAACGAAGGCGAGGTCCGTGAGCACCGCGTCGAGCGCCAACGCGCTCCGCAGATTCTCCGGCTGCGACATCCGGCGCCACATGACCCGCGACAGCACCCCGACCGGAGGCATCGACACGTTCGCCACCAGCGCTGGCCCAAAGGTGGCCAGCACCGGCCCATGCAGCCCCTCGTTGACCGACAGTGCCGCCACAGAGACCACATGCACGGCCAGGATGGGCCACAGGACCCGCTTGTCGCCGAACCGGTCGAGCAGCCGCCCACGGAGGGGTGCCGCGATTCCGCCGAGGGCGGCGACCGCGACCACCAGCGCGGCGACGCCGTAGGAACGACCGGCGGAGACCGCGTAGAGCAGCGCGAAGGAGAACATGCCGGCCTGCAGCTTGCTGGCGGCGGCGCCCGCCAACCGGACCCGGAAGCCGGACTCGACCCCGAGGCTGCGGTAGCCGTACCGGGCCGGCGGTCGCGGAGCCATCACACCATCCATTTTGCCGGCGCTGCCCTGCCGCCCGCCCGCACCCCGAGGCTCGCTACCGGGAGCACGAACGCCGGAAGGCCCTGACACGTGACGTGGCACGCGCAGGGCCTTCCGGGGTACGGCCAGGGGTGGATCAGTCGTACAGCTCGGCCACCTCGCCGGCGAAGTCAGTCATGATCACCTTGCGACGCATCTTCAGCGACGGCGTCAGGTGGCCGGACTCCACGGTGAACTCGCTGGGGAGTACGCGGAAACGACGTACCGCCTCGGCCCTGGACACCGCCGCGTTGCCCGCGTCCACGGCGCGCTGCAACTCCTGCAGGAGGTCGGGGTCACTGGCCAGCTCCGCGGAGGTGGCCTCGGCCGGCTTTCCCGCGCTGGCCTTCCAGTGCTCCAGGTACTCCGAGTCGATGGTGATGAGCGCGGCGATGTACTTCTGCCCATCCCCCACCACGAGCGCCTGGGCAACCAGGGGGGAGGAGGCGATGCGATCCTCGATCAGGGTGGGGGACACGTTCTTGCCCCCGCTGGTTACCAGGATCTCCTTCTTCCGACCCGTGATCCGCAGGTGACCATGGTCGTCGAACTCTCCGATGTCGCCGGTGCGGAACCAGCCATCCTCGGTGAAGGCATCGGCGTTGGCTGCCTCGTTGTTCCAGTAGCCCGCGAATACCGGGTCGCCGGTGCACTGCACCTCACCGTCGTCGCCGATGCGCATCTGCACGCTCGGCAGGACCCGGCCCACCGTCCCCGGCCGGAAGGACTCCAGCGAGTTGACCGTGACCGCCGCACTGGTTTCGGTGAGCCCGTAACCCTCGAACACGGTGATGCCGCAGCCCCGGTAGAAGTGCGTGAGGCGCTCCCCCAGCGCCGCACCCCCGGAGATGACGTAGCGTAGGTTTCCGCCCAACGCGGCACGGAACTTGCTGTAGACCAGCCGATCGAAGAGAGCATGGCGGAGGCGCAGACCCAGACCGGGCTGCTGCGCTTCCGAGTAGGCGATCGCCGTCGCTGCCGCACGGTCGAAGATCTTGCCCTTGCCACCCTCGTACGCCTTGCGTCGGGCGCTGTTGTACGCCTTCTCCAACACGTACGGGACCGAGAGCAGGAAGGTCGGCTTGTAGCTGGCCAGTTCCGCCGGAACCTGCTTCACATCGGAGCAGTGTGCCAGCGGCGTCCGCGCCACCGCGGCACCGACCTGCACCATCCGGCCGAAGACGTGGGCAAGGGGCAGGAATAGCAGAGTCGCGGCGGGAAGGTCACCCACCGGCCCGAACATGGTGCGGAGCAGTTCGACCGAGTTGCCGGAGCCAGCGAGCAGGTTGGCGTGGCTGAGGGTGCAGCCCTTGGGCATCCCGGTGGTGCCCGAGGTGTAGATGATCGTGGCAAGGTCCCCGGGGTGGACGGCCTTCCGACGCTCCTCCACCACAGCTGGCTCGACCGCGGCACCCGCGCCCCGGAGTTCCTCCACCGCCCCGGCGTCGAGCTGCCAGACATGCTGCAGGGCGGGGAGCTTCCCCCGCAATCCCTGGACGACCTCCTCGTGCGTCGCGTTCTCCACCACGACCGCCACCGCACCCGAGTCGCCGAGAATCCATTCGATCTGCTCGGGTGAGGAGGTCAGATAGATCGGGACAGGCGACGCACCGATCATCCAGAGGGCGAAGTCCAGGAGCGACCACTCGTACCGATTACTGGAGAGCAGGCCGACCCGGTCCCCGTGCTCGACCCCCTTGGCGACCAACCCACGGGCCAGATCGGTGACCTCGGTGAAGAATGTCGCGGCGCTGACCGGCTCCCAACGGTCCCCGACCTTGCGGTGGAACACCGGCGCATCCGGCTCCTCGGCGGCGTTGCTCGCGACGAGGTCAGCGAGCCCGCCCTTCTCCGGCACCACGTATAGCGGCGGCGATGTCGACTCCCGCACCCGATCCTCCAATATTCAGTGGCGGCGGTCGCCGCTGCTGCTATCAGGGGAACCGGCCGCCCAGCCTGTTGAGAGATTTCAGAGCTCCGACAATGGCGCGTTACCGGACTCAACGCAGACAGCCCGGCTTTACTGGGAAGACCACAAACAAGCCGGCGGGAACGATCTGCTGCGCCCCACCAACCGCGCATTCACGTTAACCGAATTCTCGGCTAACGGGAAGGTCTGTTCGGTGCCACTCTCCGCCCACCAGGCCAGTCCGCACACCGGTAGGTCACCTCGGCCGGCCCGCCGGTGCGGCCGCCCACCCCCACCCCAGAACCCGCCCGGGCAGGACCACCCTCACCAGGGACAACTCGTCAAGCACCTGCCGCCGCCGAGCCAAACCCGCCGTCGGCGACGCCCCACCGGCGAGGTACGCCCGACCAGCCGCAGGTCATCGGGGGTGCCCGTTCTGCGCCATCGGCTTGCGGGCGACGACCTCCCGGATCCACTCCGAAGCCCGAAGCAGACCGTTCCGGTGGCGTACAGGTCGTGGATAAATCGCCCCCGGGCGGCCAGGGCCGCCAGCACAATGAACGGAATCCGGGAAGAGCGAGTTCGACGTCCTTTAACGACCCTTTCCTGAGGTGTGGCAATCAGACCAAGGCCACACCGCAGTACGCTCCGCAGTGTCTTGGGCGAGGTTGCCGAAACTCTCGTGTGGAGGGGGATTCTGTGGCGACACGGCGCCACGCCAGCGGTCGCTCGACATCGACGCTACCCCGCCGCAACGCCGCCGAACCGGCCGCTGATCAGCGCTTGAGCCGCCCGGCCGTACGAGTCGGCGTCGAGGCGGGGATCCCAGGCACGTTGCAGGATAAAGCCCTGGATGATGGAGATCAGAACCTGCGCCGCGGCGTCCGCATCGATGTGGACGCCGCGGTCGGCGCAGTTGGCCTCGATGCTCTCCCGAAGCGCGGTGCGAGCCCGCCGTAGCCCTTCCTGCATCCGCTGGGCCAGGACTGGATCACGGAGCGCCTCCCCCCACGCCTGCACCGCCAGCCGCATCCGCTCATCGATGTCTTCGAGGTCGAGCAGCGCGCCGGGCAGGGTAGCCAGCAGGTCGGCGACGGGATGACCGGCCTGGACACCGTCGCGGACCACCGTCTCGATCACGCCGATCGCCTCCAGAGAGATCGCCATGACGATGTCGTTCTTGGTGCGGAAGTAGCGGTAGACGGCACCGAACGACAGGCCGGACTCATCCACCACGTCCTGCATGGAGGTGCGGTGAAAGCCGTCGCGGGCGAAGCGGGTGGCGGCAGCCGACAGGATCTGCCGGCGGCGGGCAGCACGGTGGTCTTCGGAGACTCTCGGCATCTACTCATCGTAAAGCGAGCACTCGCTCTTGACGGCGCCCAGCGGACGGGCGCACGCTGAAAGAGAGCGAGTGCTCGCTTTTATTGGCCATGCGCCATCGGCCATCGGCCATCGGTTAGAGAGGTGCACGACATGCCACACCCGCAGGTACTGATCGTCGGGGCCGGTCCCACCGGCCTGGTCCTCGCCGCCCAACTGACCCGACTCGGTGTCGACACCCGAGTCATCGACAAGCACGCCGCCCCGCTGGAGCTGACCAAATCCGCCGCGCTGCACGCCCGTACGCTGGAGCATCTCCGCGTTCTCGGAGTGGCCGACCGGATCCTCGCCGAAGGGCAGCGGGTCGACCTGCTCACCCTGCGAACCAGCCGCCGCGACCGACTCAGCGTCGACTTCCGCCTGCTCGACGACACCGCGTACCCGCACCTAGTCGACATTCCGCAGTACCGCACCGAGCAGATCCTCATCGACCACCTGGCCCGGGACGGCGTCACACCGCACCGCAACACCACCCTGGTCGGCCTCAACGCGACCGCTACTGAGGTCACCGCCACCCTCACCACACCGGACGGCGACACCGAAACCGTCACGCCACAATGGGTCGTCGGCTGCGACGGCGCACACAGCACGGTTCGGGAACTGCTCGGGATCGACTTCGATGGCACCACGTACAGCGATCCGTGGGTGCTCTGCGACGCGACGGTCGACTGGCCATTGCCGCGTAACGAGATGACCTTCTCCAGTGACAGCAGCGGGATCTACGGCGTCTTCCCCCTACCCGGGCAACGGCGGTTCCGGCTGGCATACACCCAAACCATCGACGCCACCGGCCAGCTGGTACCCCCCACCCACAGCGACGCGCAGGCGGCCCTGTCCCGGACCGGCATCCCCGCCACCATCGAATCCACCGACCAGTTCTGGACCTTCACCTGGCCCGCAAGCAGGCGAACAGCTACCGCGCGGGTCGCGTCTTCCTGGCCGGCGACGCAGCGCACGTCCACACCCCGTTCGGCGGCCAAGGGCTCAACCTCGGCGTCGCCGACGCGATCAACCTGGGCTGGAAGCTCGCCGCGGTGATCGCCGGCTGGGCACCGACCGCGCTACTCGACAGCTACCAGGCCGAGCGGCATCGGATCGGACGACAGGTCGTCCGCTTCACCCACCTCGGCGCGGCGGCGATGCTGTTACGGGGCGACCCGCGCCGGCACCTACGCGACCTGGTGCTGTCCGGGCTACAGGCCAGCACGCCGGCCCGCCAACTGCTCGCCCACCGACTGTCCCAACTCGCACACAGCTACCGCGGCACCGCCGGGGTGACCGGCCGCAAGGGCGGACTGCACGGTGGGGACCGCCTGCCCGACCCGACGCTGTTCGACGGGAGCACCCACCAGACACAACGCCTGCACGACCAACTCGCCACCGACCGCCACACCCTCCTGCTGGCCGCACCGAAGCCCGACCCGACCCTGACCACACAGATCAACAGGCTGGTCGACACGCTGGCCCGCCGCTGGCCCGGCGCGGTCGAGCTGCGGCTCCTGACCCCCGCCTGGCAGGTGGCCCAGGCCGTACGTGCCCCGGTTCCGGTCCTCCTCGACCGGGGCCGTAGCGCCCAGCAGCTGTACGAGGCCGGTACCGCGGCCTTCGTGATCCGGCCAGACCGGCACATCGGCTATGCCGGCCCACCGGAGCCGAACCGGATCGAGCGACACCTGTCAGGCAGGTAGGCAGATCCGGCGGCTCCCGGCAGTAGGACCCACGAACGGTGGGCGTTTTGAGTGCGCACCGTAACGAGATCCAAGGCTGACCGGGAGGGGCCGCCGGACTGACTTTGTGTCGGGAAGGCGATTCACCCCACGGTGGTGGCGTGGTCAGGTTCCGGGTCGCGCCGCAAGCCGATAGAACCAGTCAAGATGCGCGATCAACGCCTCGCGAGCCTTGGCGTCCGCGAGGACCTCCAGGGGGAAGCCGGGGCGGAGGGCGAGCTTCGCGGCGGCGATCCTGACCCCCGGCAGCTCGTTCAACCGCTGGCGGAACGCCTCGCGAAGCGCGATGTCGTCGAACGGCGTCCTCGTGCTCATGTACTGATACACAATCTCGAACTTCCCACTCGGGTAGATCGCCGCGGGCCAGATGTTGCCCAGCTCGTGGTCCTTACCGCGGGCCATGAGCAAGCACGAGGTCTCGCCGGCCGAGCCGTAGAGCGCCCTGCCACCCAGCTTGACCCAGGCCTCGATGACACCCAGCGTTCCGGCCACAACCCGCGCATCCTGCAGGTCGGTCAGTTGCTCGACGAACCGGTCATCGAGCTCGTCCCTACGGCGGGACCGGGGACGGAGAAACTTCCGCGACACATCCTGCTGTGGCAGACCGGCGAGCTGGGCCAGCTCCTCGACGCCGAAGCGCTGCGCCTGGCTGGCCCGCCCGTACCTGTCGAACTCGATACCCTCGGCGTGCAGCAGGTCGCACGGGTTGTCCGTCCGGACGGGGTCTACCCACCGGAAGCTGGGCGACACCGTGCCTTCCGCCTGAAGCACCCGGTGCGCGTTCGGAGCCGGATGGTTGGCCAGTCGGGTCCCGACCGGCACGGGATGACTGCCGATCAGCGCGGCGACATCGCCGTACGCCGTCCAGGAGCCGGCGGGCAGCGCGGCGAGCGCCTTGTTCATGACGTCCCAGGGCACCTCGGAGCGGTTGCCCGCCTCCGCGGTGGGCCCCGGCCAGTGGGCGATGATCCGCTCGGCGAGGGCGTCGGCGCGGGCATAGATCTCGGGGCGGCCCCAGCGCTTCTGCGCGGCGATCTCCCCGTTGAGCGAGATCCCACTCTTGCCCAGCTGTGCCCGCTTGACCAGGAAGGAGCTGTTGCTCAGCTCAGCGTTGTAGCCGGTGAGGGTGAGGTTCCCCAGCGTGTGGACCAGAGCCTCGTGCACCTCGGCGAAGGTCTCCTCGCCCTGCAGATCCTCGCTCAGCGTCCGTCGCCACTCCGTGGTGGGGCTCTGCGGCATGACGTGTTCAATGGTCAGCAGGTCCGGCGCCACCGGCTCCTTGCTGGCGTACGACTCCTCCAGCCACCGAAGCACGAGCTTGCGCTGGCTGGCGCGGCCGTTGAGATAGAACGGGATGGACCGCACCGCCTCCCGAACGCTGGCATCGGTGGCGTAGTACTTCCGGCCGACCGACAGGTACGCCCGCAGCGCCTCGTCAACCGGCAGGTCCGTACGCATATCAGTCACGACGCGCAGCAGGATCCGGTTGATGTTCGCGGTCGCCCGGCCGATCACCAGACGCCGGACGAAGAAGCTCTCCACGTACCGCATCGCCGATGCGACCTGCTCAGAGGTTGCCGTCCCCTGCTCGCGGCTGTCCAACAGGTGCAACAGCAGCGGGTACACGGTGGTCGTGTCCCACGCGTTGAGCCGGGCCAGCCGCCGCCTTACCTCCGGATCGTCTTCCTCCTCGGGGTGCAGGATGATCCGCAGGAGGGCACCGAGCCGGCAGAACCGACGCACCTCGGCCTCGATCTCCGCCTCGGTGTTCAGGCCGTTCAGCCGCTTCTGCTGGCCGGTGTAGGTGTCGGTCTGCTTGACCCCGGGATCTCGGTGCACCAGGTCAAGCCAGAACAACTGCTCAAGCTCCCCGGAGTCCAACTGCTGCTGAAGCGGGAACCACAGTGAGCGGTAGACCTCCTCACCACGGTTCGGCAGCCGCATGAAGAGATAGTTGCGCAGCAGGTCGGCCTGGGTGAGCTTGAGACCGGTGTTGTTCAGCGACTCAAAGATCCGGTAGACGTTGTCGCCGGCCTGGGCGACGACCGAGACCAGTGCCATCCCCGAGATGACCGCATCCTCGAGACGCTGGATGTCCAACGGGTCTTCCGGGTCGTCCGCGGCGGCGAGTTGGGCCACGAAGAACCGGTACGCCGCGCCGACGCGGTCAGATCCGCCCGCCTGCGGAGTGGCGTCCAGACACGCCTCGTACGCGGGTCGATCGGCCTGGGTGGGGACAACCTTCAACCGGTGCGTGGGCTTCCATTTATTGATCAGGTATTCCTGGTCGATCCGGTCCCGGTGGCCCGGGTCCTCGTGCTGGGCCCGGTGGTCCCGAAGGGCGCAGAGCAGAATGGACAGGGTGGTGAGCCGCTGCTGGCCGTCTACGACCAGGAACTCGGAGACGCCCGCCGGCCCGTTCGTCGGGCTGGGCGCGAGCACCAGCGAGCCGATGAAGTGCGTCAGGTCCGGATCCTCGACCCGCTCGTCGGCCAGCTTGCGGATGTCTCCCCACAGGCGGACAAGCTGAGGTTCCGTCCACGAGTACGTCCGCTGGTACAGCGGTACCCGATACTGCTTCGCGCCCTCCAGCAGCTCCCGCAGCATCGTCTCGTGTGCCGCGACCATGCGCTCAGCTCCTCACTCACGGTGACACTCTCTGAGCCGGCTACACAACCAGAGCACCAATCAATGAAGCAACCCGCAGACCCGATCGTTAGCTGTCCAAAAGCCGACAACGATCCAGGTCCTCCGGGCGCAGCAACCTGCAATATCCACACTGACGAACGGTCTGCGGTTGCGGTGGGCCGGTCCGAGGTTGCGCCCGCAGTCGACGCTCTTCCGAGCTCGGTTCACCGCCCCGGCACGCTGGCTCAGGCGGGTTAGCGTGATCCGAAACGGCGGCGTACGGCGGAAGCGGCAATGGCCACCACCCCGCGTACCGCCCGCACTGTCCTGGCGCGCTGACGAACGAGGGCTGGGTGAGGGGAACACAGGATGGGTGACGTACGGATGGCCGAGGAACGTCCGGTCGGGACGGGAGCAGAGAAGCAGCCGGACACCGCGAAGGAACAGTTCGACACCGCCGGCTTGAAGGCACTGCTGACGTTTGCCCGGCCCTATCGGAAAACACTCGTTGTCGGTGTCGGCCTGGGTTTGTTCGGTTCGGGCGCTGCGCTGGCCCAGCCGCTGGCCGCACGTGAGGTGCTGGAGCGGGTTGGTCAGGACGGAGACCTGCTGCGGCCCATCCTGTTTCTCGTCGCCCTGGTGCTGGGCGGCGCCGCGCTGTCCGGGATCCAGTTGTTCATCCTGGAGCGTTCGGGCGAACGGATGGTTCTGGGACTGCGACTGACCCTGGTGCACCGGCTGCTGCGGCTGCGCATGAAGGAGTACGACCGCCGTTCGACCGGCGACCTGCTGTCCACCGCCGGAGCCGACACCACCCTGCTGCGGTCGGTCATCACGGCCAACGTGCTGGACTCGGTGTCCGCCGTGGTGACGCTCGTCGGGGCGATCGCGTTGATGGCCTACCTGGACTGGGTCCAACTGGTGTCGGTGCTGGCGGTTCTGCTGGTCGTCGGCGTTGGTGTGGTGCCCGCGCTGAACCGGATCAGGACCGCCACCGAGCGGGCACAGGAAGGGCTGGGGCAGATGACCGCCGGCCTCGAGCGGGCCCTGGGTGCCATCCGTACGGTGAAGGCCAGCGTCTCGGAGGAGCGCGAGTCCGAACGGATCAGTGCATGGGCCCGCACGTCGTACGCGGCGGGGGTCCGGTCGATTAAACTGGACGCGGTCGTCGGCGTCGCCAGTGGCCTCGCCGTCCAGCTGTCGTTCCTGATGGTCCTCGGCGTCGGTGGGGTGCGCGTGGCCAACGGGAGCATCTCGGCCGCCGACCTGGTGGCCTTCCTGCTCTACATCCTGTACCTGGCCTCCCCGATCATCCACATCGTCAATGCGGTCACCCAGCTGCAGAAGGCCTCGGCCGCCACCACGCGCATCGTGACGGTGAACGATATGGAGGTCGAGCCGGTACCCGGTAGCGCGGCGCCCGTGGTCGGCGAAGCCGTCCCGCTCACGGGGGCCGGCGACACCGCCGGGCCGCCCGCACCGTTCAGCGGGACAAGCACACCGTTCAGCGGGGCCAGCGCATCGTCCGGCGGGCCGCCCTCGTCGGTGACGTTCGAGAACGTGAGCTTCGGCTACCGCGCGGGCGTCCCCGTGCTCCGTGAGGTGTCCTTCCACATTCCGGCCGGTGCCCAGGCGGCACTGGTGGGCCCCTCCGGCGTCGGAAAGACCACCGTCCTGGGCCTACTCGAACGCTTCTACGAGCCCGAGACGGGCCGTGTCCTGCTCGGCGACCGCGACGTGGCGGACGTCCCGCTCAACGAGCTGCGCCGCCAGATCGGCTACGTGGAGCAGGAAGCTCCGGCCCTGGCCGGCACGCTGCGCGAGAACCTGCTCTACACCGCGCCGGCCGCCACCGACGACCAGCTGAACGCGGTGGTGGCGGCCAGCCGTCTCGGCGCCCTGGTCCGCCGGCTTCCCGACGGCCTGGACACCGAGATCGGTGACCGCGGAACGCAGCTGTCCGGCGGCGAGCGCCAACGGCTGGCCATCGGTCGCCTGTTGCTGAGCCGGCCCCGGCTGGTGCTGTTGGACGAGGCAACCTCCCAGCTCGACTCGGTCAACGAGGCGGCACTGCGCGAAGCTGTCGAGGAACTCGCCGCGGGCTGCACGATGCTGGTGATCGCCCACCGGCTGTCCACCGTTGCGGCCTCCGATGTGATCGTCCTGATGGGCCACGGTGGCGTCCGCAGGACCGGCACCCACGACGAACTCATGGCCGAGGACGAGCTCTACCGGGAGCTGGCGCGGGGGCAGCTACTCAGCGGCGACCGTACCGTCGCCGCCGGGTCGGCAGTGCCCACCGAGGTAAACGGGTGAGCGGGCAACCCCAAGAAGTGCTGGACCGAAACGCCCGCACCAACCGCATCCGATAACAGGAATACCGGACCGAATCGACCGATAAAAGTTCGCTTGCGGCAATTGCGACATGACTGATAATTCAAGTAACTCAATGTAGGATATTCTGATTAAATCAGCCTTAATGCACGCCTAGGGCATCGAGGCGACCAAGAATCAGGTATTCTGCCGGGCCATGTCCTATCTCAAGGTCCGCCTGGCAGCGAGCGCGGCCGCTCTGGTCGTCGCCGCGTCCGCCGGCACTCTGATTTCACCTCCTGCCCTCGCCGCAGGACCTCAGCTGGCTATCTCCTACAGCACCAGCGGGGAGGTCGACAACAGCGGCCGGCTCGTCGGGGCCTATGCCTACAACAGGGGCGACCAGCCAGCCGCCGACGTGACCATGACGTTCGACGCGAGTGACCTGCGTGGGGTCGACATCAGCGTGCCGGAATGGATCGACTACTGCGAGGCGAATGGTCAGGTCGTCACCTGCGAACTCACCGGTCTCCCGGCGGAGCACACCGAATGGATGCACGCTTTCGAACTGAGGAGCAAGCAGCAGGCCGCGCCCGGCCCCGCCGGCACCCTCAAGGGCACGATTCACGGCCTTGGCCCCGACGGCGCCGAGTACACCGGCGGCGGTGACCTCGACGTCGTGATCCTGGAAAGCGGCCCCGACCTGGTCGCGTCAACTGCCGACATCTCCGGTGCAGACGACCCCGTCGGCGGTGGCGACGTCCGTCCGATCACCGCCGGAATCTACAACGACGGCGACACACCGACCGACGAGTGGTACGTCGAAATCTGGGTGCCGACCGGCGCCGGCATCGTCGAGCAGTACTCGGACTGTGAGTACCGGGACTGGTGGCCGGGCGAGCACCCGGAGGGCTACATCTACGGACCGAACGTCGTCACCTGCCCGGCACCACCGGGCCTCGAGCCACTCGGTGTCGGCGAAGGCATCGCATTCGTTGATGACGAGGGCACGTCGCTCTTCCACGTCGCCTTCGGTAAGAACCTACGCGGCCCGGGCGAGGACGCCGGAGGCGTCCAGGTCGGACTCATTGACGACCTGGAAGCCGAGCGGTCACCGAAGTCGCTGACCCGCAATGGGGCGGCGGGGAAGACATTCGCGGCCGCACTCGCCGACCTGACCCCCACCCCAAAGGCCGCCAGCCTGCGCGAAGGCAACACCGACAACAACTGGGCCAGTTTTTCGGTCTGGACCAAGCCGAACACGCACGACTTTACGGTCACCGCGGAGCCGGTCAACGGCGCCATCGGCGAAATCGTCGAAATTCCCTACACTGTGATCAACAACGGCCCATCCGATGGTAGCGCCAGCTGGACGTTCAAGGCGCCGGCCGGCACCGTGCTGGTCGCCGACGAGGAATACAACGGACCGTGGTGCTACTTCCTGGACAAGGATGGGCAGCCGGTCGAGGAACTTCCCGAGGTCACCTGCGGCACCGAGTCCGAGTGGCCGGCGGTCGCATCCGGGTACCCGGGCGTCAAGGGGATGATGAAGCTACGGATCATCTCAACCCCCGGCGATGACGGCACTCTGCGGGTCCGGCCGCACCCCGAGTCGGCCGAGTCTGACCGGGCCAACGACGAGGTCAAGCTGGTCGTCACCGTCGGCGGCAGTGGTGGTGGTGGTGGTGGTGGCGGTGGGCTGCCGATCACCGGAGCCAACACCGCCCTCCTCGGCGGTATCGGTGGCGGGGTCGTGGTCATCGGCGCGGCGTTGATCTACTTCGCGCGCCGACGCCGCACAATCGAGTAGCACCACCGCCCACGGAAGGGGACCTCGCTGGCCCGGCGGTATCCCCTTTCGCGGGCGATGCCCTTTGGCCGGCCACCACCTCGCGATCGCCCCAATTACCAGCGCTAGATTGCGCCGAAATCGACACACTCCCTCCGCTAGGATTGCGGGACGGCGGCCTTCCGAGTCCACTGCCGCATTCCTTCAGGCACATCCGAGGGATCGGCCATCACCTCGATGAGCATCAACCGACTCGGGCGCTCTTCGATACCACCCAAGATCTCCGCCAGCTCGGCCTCGGTGCGGACGGTATGCACCACGAAGGCCCCCTTCGCGGCAAACACCGCTGGTAGCTCACCGTACCGCCAATCAGGTATCTCCTCCCCGTGCGACTGAGCCCTTCCCCCAACCTCTTTTTCTATTGCCCGCTCCGAGGTGTAGCCACGATTATTTATCACGAAAATGATCGGATGTTGGTCAAAGGCGAGAATCCGGCTTATGTCCTGTGAGGACATCTGCAGACCTCCATCGCCGGTAATCGACACCACCCGCCGTTCAGGCATCGCGACTCCGACGCCGAAAGACGCCGGAATAACATAACCGACCGCCCCCCAGGTCGGCGCCATCAGAACGGTATCCCCGGCCGGTAGCCGCATCGTTGCCAAACCAAAAAATGATGTCCCAACCTCCCCGACCAGGATGTCGCCCGGACGGAGCACCCCCTGAAGTGCCGGCCATAGCCGTTCATGACAGATTGGCCTGGCGCCCGCCCGAGCCAGTTCGGACGATTCGATCAACGGAGCCGCGTCATGCGGCCAGTCACTCGTACGACTCGGGGCCACCTCGTGCAGTTGACCCAGCGCCGCGCCCATGGAGATCGGGCCAAACCGGGTGCCGGCAACCTCTGCGGAATCCTGCTCCAGGTTGATGATCCGATCAGGATCTGGGTCTACCGTGAAAAGACCGCTCCACTCAAAAAATGTGACACCCAGGCAGACCAATACGTCGGCGCCCTCAACCACTTCCCGGATTGAATCATGACTCCCACTGCCACTATAGACCCCGACGAAGCGCGGGTCAGACTCGTCAAACAATCCCCGACCGGGCGCCTGCGCGGCGACGGGCCAATTGTGCTCGGCCGCAAAGGCGGCGACCGCAGGCCCGAGGCCAAGGCGGATCGGGATATTTCCCACCAGTAACGCTGGCCGCTCCGTGTGAGTGAGCCGCCGTTGAACGGCGACGGCGAACGCGTCCAGTTGCGCGGAATTCGAGACCGGCTCCGGGCGGGTGAAAGGTCGCGACGGCCGCGGGACGGGCGTTTTAGACACATCTGCAGGAATCCGGATATACACGGGACGCTGCTGCGACCAACACTCGGACAGAACCCTGTCGATCTCCCGGAGCGCACACTCCGGGGCCAACGAGGTTTGGGCAACGGTCACCTGTCCGGCGACGTTAACCCAACTGTCCGGAAAATTATCCACCAGTGAATGACGGATCAGGGCGCGCCCCCGCATGACCTCCATTGAAGGGCCGATCACGACCGACACGATCGGCACAGACTCAACCATCGCGGCAGCCAAGGCATTTGTGCTCGATAATTCACCCGCGCCAAACTGCGAGACGATCACCCCCAGACCATTAACCCGCGCATATCCGTCAGCACTGAAGCCAGCGTTCAGCTCGCTGGAACTGCCGACCCAGTCGATTCCATCGAAGGCCAAAACCTGATCGGTAAAACCCATTGTGAATTCGCCGGGCACTCCAAACACATGCCGTACACCCAGGTCATGGAGGCGACCAAGCAACAGCTCGCCGACCGTTACCGTCGGCCCATCCTCCCCCACCATTCCTCCAATTGAAGCATTCTTCGGATCCACGCCATGGAACAGCCTCACCCTAACCTCAACGTTCGCGCCTGAGGTCGGCTTCCGTAACTCGGCGTTGCCTCCTCCGGTGGTGGAGCATCGGCCGGAGCAGCCCGTCGGCCCGACTTGTGACGCCGGCCTGTCCGGTAGCCGCGAGCAGCGGCGGCAGCGCCCGCAGGTGCGCGAACTGCCGCGGTGCGTACCCCGGCGTGGGTAGTTCCGGCGCCCCAGACCGAATCAATCCCCGATTCGGTCTCCGGCCCGTTGCCAGTGGTTGATACTGACGGAGCCTTGGCCAGCGAGCATTGCCCGGTCAAAGTGGTGCCATGGTGTCGAGGACCTCCGGCCGCCTGTACTGCTGCGCTCACTGCACCCGAAGCGGGTAGGGGGCCGAGGGTGCCCGCCCCACGATCCGATGACCGCGCGGACGGCCGGAGTGGCGGCAGGTGCAGACCGCGACCTATGTCGGCGGGTCACGGGCCAGGCAGACAGCCCAACCCGGTCTCGTAGGTGCTGTCGCAGGATCAGGCGGTGAGGATGTCGCGGTCGAACGTTCCCGTAGCGGCCGCGTATGCCCGGCCGTGGCGGTTCCTCAACCTTGCGCTGACCGTCTCGTTCATCACCTGGATCGACCTCGGTGCCATCACCGTGATGCTGCCCTCGATCGACCGTGCGCTGGGCACCGACAACAACATTCTCCAATGGGTCTTCTCCGGCTACTCGCTGATGTTCGCGCTCGTCCTCATCCCCGCCGGGCGGCTCGGGGACGCCAAGGGACGACGGTTCACCCTGCTCCTCGGTCTCGCCTTGTTCGTCGCAGCCAACACGATGGCGGGACTCGCCAACTCCGGCATCATCCTGGTGGTCGCCCGGCTGCTGCAGGGCGCCGCCGCCGGTGTCCTCACCCCCCAGGTCAACGCCCTGGTGGAGGAACTTTTCCGCCCCGGGGAACGGGGCCGCCCCTTCGGAGCAGTCGGTGCCGCCTCCCACGCGGGTGCCGCCCTTGGCCCACTGCTCGGTGGCATCGTCATCGCTGTGGCCGGGGCGGACGACGGCTGGCGGCTGGTCTTTCTCGTCAACGCCCCGATCGGAGCCGCGGCGGCGGTGCTCATCTGGCGGTACTTCCCGAGCAGACCGACCCGCCGCCAGACCGATCACCACGACCTGATCGGTACGCTGCTACTGGCCGTCGGGATCATGCTGGTGATCCTGCCCGCACTGCAACAGGGGCAGTGGACGGGGCTGCTGCCGTGGCTGTTGGTACCGGTCGGAATCGGTGTCCTCGTCGCCTTCCGATCCTGGGAAACCGCCACCGCGCGACGCCACCCGCCGGTCTTCGACTTCCGTCTGTTCACCCAACGGACGTACCGACGAGGGCTACTGATCGGATTCCTCGTCGGCGCCGGGTTTGCCCCACTGCCGGCAATCTTCAGCTTCTACCTGCAGTACGGTCTTGACCGCAGTCCACTGATCACCGGTCTCACCATCGCACCGTTCGCGGTAGGTTCGGTCCTCGGGGCCGTGCTCGGTGGACGGAAGGTTGACCGTTACGGCCGTCCACTGCTGGCCATCGGACTCATCGCCGTCGTGGCGAGTCTCGCCACGACGATAGCCTTCGCCGGTCTGCACGGGACGACCTTCTTGATGGTGAACGGCCTTACGCTACTACTCGTCGGGATCGGCGGCGGCCTCGTGATCACACCGAACAACACGCTGGCTCTCCAGGAGGTGCCCCGGGCTGACGTCGGCAGCGCCGCGGGCATGTACCGCACCCTGCGGCAGGTCGGATCCGCGATGGGGCTGGCGATCATCACCGCGACCCTGTTCGCGGCGGTCGGGGCCAACGACGGACGCTGGTCAACCGCGCTTCGGTACGCGCTCGCCGTGGCGATCGGCATCGTCGCCGCCGCTCTGCTCACCAGCCTGGTCGAGATCCTCGGCAACCGCCGCCACGGACATGGTCGGGCATCCTGAGCCACCCGCTACCCCGGCAAGCACCTGTCCGACCCGGCCCCCGGAGGGCTGGTTGCCCCGCCGGGATGTGACACGCGGGGTGTATCTTCCGGCAGGTCCACCCCTATTCTGTATTCGCGTTCCGCACCGTCTTCGGATAGCTCGGAAATGGGTACTGAAATGCGCTTGCACAGCTTGCACACCAGAATCTTCCGGTCGGCCGCCGGCCTGGTCGCCCTGCTCGGCATCGGTTCCTGCACCGCGCTGCTGTCCGGCACCGAACCACGCTCCGGAGGGCTCGACCCGGAGACCCTTCGCAGTTCACTGATCGGGGCGCTGGCGGTTTTCGGCGTGCTCGTTCCCGGGGTGCTGGCCCTGTTGCGCTCGGCGACGCGGCCGACCCGGTGGGGGCCGGCCGCCCTCTTCCTGGCTGGCGCGACGAGCGCGGCCGTGCTGGGTGCGATCGAGGCTGAGCCCCCGCTCAGCCTGACGCTCGGCCTCGCGATCGCTGTCAGCCTATTGGTCAGCACGATTGGGCTGGTCGGCTTCGGCGAGCACCCGGCGAACCAGCCCGCCCGAGGCAGGTTCTGAGCCGGTGGCTGGCACCCCGAGCAGGCCGCCAGCATCGAGGGACTGAGCCCCAAGAAGGGGTACGAGGCTCGAGGCGCCAGTCACGACCCGGCCGCAACGAGCTGCATGAGCTCACTGAAGTCGGTGACAACGTCGTACCTCACCGGTTCCTTCCGCTCGTGGTTCAGCGGGGCGAACGGCATGCGGGCGCATTCAACCTTGGCTCTTTCGACACCCGGAGTGGGAGAAGATGAACCGGACCAGTTCGGCGAACGACAGCAGCCGCTCCTTGTCGCGCAGAATCAAATCGTACGCATCGACATCTGTCGCCTGACCTACCCCTTCCCCGCGGTTCGACACCTTTGGATCAGGAGGCGCTTGATCCTCTTGTCGATCGAGAAATACCCCTGGTGGGTGTCCTCGCGGTCGTAGTCGCGGTATTTAGCCACATCGTCGGTCCCGCGCCACTTCCTGGGGACGCGCACGAGACGTCCGCATCAGGGCGACATAACCGTCCTCCAAGCTCGGCGCCACCGCCTCCGCCCCGACGGGCGGAGTCTCGGTGACGAAGCGGTAGAGCATGCCACTCGACGTGGCCTGCGCATTGACCACCGTCAGATCGCCGGCCGGCGGGGCGCCGGTGGTGTGCAGGCTGAACGTCCTGCCGTCAGCTGCTTCGACCAGACCGTTGGTGCTTCCGTGGTAAGCCAGGCGGCCGGCGTTGAGCACCGCCACCGCCGGACAGGTCTGTGCCACGTCATCGAGAATGTGGGTGGACAAAATGACCGTCCGGTCACCTCCGAGGCCGGCGAGCAGGGTGCGGAACCGCATCCGCTCCTCCGGGTCCAGGCCGGCGGTGGGCTCGTCGACGATGACCAGCTTTGGGTCGCCGAGCAGAGCCTGCGCAATGCCGAGGCGACGTCGCATGCCTCCGGAGAAGCCGCGTACCCGGCGGTTGGCGTGCTCGGTCAGCGCCACCCGTTCGAGCAGTGACCCGACCTGGCTGCGGCGGACCCGCTTGTCGTCGATGCCCTTGAGCAGGGCCACGTAGTCGAGGAACTCACGCGCGTTCAGGTCGGGATACAGGTCCAGGTCCTGTGGCAGGTAGCCGAGCACTCGGCGGACCGCCTGCCGGCCCGGCCCGGTGGCCACGTCGTGGCCACCCACGATCACCCGGCCGGACGTCGGGCTGATCAAGCCCGTGATGATGCGCATCAGGGTGGTCTTGCCGGCCCCATTGGCACCGAGCAGCCCGATCATGCCGGGTGCCAGCGACAGGGAAAGTTGGTCCAGAGCGCGCGCGTCGCCCTTGAAGGTCTTGGTCAGATCCGTGATCTCGATGTCCATCAGGTCTCCGGTCGGCGTCAGAGGCGGCGTCGGGCGAGCGCGCACGACGCGGTGAACAGCACGGCGCTCATCGCCACCACGAGGAGGAGGTTGACGGCGGCGGCGGTGAAGGAGGGGGCGGGAGCGGCGAAGGCGCCCTCGCCGGCCCAGAGGGTCGGGGTGTGCAGCCAACCACCCGCGACATAGTCGCCCAGTGGGGACAGCAGCGTTCCGGTGATGGTGGGGATGGGCACGATGCTGGTGCTGAGCAGGGTGGCCCAGAACCAGGCGGCCACGGCGATCACCCGGACCACCGCCATCGGCAGCACCAGTCCCAGCGTCGCCGCGAAAGTGGTCAGCAGCAGGGCGCTGGGCACGTTGACCGTGCAGAAGGCGATCACGGCCCACCCGAGGGTGGACACGTCACCACTGGTGAGGGTGAACACGACCCCCACCACGACCATGGTGACGGCCACGGGTGCGAGCGCCGCGGCGAGGCTGCCGGCCAGCGACCCGAGCAAGCGCGCCGCCAGTCTCGACGGGGTCGCGAGCAGCAGCTCGTTGAGACCCCTCCGGGTGGTGCCCGTGAACCGGTCGGCCAGAGCCACGCCCAGCCCGACCACCACCAACAGGTTCATGGTCAGTGACCAGGCACCGACGCGGGCGGCCGCGGTGTGTGGCTCGGCCGGCTCCGGCGACAGCATCTGGATGAGCAGTCCGATCGCGAGCAGCGGCAGCACCGCCAGCCACACCACCTTGCGGCGCGTCGCCATCAGGAACTCGTACCTGATCGCGCCGGTCCACGCCGAGTTCAGCAGGCGGCTCATTCCCGGCTCCCGTTGATGAGCCGCTCGGAGACGCTGAGCCTGCGCAGGGCCAGGACCGCGAGCGCGACACCGGCGACGGAGAGCAGCGCCCGGTTTACCTGCCACACCCCGATGAAGCGGTCGAGGTAGAAGATCTGCAGGAACCAGAAGCCGATCACCACCACCGAGGCGCCACCAACCGAGCGCAGCCTGGCGGTGGCCCAGGCGCCGGCGCCGATGAACAGCAGCGCGGGGCCGAGCGGCACCAGGATGGCCGCGACACCGTGCGCCGGATGGTTCCACTGGCCTCGCGCGACCAGCACGACGATCAAGGCGGCGGCGGCCAGCAGAGTCACGGCGGTCACCACGACGAGGCGACGCAGCACCGTCCGTGGATAGGGGGTGGGCATAGTGGACTGCAGCTCCGGCATGCGCTCCCGACCGACGGCGGCGACGGCGGCGATTCCCGCCGTGATCGGGAAGGCCATCGCCACCAGCCTGACCATTCCCAGACCGACCGCGTCGGCCGTACCGGCCTTCGCGGCGGCCGCGGCTATGGAGACGGCGATGATTCCACCGGCGGCCAGCCAGGGCAGCGCGAGGCCGGCGACGCCGCAGCGCCTGGCCTCGAATCCCCAGATCTCTACTCCTGTCACAACAGGTACGTAGCGGCCGGGGGCCGGGTGGTTCACCGATCCTAGATGGAAATCCGGCGTGGTTCCGGAACCAGCCGGACTGCCAGCGCCAGGAGGAGCACGGACACGACGGCCGGGAAAGTTGAACCGGACCAGACCGCATCAAGAATCGCTCCGACCCCCACATCGGGCACACGTCGTGCCGGCAGATCGGTCACCACAGCGGAGAACCACACCAGTGCCCCGGCCAAACTCCCGAGCCAGTAGGCACGCCAGATCGTCAACAGCACCGCCACCGAGGCACTCAGCAACGACGGCCCAAGCCAGCCGGAGATCAGCACCAGGCTGTCGACGGAGTGGTCGAGCAGGGCCGCCAGCCCGGTGGCGAGGAGCGCCGCTGTCAGATCGACCGCCAACACCAGCACCAGCCGGGCCAGGAACACGGCACGTGGAGTGACCGGCAGCACCATGAGCAACTCCCACCTCGGGTCGGTCCGGGGACCGCTGACGGCCAGCCCGCCGGCGAGCAGGAGCAGGCTGACCAGAGCTCCGAAGGCGGCGCCCCGCCAGCCGGGGTCGGGCACGACCACCGCGAGGCAGACCGCCAGGGCGAGTCCAACCGCGGTGAGCGGGAGTAGGTAGCCGGGGACTAGTTTGTACTGGGCCGCCACCAACTGCCGAGCCACCCGCGACGACCGCCGCAGGCCGGGTCGTGGAATGGCTTCCGGCGGCGCGGTGTCGGCGACCGTACCGGCCTGGGTCGACCGACGTCCGGCGGGCAGCGCCGGTGCGATCAGCGTGTCGAACGAGGGCACGTCGGCCGGGCCGGTGAGCATCTGGTCGGCGGTCCGGGCCGCGGCCGCCAGCCGCTCGGTGGCGGTGACGCGCTCGGCGCACGCCGCGCACCCGGCCAGATGGGAGCGCACCTGCGGCGTCAGGGCCACGGTGGGATCTGCGGCCGATAGCAGCGCTTCATCGTCGAGATGGACCATGGCTAGGCATCCCCTGTTCCCACGGCGGCGGCCAGCCGGACCCGTGCGTGCGCCATCCTGCTTTTCACCGTGCCGACGGGGACGCCGAGAACAGCGGCCACGTCCCGATACGGCAATTCGTCGACGACCGCCAGGATCACCACCTCCCGCAGATGGCCCGGCAGCGCTGCCACGGCCTCTGCAAGAGCCATCAGATCCGCCTTGACCAGCGCCTGGGCCTCGATGTCGACGGTGGGGTCGGCCACCGCCAGCGCTTCCGAGAGCTCCGTCGTCGGTGGCGACAGCCGGCGCAGCCGGTTGTGGGCCTGACGTCGTGCGACGCCCAGCAACCAGCCGCGCACCGACGAGTCGCCCCGGAACGAGCCGGCCGCCTGCCACACTGCCAACCAGGCTTCCTGCATGATCTCCTCCGCCACCGACCGGTCCGAGGCCAGCCGCCGCAGCATCCGCAACATCGTGGCGGCGTGCCGCCGGTAGAGCTCCCGTAGCGCTTCCTCGCTGCCGTTGGCCAGTGCGTTCATCAACTGCTCGTCCGAATCCACTGCCATGTACGTAGCCGCTCCCGTCCGCACGGTTCACGCCGCAGCCCGGCAACGTCCGTCGCATCTCCGGCACGGGTAGAAATTCGCGCATAACGATAGCAATCAACCGTGATGCCACTACTCTCCACAGCGGTGGGAGGGATCCTCCACAAGAACCCCACCTACGAGCCATCTCCAGGATCGCCTCCGTCGTCGCGGGTCCTGGGCGCCGTGGCCGTCCAGGTCCAGGGTGACGAGGGCGTGCGTAGCTGCTGTCCGGAGGGTCCAGCGCGGCGGTGCGCCACTCCCAGTCGGGGTCGACATCGAATCGAGGCTCGCCGAACACCTGCCGGTCTCACCGTTTGTGATGACAAGCCCGGGGTTCGACCGGGCCACCTCTTGAGCAGATGCTCAAATCAGTCTACCCTCCGTTTGAGCGATCGCTTAAACCTGGGAGGAAGCATGACCAGTGAGCCGGAGCCGAGGCGTACCTGGGCCAACTGGACGCTCGCCAGCCTCATCGCGGCCTTCGGGGTCGTCGTCTACGCCATCACCGTGGCCCAGGGGCGCGCCGACAGCGCCCTGCTCTTCGTCGGACTGCCGGTGCTGCTGGCCGCCGCCCTCGCTCTGACCCCGGGCCGTACCACCCACGGCCGGGTCTTCGCCGCCACCACGATCGCGCTGCTGCTGGCCTCCGTGGCGCTGCACGAAGGCGCCATCTGCGTCATCCTGTCCGCGCCGCTGGTGTACGCCATGACCCACGGCACCACCGCCCTGATCAGGTGGGCCCGCCGCGGCACCACCCGGGCGTACTCGCTGGTCGTCGTGCCCCTGCTGCTCGTACCCGGGCTCGAGGGCACCGGGCTCGCCCCACGGATCAACCCGGAGCAGTCGGTCGAGGTGGTGCGGGTGGTCAACCTCCCGGCCCACGCGGTCGGCGGGCGGCTGACGGCCGGCCCTCGCCCGGTGCCGGTCCGGTCGGTGCCGCTGCGCCTGCTCGGCGTACCCGTGCCGACCCGGGTCACCGGCGACGGCCTCGCCACCGGGGACCGGTGGATGTTCGCCTACCACGACGGCTCGCACGGGCCGGGCGGGCAGCTGCTCACCGAGGTCACCGACAGCGAGCCGGGCCGGGTCGGCTTCCGGTTCGTCGAGGACACCGCCATCACCGGTCGGTGGGTCACCTTCCGGCGCGCGGAGGTGACCTGGCAGGCGGTGGACCGGGACCGTACCGAGGTGCGCGTCCGGGTGGAGTACGAGCGCGGTCTCGACCCCTCCTGGTACTTCGGGCCACTCCAGGACGGCCTGCTCCACGAGGGCGTGGGGCACCTGCTCGACATGCTCGTCCTGCCGTGACCACCGCCCGCTGGCTCGCCCTGGGGATACCCCTGCTGGCGGTGCTGGCCGCAGCCCGGCTGGAGCGCGACCAGCGGGCGCGGGCCGCCGCCCTGCTCGCCGCCGTGGCCACCGCCCTGGGCATCGCCGCGCTGAACGAGTCGGCCCGCCGAACGGGCTGGTACGCGTTCGCGCCGGTACACGGGGCCTACCGGGGGATGCCGGTCGACCTGTGGCTGGGTTGGGCGGCGCTCTGGGGCGCGCTGCCGGTGCTGCTACGGCGGTTCCTGCCCCTGCCCCTCACGCTGGGCCTGCTGCTCTGGCTCGACGTGGTGGCGATGCCGGCGCTGCACCCGCTCGTCCTGCTCGGGCCGCACTGGCTGGTGGGCGAGGTGGTGGGGCTGCTCGCCGTGGCCCTCCCCGCGCAGCTGCTCGGCCGGTGGAGCGCCGACGACCGGCACCTGCGGGCCCGGGTGCTGCTCCAGGTCGTCGTCTTCGCCCCGCTGCTGCTGTGGTTCGTGCCCAGTGTCGCCTTCGAGCTGGGTGGCGGCTCGTGGTCCCCGCTCACCGGGCTGCCCCGGGCCGCCCTCCTGGTCCTGGCCCAGGTCACGCTGCTGGTGGCCACCCCGGCGCTCATCGCGGTACGCGAGTTCGCCGGGCGGGGCGGCGGCACCCCGTACCCGTGGGATCCGCCGACCCGGCTGGTGCGCACCGGGCCCTACGCGTACCTGGCGAACCCGATGCAGGTCGGCGCGACTGCCCTGCTCCTGCTGACCGCGGCCGTCACCCGCAGCCTGGCGCTGCTGGCCGCGACCGCCCTCGCCGTCGCCTTCAGCGCGGCCGTGGCCCGGCCGCACGAGGAGCACGACCTGGCCCACCGGCACGGGGACGCCTGGCGGGACTGGCGACGGGCGGTACGCGACTGGTGTCCGCGCTGGCGGCCGTACGCCTCGGGCGCGCCCGCGGTGTTGCGGCTCGACACCGGGTGCGGGCCGTGCGTGGCGATCTGGCGGTTCCTCGCACGGCGGGACCCGGTGAGCCTGACGATCGTGCCGGCCAAACAGGGACAGCTGCGGGCCGCGTACACGGGCGGCGACGGCCACGCGGAACGGGGGGTGGCCGCCGTCGCCCGTGCTCTCGAGCACCTCAACCTCGGCTGGGCCTGGGTGGGCTGGACCCTGCGGCTGCCCGGCATGACCTGGCTGGCGAACTGGTGACGGATGCGATGATCGCACCGCCACATCCGGCGGGAGGAGAGCAATGTCGGACACCAAGGGACGCCTGCTCCACGGCGCCCTCGCCGCGATCCGCCAGCACGGCATCGCCGGCGTCTCGGCCCGCACCATCGCCGCCGCCGCCGGAGTGAACCAGGCGCTGGTCTTCTACCACTTCGGGACGCTCGACGAGCTGCTGGCAGCCGCGTGCCGGACCGGCACGGCCGAGCG
>NZ_JABZED010000007.1:307884-400102 GCF_013416675.1 Salinispora sp. H7-4
GTCGCTGCGCGAACTGCTCGACGTCGGGCGCGTCCTGCACGAGGAGGAACGCGAGCTGGGCAACGTGTCCGTGCTGGCCCAGATGCTCGCCGGCGCACAGGCCGACGAGCGCCTCGCCGCCCCCACCGCCGAGTCCCTGCAGCTGTGGGTGGACGAGATCGAGCTGGTCCTGCGCCGGCTGCTGACCGGGTCACCCTTCGCCGAAATCGCCGACGTTCCCGGGCTCGCCCGCGCGGTGTCGGCCGCCTTCATCGGCCTGGAGCTGTACGACGGCGTCGACCGGCCCTCAGCCGAGCGCGCCATCGAGGCGCTGGACCAACTCGCCGTACTCATCGAGATCGTCGACGACCTCGGCCCGATCGCCCGGCGCGCCCTCCACAACAAGATCAGCAAAGCGACCCGGCTCTAGTACGGCGCCAGGCACATCTGTCGGACAGCGGGGTGGGACGGTATCCCGTCCCACCCCGCCGCCCGAAGGTGTCATCTCCGGTGGAGAGGTGTGTCGCGTGTTGCTTCTTACGCGTTCGGCCGTTCGTCGCCCGGAGTCACCAGGACGACGCGGCGACGGCGAGCGATCAGGAAGAGTGCGGCGCCGAGGACGATCACGAAGGCGCCGAGGCCGCCGAACAGGCCCGCCTGCGCGCCAGTCACCGGAAGTGAGCTGCCGTCGCCGTCACCGCCGCCGGAACCGCCGTTGACCGAAACGAAGATCGAGTACGTGTCAGTGTTGTCGGACTCGTCAACATCAACAACCTTGTCGATATCCGCGGCGTCGAGCAGTTCCACGTTCTCCGGCAGGGCGGTAGGTGCGGCGACGTTCTGCTTGGGGCCGTAGGGGACTGCGGCGAGGGCGGCGACCGTGACGCTACCGCCGGTCAGGGCACCGCTCTTCGCCACGCCAGCGTCGATCTTGGCGGGGAACCAGAAGGTACCGCCGGAGGTTGCGTCGCCGTCCTGTGTGTCATGGTCGGCCGGGATCAGCGCAATCTCGGAGTAGTCACAGGTGACCGTGCGGTTGTCGGCACTGTACTCGCAACCCTGCTCGGGTTCGGTGAAGGTGGCCTGCTCCGGCAGGGTGACGGAGATCCTTACCCCGTCCGCCGTCATATCGCCCTGATTGAACACGGTCGCCACGACGGCGGTCGAACCGCCCGGGGCGATCGACCCATCGATGTAGACAGGTGCGCCGGACTCGAGGCTCGCGTCGGCGTCGATGGGCTCACGCACGTCCTCGGCTACGACACCCAGGTCGACACCGTGCTCCCCAATCACCACCTCGGCGGTGTCAGTGTTGTTGGCGGTGTTGTCGTCGCCGTCGACCAGGACCGTCACAGTCAGCTCGCCCGAGGCGTCGGCTGAGTCGTCGGCCCGGGTCACCAGGTAGGACAAATCGGTTGTGCCACCCGGTTCCGGGATGAAGGCCTTATCGACGGAGCAGTGGACGGTGCCATCTGCAGGATCATCATCACAGATGTCAGCGAACTGGAACGCACCGACGAGATCGCCGACGGTGAAGATGATGTCGACCGACTCCGGTGTGGTCTTTCCGACGTTCTCTAGGTCGATTTCGACGACCTTTTCGGTCGAGCCGGCAGCGATAGTCGTGCCCGATAGCTCGACGGAGAGGTCCGTACCATCAACTGCAAAAGCGGGCGCGGCGAACGAACCCGCAACGAGAAGACCGACGGCGCCAGCACCCAGTCGGACGAGCTGTCGGTTGTGTGACTTCATAAAGGGTCTCTCCCTCGGCAAAGGTAGCTACAGGCAGGCACATTAGCCTGCGGCGCCGCCCCGGGCCACCCCGTGATCCACTCGTTACTTCAATCAATCGCTGTGTGGCTTATCCGTAGCGGGCAGCGCCTCACCATAATGGACGGCTAGGCACTGACTCATGAGTGGAACAATCAGGTCAGCCTGGAAGAAATCCGATTGAGGTGAGATGCGGTTGATCTCCGGCTAGCATCTGTCGTGCCGGAAATTTCGGAACCAGACCACACTTGGCCCGTTGAAAGACGCCCGCGCATCACATACAACCCCGATCGCGCCCATCGGGCGGCAGCCCGCGGCCGGCTCGGCTGGACTCCCGAGCGGCTGCGGCGCAGCCTCGCCTCGATCGCGTCAAGGGGTCAGGGGCTGAGAACGCCGCCATGCACGGCTCGGTCCTCCTGGGAACGGCCCTCGATGGCGGCGACGGCCGTGCCCTGGGCGAAACCATCCGCTCGTTCGTCCGAACGGGTGAGTGATCCCGCTTAGCTCCTCGGCTCGGACAGGACACAGAATTCATTGCCCTCGGGGTCGAAGAGGGTCACCCAGTGCTGCCCTTCCTGCGCGGGGTCGGCGCGCCGGGCACCGAGGGAGATCAGCCGGGCGACCTCGGCTTCGTGGTCGTCGGGGCGGAAGTCGGGGTGGAGCCGGTTCTTCGCCGTCTTGCCCTCAGGGACGGGGACGAAGAGCAGCCCCGGCAACCGGTCCGGCTCGGGCCGAATCTCCATGATCTCCTCGGTCTGGTCGACCACGACCCAACCGAGAGCCACGGCCCACCACTGCCCGAGGGCGATGGGATCGGAGGAGTCCACGATGATCTGTTCCCATTCGAGTGCCATGGGCATGATCATAAGCAGTCGATCGGCTTTCGGGACGAGGCCGACGGCCGGGTGGTCTGGTACCGATTCTCCGCGACACCCACGGCCTTGGCAGCCACCACCACCACATCTCCATCCTGCAACTCGATGCCAGTGGAGCCCAGGACGCCGGTGATGGCGCCCGCCAGGTCCGCACCCGGCTGGAACTCGGGAAGAGGTTCCAGCGCGAAAGCGGAGAAAGCGGAGGTCGGGACGGCGGTCATCGTCGGGCTCCTGCGGGAGTGAGGACAGCGGTGCACAGCCTGGCGTGTCCGGCGGCGATCCTCGCTGGAACGGCGAAGCACCAGCCGGCGGGACTGGGCTACGGGAACGGGGCGTCCGGAAGTAGGTCATCCTCGCGTCCGGTTTGGGGAAGACCGGCGGCAGCCGCGATAGCCTCGACGGCATCGTTCAGCCCCGTGCTCTCGGGCAGGACGAGCTCGCCAGGCCAGCCGAGCACGTCATGAGCGGCGTACCAGCCGCTCATGTGCTCGGCGGTGAACTCGCTGGCCTGCGGACGGGTGGGGTGCCGGCGCAGGGTCTCGGCCAAGGATACGTCGAGGTAGCAGAACAGCGACCGCCCGCGGTGGTCATCCCGCAGGGTAGTAAGCATGCTGCGGTAGCGGCTGCGGTGCAGGATGCCCTCCAGTACGACGTGATAGCCGTGGTCGAGGGCTAACCGGACGGTCTGCGCGATCAGGGCGGGTGCCGCTCCCCCGGGCTTGTCCCGCTCGCGTAGCAAGATGCGGCGCAGGTAGTCCTGCTCGACCAGGGCGCAGCCCCGGCCATGGCGACGTCGCAGCTCACCGGCGATGCTGCTCTTACCCGAGCCGGAGTTACCCCGGATACAGACGAGGATCGTGTCCGGGCTGCCGATGGCTTCACCGAACACGATGCCTCCTCGGCTTCAGTCGATTCGGACGGTCAGGTCAAGAGCATCGACGGCCAGCTGAGTTAAGTCTCGAAGTTGATCCTCGCCGAGCGTGACGCCACGCGCAGATTGTCCAACGGCGTTCTCAGCCCGCGGAGGCGGCTTTCCCGAAGTCGGCACCGCCGAGGTGGCAGGCGTCCAACTCCAGACCGACAAGGTCGCCGGACCGCAGCGCGATACGCGGCAGCCGACAGGAAGACCAGTCACCATCGCCGCCGCCGGAGTGAACCAGGCGCTGGTCTTCTACCACTTCGGGACGCTCGACGAGCTGCTGGCAGCCGCGTGCCGGACCGGCACGGCCGAGCGGGTCGCCCACTGGTCGGCCCGGCTGCGCCAGGTCGGGTCGCTGCGCGAACTGCTCGACGTCGGGCGCGTCCTGCACGAGGAGGAACGCGAGCTGGGCAACGTGTCCGTGCTGGCCCAGATGCTCGCCGGCGCTCAGGCCGACGAGCGCCTCGCCGCCCCCACCGCCGAGTCTCTGCAGCTGTGGGTGGACGAGATCGAGCTGGTCCTGCGCCGGCTGCTGGCCGGGTCACCGTTCGCCGAGGTCGCCGACGTTCCCGGGCTCGCCCGCGCGGTGTCGGCCGCCTTCATCGGCCTGGAGCTGTACGACGGCGTCGACCGGCCCTCAGCCGAGCGCGCCATGGAGGCGCTGGACCAACTCGCCGTGCTCATCGAGATCGTCGACGACCTCGGCCCGATCGCCCGGCGCGCCCTCCACAACAAGATCGGCAAAGCGACCCGACGCTAGGCCACCATGCCGGCCGATTTCCTGTCCAGCGCCTTCGATCCGGACGGATGACCGGCACACTGTCAGTTGGGCCGCACGCCGTCGATGCCCCGCTGTCACTGGTCACGGGGTGACCAGAACATCATGAGGAAGTTGACCGGCACGTCTGCCTCGTCGACGGAGTCGGGCCGGTTGAACTCCGTCATGAGCGCGTCGAGCCGGGCGCGGAACTCCACCGCCCGCTCGCGGCTCACCACCTTGTCGACCATCACCATCGTCGGCCCCGGCGGCTCTGTGCCGGTGGCGGCTGTCGGTTCGGGACCGAGCCGCCCGGCCAGGATGTCGTTGATCAACCGCCCCCGGAAGTCGTCGAGTGTCGCGGCGAAGGCCCTGGCCACCTCGCTGGCATTGCCCGGTTCTACCAGCAGTTCGCGGCTGAGCCGCAGCGCGAGCTGCGCAACCTGGTACTGGCTCTCCTGAATGCCGAAGACGAGGCGGGTGCTGGCGACCCGGATCAACCCGGCTGCCTCCAGGACCTTGATGTGCCGATAGAGCCGGGTCGGCGGCTGTCCAAGCGAGTGGGCCAGCTGTTTCACGGTCATCGAGGTCCGCACGTCTGCCATCAAGGCACGCATGATGCTCAGGCGCAGCGAATCCGAGAGCGCTTTGAGGGTCTCGACGTCATCAACCTGGCGCACCATCTCGGGCACCTCGACCCGATCGGCGCTCGCAGGTCGCTCTTCAGACACGGCTATCGGCACCTTCCCCTTTACGGTCTGGTCCAATGCTAGCGCCAACGTTACCATTCACGAATGAGTGAACATGTAAAGGAGCGAGAAAAGGGTACCGACCACCCGGCACCACTCCGGCGTAACTGGCGCTTCCAGACACTCTGGATCGGTGCGGGCGCCGCCAACCTGGGCCTCGAGGCGGTTGAGGTGGCCTACCCCCTCCTCATCCTGGCGCTCACCGACTCTCCCGCCCTCGCCGGTCTCTTCGGCTTCATCCAGGTTGGCACCATCATCCTCGTCGGGCTCCCGGCCGGGGTGCTGGTTGACCGTTGGGATCGGCGGCGGGTCCTGCTGGTCGCCGAGGCCACCCGCGCACTGGCGCTGAGCTCGGTGATCGTGGCCCTCGCCCTTGACCAGATCACCGTCGCCCACCTGATGGCTGCCGCCGTCGTCCTGGGCACCGGTACCGCGTTCGGCGCCACCGCCCGGATGTTGCTGATCCGCGCGGTCGTCCCGCCGCAGCAGCTCACCCTCGCGCTCAGCCAGGACGAGGCGCGTGGTGGAGTCGCGGCCCTCGCCGGCCCGCCACTCGGCGGCGCACTGTTCGTCGCCGCACGGGCCTACCCGTTCGTCGCAGCCGCGATCGGCTTCGTGATCTCGTTCGGGTGCGCGCTCGTCGTACGGGCCCCGAAGCTGGAGCGCCCGAGCCCGGCCAGCGCTCCGACCTCGACGACCAGCGCGTGGGGCCCCCTCGCCACGGTCTCCTCCGGACTGCGTGAGGTGCTCGGCAGCAAACTCCTGCGAGTAGCGCTGCTGCTGATCTGCGTCTTCTACCTCAGCCTCACCGCCGCGATCCTCGTGGTCGTCGTCAGCCTGCGTGAGCAGGGCACCTCCGCCGCGATGATCGGTGTCGCCCTGAGCGGCAGCGCCGTCGGTATGCTCGTCGGCGCCGCCCTCGTACCGCGGCTCAACACGCACCTCTCCCCCGGCGTACTCCTGCTCTGCGCGTCCGCGCTGGCCACCGGCGCCGCCGGCCTGCTGGCCCTGCGCCTCGGCCCCTGGTGGGTCTTCGCGATGCTCCTGGTGGCCGCTTTGGGCCTGCCCGCGCTCAAGATCCTGGTGGACATCCTGATCTTCCGCCAGACCCCGGACGAGCGCCGTGGCCAGGCCGTCTCCGCCACGATCACCCTCATCGGGGCCGGCTCCTCCCTCGGCTCCCTCGTCGGCGGTCTGGCCCTGCAGTACCTCGAAGTGACCCGCGCCGTGCTCCTGATCGCTGGCATCCAGGGACTCGTCACCCTCGCCGGTTTCGCCAACCAAAACGTCCGCGGCGCGCGGTGGCCCGAGGAAGCCTGACACCAGCGGCCGACTCCAGGCCACGCGGGCGACCCGACCAGAACGTCCGACTCGCTCAAGCCGCCCCACGTTCATCGCCTGGCCGCCCCAGTCGACTAATGAATATGGCGTCCGCCATGCGGCGGCACCGCGTCGCGAGGCGCTCGAACGCCGCCATGAAACAACGCCGGCCGACCGCACCGACGGTGTCGGAGCCCGGAGCGCCGGCTACGCCCATCGACGATGACGAGGTACGTGTGGATCCGTTGGCGCTCGATTCGCAGGCACGACACCTGCCGACGACGACGGGTTGCGGCCTCCTCCTGGGCCACCCGGCAGTCATCCGTCCGGGAGCGACCAAGGCCTACCTCTCAGCTTGAGGCAAGCTCATAAACAATTTCCAAGCCGTCTTCGTTGTCCCACTGCTGTCCGACCTCGACGAAGCCGTACTGTGACGCCAGCTCGTAGGAGGCCAGGTTGTCGGGGCTGATGGTGACCCGAACCGTACGGACCTGCGGTTCATCGGCGGCCCGGCGCAGCAGGGCTTCCAGCGCCGCGCGGGCATAGCCACGTCGCCGGAACGCCGGGTCAACGGCGTAACCGATCTCCACCATCCCCACCGGGTCCGGCGGCCCGTGATAGCCGGCCCGCCCCACGGCCAGATGCCGCTGCTCGTCCCACATCACTCCGGTGACCCACGCCGCGCTGGCCGGGTCCTCCTCGACCTGTCTGCTGCGCATCTGCCACACGCCTCGCCAGTCCGGGCCGGCAAAGTAGGCCGACATGGGAACAGGGCTGGACACGTTCGCCGCTGCCAGGTCACCCCGGGCAAGGGCGTGAAATGTCGGGCCGTTCAGGTGCACGATGCGCACGGAACTGGGCCGTAGTCGTCGCCTCGCTTCCTGACCGAGACGGCGGCCATCCGCACCCTGTTGATCGAGCCCTGTAATCACGACGCGTGACTCTACCTCGTCGGGTGAGGGATCTGCGCCCTTTGTCATCGCACCGGCGCACTCACGCCGGCCCGACCGAGCATTCAATGCCGAGAGTGTGCTTGACCTTCTCAACCGCACACACCACCCCGTCCCACCGACACCAACCCGGTCCAACGGCTGCCGAGCACCCACCGGGCGACCAGCCACCACCGCCGTACGCGAAAAGGCCCCGACCGGCACAGAAGTACCAGGTCAGGGCCTTGCTCGTTGGTGCGCCGCCAGGGACTCGAACCCCGAACCCGCGGATTAAGAGTCCGCTGCTCTGCCAGTTGAGCTAGCGGCGCTCGTTGGCAACGGGGAGAACCCTAGCACGCCAGTTCAGCCGGCTTCTAATCCGATCCCCGCTCCCCTCTTTCGGTCGAGTTTTCGGGACAGACAGCACCAAAACCACCGGGGTGACCTTGGGCGGTGAGGGCGAAGGGGCGTGGTTGCGGCACGATGTGCGCCAGTTGCGCGCCGAAGGCGTGGGAGACAGTTCCGCAGGCGGTCGACGACCGGCTCCGTCTCGGCTCCGCCGGACCGATCGCGCCGGCGTTGACACCCCGGTCGACCGCTTCGACGACCAGAAGTAAGGAAGAGCACATGCGAGCCGTTCCGCACCCGCCGCTCCGGCCCGGGAGACGCCGTCCCGGTCTGCGTCGCCCCGGTCTGCGTGGGCCCGGTCTGCGCCGTCTCGGTCTGCGTCGGCCCGCATTGGTGGCCGGACTACTCACCGGCGTCCTGATGCTGACCGCCGCCTGCGCCTCCGGGGACCAACCGGCCGACGGCACCCCCGACCCGACGCCGCGCCCGCTGGCCTCCGTCGTGATCGTCGAGCCGGCCGCGGAGGCCCAGGACGTACCCGCGTCAACGAGCATCACCTTCACGGCGGAGGAGTCCCGGGAGACCACGGTCGCGCTGGTGGACTCTGCCGGTGGGGCGGTCGAGGGCGGGCTCACCGCCGACGGTGCGAGTTGGCTGCCCGCCGGTGCGCTCGAGTACGGCGAGACGTACACGACGACTGTCACCGCCACCGGAGAGGATGACCGTCCGGTAACCGCGACCAGCACCTTCACCACGATGGCCAAGCCGGATCAGCAGGTGCGGATCAGCAGCTTCCTCGGTGACGGGCAGGTGGTCGGGGTGGGGATGCCGCTCATCGTGAAGTTCGGACGGGACATCCCGGAGGAGTACCGGGACGACGTACAGCGGCGGATGACGGTAACCGCGACTCCCGCGCAGGAGGGGGCGTGGCACTGGGTCAGCCCGACCGAGGTGCGGTACCGCCCACGGGAGTTCTGGCAGGCGGACAGCACCGTCTCGTACCGGGTGCAGGCTGGTGGCCTGCCGCTCGGCGACGGCTGGTACGGCCGGGCCGACCTCACCGTCGATGTCAAGATCGGCGCAGCACTGATCATGACGGTGGAGAACGAGACGAAGCAGATGGTGGTCACCAAGGACGGCGAGAAGGTGCGCACCATCCCGGTGAGCCTCGGCAAGAAGTCCACGCCCTCGTCGAGCGGCACCATGGTGGTGATCGAGAAGCTCCGCGAGACGGTTTTCGACACCTACGATGAGCTTGGGCCGGACGAGGGCTACCGGACGGACATCGAGTACGCGCAGCGGCTCACCTGGGGCGGGGAGTTCATCCACGCCGCACCCTGGTCGGAGGGGCAGCAGGGCTCGGTGAATGTCTCCCACGGCTGCGTCAACGTGTCGATGGCCGATGGTGCCTGGCTCTTCGAGCACACCCGGATCGGGGACCCGGTCCAGGTGAAGGGCACCGAACGGAAGCTGCAGAACGGCAACGGCTGGACCGACTGGAACCTGAGCTGGGAGGAGTACGTCAAGGGCAGCGCCCTGCCGGTGGAGTCGGGAACATCTCCCTCCGCTGACACCTGAACCGGTCAGCCCGGAGTCAGCCCAAGGTCAGCCCCGGGGTCAACCCCAAGATCAGCCCGAGCAGCCGGGAACGTTGACGCAGTTGTTGGGTCGGTTCTTGACCACAATGGTGCCGGTGGCGGTGTTCAACTCGACCGTACCGTCGTTGAAGATGCCCCCACCGTCGGTGACGGCGATGTTCTTGACGACCTTGGTCGCGTCGAGGGTGAGCGTGCCGATGCCGGTATTGAAGATCCCGCCACCCAGCAGAGCGTGGTTGTCGGTGATCTTCGTGCGCCGCGCCACCGTCTGGCCCGCGTTGAAGACCCCGCCAGCGATGTTGGCCGTGGAGACGTTCTTCTCGATGACGCTGTCCGCGACAACGGCGGTACTGCCGCTGACCCCGCCCCCTTGGACGAACAAACCGCCGACGACGTCGGCCGTATTCTCCGCGAGCGTGACGTGCTGCAGCGTCAGCGCGCCGCTTCCGGTGACCGCGGCGCCGCCGACGATGCTGGCGGTGTTGCCGGCGATCCGAGTGCCAACGACCGTGCTGACGCCGCCCTGGACGAACAGCCCGCCGACCGCGGAAGTTCCGTGATTTCCAGAGATGCTTCCCGCTCGGATCGTGACGCCCGGGGCGAGGACCCCACCGGCGAAGAGGGCCGAGTTGTCGTCGACCTGCGACTTGACGAGTTCCAACCGGCCGGTGCTTTCGATTCCGCCGCCGAACAAGTTGGCGGTGTTACGGCTGACGTGGGAGCGGGTGACGGCGGTGATTCCCGCGTTGCGGATACCGCCGCCGTTGCCGACGGTGAGGTTGCGGGTGACGGTGCTGTCGTTGGCGGCGAGGGTTCCGCCGGCGTTGACGAGGATTCCCCCTCCCCCAGCATCGTCGGTGTGGCCGCCGGTGATGGTCAGGTGGTTGAGGGTGAGGTCACCGCCAGCAGTGACGGTGAGGATGCGGAACTGGTCGGCGGCGGCGACGCGTTCGATGGTGGTGTTCTTGCCGCCATTGAGGGTGATCGGGGTGGTGATGGCGGGCAGCCCGCTGCCGTCGAGGTCGGCGGTGAGCAGGTAGGTGCAGTCTCGTGCCAGGTCGAGCACGGCGCCGCCGCGGGCGTTCGCCTGCGTGATCTCGGCGATCAGCCGGTCCGGGTCACAGGGGACCGGCGTGCCGCCCGGCTTGCCCTCGCCCCGGTCGTTCTTGCCGTCCTGGCCCGCAGCACGTCCATCCGCGCGCAACTCCCAGCCCGAGGGCCGGTCGGTGGCGGGTTTGCTGGGCCGGTCGGTGGCGGGCACGGCGACCGGTGTGCCCGCAGCGGTGAGGGCTAGGCCGGTCATCCCGGCCACCCCGATGGCCCACCACCGTCGCCGTGGCCGCGGCCGGCTCTCCCCCGGGTCGTCCAGTTCGGGTCCGTGGGTGTGCTCCTGCTGGTTCATCGCGGCGTCGGCGTCCTTCCCCGTGAGCGGCAAGGAAGCACCAGCCCACGCGGACGGCCGGGTTGGTGTTCCTCGGCTACCGAGCCGGCCGGTAGCCGCCAACCGCAACGCTAAGCCGGCATCAGTCACCCGAGGCCAGGAACCCGAAAAAGAGTCCATAAACTGGACGAATCACGCCCAGGGTCCGCTACCGATACAGCACGATCCCGTCGCATCTGACGTACAACTGGCGACGGCGTACCGCAGTGCCCGCGTCGTTCAGCTCGTAGCCCTCCAGCCACAGCCAGCCGTCGTAGGTCGGCCGATCAAGGACCCGGATCACCCGAACCGTGATCGGGCGAACGAACTGCGGAGAGGCACGGCGGTCGAGACGGATCGCGTCCCCCGGCCGCGGCCCGCGGACGGGCGCCATCGGCCTGGCCGCGGTCTGGCCGCTGGCCGGCATCATGGCCGGCTCCCCGTGCGCCCCGGAGGTGCCCAACTGCCCTGACCGACCGAGGTCAGGTAGTCGTAGGCGGTATCGGTAGGTGGGCACGGCCACCCGCAACCGCAGACCGGGCACCGGTCCACCCGCGGCCAGTGCTCGGTGATGATCCGCCGGGCGGACAGGATCATCCGGTTCCGCAACTGGACCGCCGACAGGCTCGGGCGGGGCCGGGGCTGGGTCGCCATCACCGCTGGCAGGCCCGCTGCCGGGCCAGCCGGGTCAGCAACGGCCGGCTATCAAAGATCACAGTTGACTGGTCACACAGTGGGCGGTACGCCCCGGCTCGCGCCGCGTACCCGGTGGCAGGAACAGTCGCGTCCAGCCGTACGGAACGGCGGAAAAGTCCTGGGACCACGGTACGTAACTTGGGCAACCACGCGTGCATCTACTGCCTCCCAAAGGAATGCCGCGGCGCAGGTAGCGCCATTGCACGCACGGTAGGGCGACAATCGCCCTTACCTATTACCGGTGGTTATACCTCCACCGCGATGGACAGACGGCGGGCGAGAATCCGAAGCTCTTTCGACACCGCGCGGCGGCGGGCACGACGAATCATCGCCGCTACGGCGTCCCGAGCCAGCGGGTTTAACACGAACAGACTCGGTGCGATCTGATCAGCTCGGCTGAACGCGGCCAGCGCCTGCGTATCGGTTCGACCCGAGTGCGCCAACGCCCTACCGAGATCCATCCAGTAAGCCTGACGGCGGTTCGCAATCGGCAAGGCATCGACTGAGACAGTGCGGGAAAATTCAATGACCCGCCCGTACTCGCCGACCTCGGCGGCGATAGCCATTTGCCACAGCACGACGTTGGTGGGACCGAAACACATGGCGTTGAAGCCACCACCAGGACCTGGATCTCCCAGAGTGGCGGCTTCCCGCTCGGCCTCGACCAAGTGTCCACGAGCGTCTGTGGTCCGACCATCACTTGTCGCTCGTAGGGCGGCAGCCAAATGCAGTTGTCCAAGGACCTGCCGAACCTGGGGGTTTGCGGCCTGCTGTTGCAGATCATCCATCGCTCGCCCCGCGACCCGGGATGCCACGCCAGCCGCCTCCACGGGTAGAGCCTGCACGTACCCGAACCGGGCCGCCCCCCGCCACGCGTGGTGATCGACATCCTCCGCCGCCGTCTGCGCAATCCGAGCGGCGTCAACGGCAAGATGCCGTTGCCCGAGATGCCGCAGACAGGTGGTCGCCTGGTAAGCGGCTTCAGCGAGGATTGCCCCGCCGTGGCGGGCGGCCTCATCGAGCAGCGGCGGTAGCCCGCGGGCCACGGCCGGGTAGTCACCGGCCAAGCGCTTCTGATTGCTGTGCCGCAACACTGCGGTGACCTGCTCGCTCGGCATAGTCGGAGCACCCCGGTCACCATCACTGATCTCAAGGAGAGCAGCCCAGATAGCGGGTACCGCGTCGGCGGCGCCGTTGAGGGCCGGATCGGTGGGGCTACCGGGCTGCTCGAGCAGGTCAGCGACGGTCACCTGTAACGCTGCGGCGATGGCGATGAGCGTGGACCGGCGATCGATACTACGGCGCCCCGACTCCACCTGGGAAATGAATGGCTGCGAGAGCCCAGCCAGCCCGGCGAGAACGGTCTGACTCATGCCGCCACGGCGAAGCCGCCAGTATCTGATGCGTGCGCCAATCGTGTCGGCCGGCATGCCGAAACCTTCCCAGGTAGAGGACTGGCCGGCGGGCCGCCCGGCCGTTACCCGGCGGGCCGCCGACATCGACGATACGCCCCACCCACCGGCCACACCGGCACTGCCAGCGCGCTACGGCTCGCCGAACTGCCATCGGGCTAGGGTGTCGTACGTGGACGGGTTGACGTACACGATCACCGACGCGGCTGCCGCCCGTCAGCTCACCGAGGACGTGCGGGACCTGTACGCCGCCGTTTATGCCGAGGCCCCGTACCACGAGGGGCCGGAGCATGTTCGGCAGTTCCGTCGCTGGTGGTCGGATCACCTCCGGCGACCCGGCTTCGCCTTCGCCTACGCTAGCGACGCCAGCCGGCTGGTAGGGGTTAGCTACGGCTACACCATGCCCGGCGGCGATTGGATCGAGCCGAACGCGGACGAGCCACCCGCGCTCCTGCGGGCCGCGGAGAAGCTGCTCGTGCCGGAATGGATGGTGGCCGGAGCGTACCGCGGGTCCGGGGTAGGCCGGCGACTGCTGTCGATGCTGCTCGACGGGCGATCCGAGCCATACGCGGTGCTGGCCGCGAACCCGCACGCGCCGGCGCGCCGGTGGTACGAACGGATGGGCTGGCGGCAGTACGGGCAGATCAGACCCAGATCGATCCCGGACATGGACGTGCTGGTGCTGCAGATACCGGGCGCACCGCCGCGCCCTCCAACGACGCCGCAGGACCCAACGGACCCGCAGGACCCAACGGACCCGCAGGCGCCAACGGACCCGCAGGCGCCAGCGGACCCGCCCTAGGCCCCGACGCCGCCCCCACAACGACTCAGGCCCCCTCCGTGGAGGGGGCCTGAGCTGCGGTGGAGTATATCCACCTCTGGGGTGACTGATGGGAATTGAACCCACGACAACCGGGACCACAACCCGGTGCTCTGCCAACTGAGCTACAGCCACCATCCGCCGCACCAGACAACGCCCTGGCGGCGCGACCAATGATAGCCGCAACCGGCACCACCGCGTCCAGCGGGTTCGGCCCTGCGGGCTACAGCTTCGCGGCGATCGCCTTGGCGCTCTCCACGTCCGGCCCCGGCAGCGGCACGAAGAGTGTCCGTCGGTAGTACTCGAGCTCCCGGATGCTCTCCCGCACATCGGCCAGTGCCCGGTGCGCCAGACCCTTCTTCGGCTGGCTGAAGTACACCCGGGGATACCAGCGTCGGCAGAGCTCCTTGATCGAGGAGACGTCGATCATCCGGTAGTGCAGGTGGTTGTCCAGCCGGGGCATGTCCCGGGCGAGGAATCCCCGGTCGGTGGCGATCGAGTTGCCACAGAGCGGGGCGGTACGCGGGTCCTTCACGTGACTGGTGATGTAGTCGAGGACCAGCTCCTCCGCCTCGGCGAGCCCGATCGTGGAGCGGCGGACCTCCTCGGTGAGCCCGGACTTGGCGTGCATGGTCGCCACGATCTCGGGCATTTTGTCCAGCGCCGCCTCGTCGGTGTGGATCACCACGTCGACGCCCTCACCGAGTACGTTGAGCTCTGGGTCGGTGACGAGCGCGGCGACTTCGATCAGCTTGTCGCCGCCGAGGTCCAGGCCGGTCATTTCACAGTCGATCCAGACGAGTAGATCTGCCACCGGCCCAGCCTACGCGCAGCCCAGCGGCCCGCGCGCCGCGCGTCTGTCGGTGCTGTGACCGTTAGGGTTCTCTCGTGCCAGCCGAACCCGTCTCTCCGCCCGTCGTGGTTCAGGACGACACCAGCGGGCGGACGGCGCGTCGGATCGTCGCTGTGTTGGCTTTCGCCGTGGTGCTGCCCGCGCTCTATCAGAAGGGATGGCACGACTTCTTCGACCTGAAGATCTACATGTCGGCGATGAACTGGTGGGCCGAGGGCGAACCGCTCTACGACTACGTCCAGGCGGATCTGGTTCAGGGCGAGCTGCGCTTCACCTACCCCCCGTTCGGCGCGCTGCTGCTGTCGCCGTTCGCGCTGCTCCCACTGGGCGTCACTGCGATGATCTTCACGGTGTTGACCGTGGTGGCGGTGGTGGTGACCACCCGATGGCTGGTTGACCCGGTGATCGCCCGACACCACCTGCCCCGGATCTTCACCCTCGCCGTGGCGGCGCTGCTCGTACTCGCCGTGGAGAGCACCCGCGAGACCATCTCCTTCGGGCAGATCAACATGCTGCTGGTGGTGCTGATCCTGGCAGATCTGCTGTTCGCCGTACCGCAGAACCGGCGCTGGGCCGGCGTGGGCGTGGGGCTGGCGACGGCGCTCAAGTTGTACCCGGGCATCTTCATCGTCTACCTGCTGGCCGGCCGGCAGTGGCGGGCGGCAGCGGTGGCGAGCGCGACGGCGGCGGGCGCAACGCTGCTCGCCGGGGCGCTCCTGCCGCTCGAATCGTGGCGCTACTGGACGAACGAGCTGTGGGCGACCGACCGGGTCGGCCGCACCGACTACACCGGCAACCAGTCGCTGCTCGGCCTGATCCACCGCCTCACGGTGCCGCAGGAACCCGAACAGCTGCTGTGGCTCGCCCTGGTTGCGGTGGTCGCCGGGTACGGGCTGTGGCGGGCGGCCCGGGCGGCCCGCGTCGGCGATGCGTTGGCCGGCCTCACCCTCACCGGCCTGGTTGGTGCGCTGATCAGCCCGATCACCTGGCCCCATCACATCTACTGGTTCGTGCCGGCCGTCGTGGTGCTGGTGGATGCGGCGCTCGCCGCGAGGACGGGCGGCCGGCGCTGCTGGCTCTGGCTGCTCGCCGTCGGCGTCGCCGTGATCACCGTGTACGGCGTGGTGACGTTCCAGGATTGGGGCACCGCCCCGGTGCCCACCGACACGGTCGCGGATTTCGTGGAGCGCAACGTCTACGTGCTGCTGGGGCTGGCGCTGCTGGCGGCCCTACCGATCCGCAGCAGAGCGAATCAACCGGACACTCTTCACGAGACGCCCACAGGGCGCTAATCTGACGCTAGGGAAAGTAAGTGACGTTTCAGTAGCACCGATCCCCCGGTGCGGGACGGCCCTCCGTGTCGGCAGCACGGAGGGCCGTCCTCGGGCGCCCCCCCGCTACCGACACGAGTTGCCGGCCCGGCCGAACGACCTGGCGGCCGGCTCGCGCGCCGACAGGATGATCTCCCGCCCGGGCAGCGGGTGCACCGAGCCCGCTGAGCGAGGTCACCCCCAGCCGCCCGGCCAGCAGCGGCACCTGGTCCGGCTCGACCACGAAGACCACCTCCCGGGGGCGAACCGGTCGCAGCAGCAGCGCCAGGGCCCCCGACACCAGCAGCATCCCGCCGGCCAGCAGACCAGCGGTAGCCGGTGCGACCCAGCTCTCCCGCAGCTCCGCCCGGAGGTCCAGGGTCAGGTCAGCGCCGAGGGCGGCCCCACCGAGCAGCACCGGAATCCCGGTGACCAACAACAACACCCCGGTGATCACCCGCACGAAACGCACCGGCTCAACCCCTCTCCGTAGCCGAACACCCGGCTGACCTTACCGACCCCAAGCGACGGATCAGGGGATATCCACAGCCATCGCCGCGGAAAGCACCGGCCCGCCGGACGATCCGGCGGGCCGGGCCAAAGGCCGGCGGGTCAGGCCTTCGGCGCGGGCTCGCGCCGGGACCGGGTGAAGGCCAACCCACCCAGCACCAGACCGCCCAAGCCGGCGACCAGGCCGGCGACGCCGAGACCGACGGCCAGCCCGTCCCCCGCCGCCGCGTCATCCGCCGCCTCGGCATCCGCCGCGGGCGGCGTCCCGTCCTGGTCTGCCGCCGCGTCGGCGTCCTCGGCGCCGGCCAGCTCCAGCACCGGGGCCGGCGCCTCCGGCTCCACGCCGTCGGCGGTCGGCTCGTCGATCCACCGCACGACCGCGCCATCCGAGTACGTCTGCAGCGCCTTGAAGACCATCGTGTCAACCGTGGGCAGCGGCCCCACCGAGACCGGGAACTCCTGGAACGTGCCCGGCCCGATCCCGGCCTCGGGCTGCGCCGTCCAGGTGATCTTCGCTACCGCCTCGGTGAGCTGGCTGCCGTGTACCTCCACCGGCGCCTCGAGCGTGCGCTTCTCCACCTCCGCCGTCCAGCCCGGGACCAGCATCGTCGAGACCGATCCGAGCGGGGCGCCCTCCGGCAGGAAGATCTCCACCTTGGTGGTGGACTCGGTGTCACTCTCGTTCGGCACCCGGAAGGCGAACCGGCCGTACCCGCCCTGGGTCGCCTCCTTCGGGTCGACCGTGATGTGCGCCGAGGCGGCCCCGGTGGAGCCGAACACGGCAGCGGTGACCGCGCCGAGCGCAAGGAGGGCGGTGGCGGAGGTGCGCCGGAGACGGATCATGAAGTGGAAACCCTTTCCTATTTGACTGCCACGGTGGTCGCCACCGTGGCCTGGTCGATCTCAGACGTGCGGACGGTCACCCGCAGCTGCCAATCCCCGGACGCGGGCAGGTTGATCTCGCCGGTCGCATGGTTGTCGGTCAGTGGCAGCAACGGCACCTCGATCGGTTCGATTCCCGCCGCCGGCAGCGCGACGGTGGCCCGCCACTCCACCACCGGCTGGGGTCGGTTGTCCGGGGTGTAGGCGTAGAAGTGGACCGAGTTGTTGCCGCGCCTGGCCGGGTCCACCTCAACCTGCAACGAATACAACGAACTGGTCAGGGTCGTCGAGAAGTAGCCGCTGCTGGACTGGGCGGTGTCCGCGACCGCGGTCCGCGCCGGGGTGGTCTGGACCAGCGCCGCCGCCAGCCCGAGCAGCACGGCGGTGATCGCCAACTCGACCATGATCGCCCGCCGCACCGGCGCGGGCCGCTCGGCCGCCGTGCGCCGACGCACCAGGGTCCGGGAGTACGCGGCCACCGCAAGCACCAGGACGAAGAGCCCGACCTTGCCCAGCAGCAGCCGACCGTACGGGGTGTCGAGGAGAGCCGCGAAGGAGGCGACCTCGATCAGCGCCTGTACGACCCCGGCGACGAGCAGCGCGGAGACGGAGAGCGTCGCCCAGCGGGACCAGATCGGCAGGATCGCGGCCAACTCCCCCGCGTCCGCCTGGCGCAGCAGGAAGCCGACGAGCATCACCAGCCCGCCGAGCCAGACCGCCATCCCGCCCAGGTGCACCGCGTCGAGCACGACCGAGACCACCGGGGCCGGGGAGACCGCCGGATGACCGGACAGCGGCCAGGTCAGCAGGGCCGCGCCGCCGAGGACGCCCAGGATCACCAGGTCGGTCCGGCCGACCGGGCCGGCCAGCACCGGCCGGAGCACGAACGCCGCCGCCGCGAGCAGGCCCAGCCGGACCAGATGCGCCGCGCCGAAGGCACTACCCAGCACCGTGCTCAGGCCCGCACCGGAGACGTCGAGGACGCCGCCGCCGTTGGTGTAGGGAATCTGGAGCCAGCCCGTCGCCAGGGTGGCGAACGCCAGCAGACCCAGGCCGGTCCACGCCAGCCGGGCCGGGCCGCGACGGTGCAGCCGACGGGGCCAGAGCAGGGCGAGGACCATCACCGGGCCGACCAGGAGCAGCAGGCCGACGTAGCCGAGATACTTGCCGACCTTGATTCCGGCGCTCACCACCGGGTCGGCGCGGCTGTCGCTGCCGGTGTCGACCGGGGGTGTCGACGGGGCACCGACGGAGTAGGTGAACGCACCGGAGACCGGGTGGCTGTCGGCCGAGATCACCCGAAAACTGACCAGGTAGGTGCCGCGACCGGAGTTCGGGTCGACCGGGATCACGACGACCGAGCCGTCGAAGCTGGGCTCGGCCCGATCGGCCCGCGACCCGTCCGGGGCGATCACCCGGGTTTTGCCGGGCACCCTGCGGACCGACTCGCTGAAGGTGAGGACCACCTCGGTGGGTGCTTCCGGCACCACCGCCGACGAGGCCGGGCTGCTACTCACCAGCACCGCGTGGGCGCTGGCCGGGCCAGCCGGGGCGAGCAGCAGGGCAACGAGGGTGATCAGGAGGCCACCAACGGCGGTGAGCCGGGCGCTCCAGCGGCGGAGGACGACAGTCATGCCGGTCATGCTCACCCAGAACGCTCCCTGATGCCCAACCAGACCCCGGGCCGGTGACCCCGGGACCGGGCCGCGCCTCCCAGCCCACGAATGGGTGGTCGGATCTCGCCGCCGGAAAGTTCCCGACGTGGCAGAGTTCATCTAGGGACAAAGGTCCCTACCGGCACATCCAGCTCCGCGTAGCCTGGATTGTCATGATCCCGGCCCCACGCGACACCGCATCCGCTGCCCCCACCGTCGGCCTGACGTGGCTGATCGGCTGAGGGCGGGAACTTGCCGGCGGCGGGGAGCGACCACATGAACGTGACCACATCGAGCAGCCCTGTTGCCCGCTGGCCGACCGTCCGCCCCTGGATCGGCCTCGCCGCCCGGCTCGGCCTGGCCGCGGTCTGGATCCTGGCCGGCGCCGCCAAGGTCGGGGACCTCGCCGCCTCCGGCCGGGCGGTGAACGCGTACCAGATCTTCCCGTACGACGTGGCGACCGTGATCGGCGCCGCGCTGCCCTTCCTCGAGCTGGCCCTCGGCGTACTCGTGCTGCTCGGGTTGGCGACCCGGCTGACCGCCGGGGTGTCCGTGGCGCTGCTGCTGGTCTTCATCGCCGGCATCGTCTCGGCCTGGACCCGCGGGTTGAACATCGACTGCGGCTGTTTCGGCGTCGGCGGCGAGCTGGCCCCGGGGCAGGCCCCGAGCTACCTCCCGGAGATCCTCCGGGACCTGGGATTCCTGGCGTTGGCCGGGTTCCTGTTGATCTGGCCCCGCACCCCGTTCTCGGTGGACGGCTGGTTGCTGGGCGAACGTGCAGTGGAGGACAAGGATGAGTAGTCGGAAGGGTCGCAAGGAGGCCGCCCGGGTGGTCCGGGAGCAGCTGGCCCAGGAGCGGCGGCGCAAGCGGACACTGTGGGTGTCGGTGACCGCCGTCTTCGTGCTGGTGATCGCCGGCTTCGTCGGCTGGGCCGTCTACTCCGAACAGCGCGCCGGCGAGTTCACCCCGCCGCCGGGCGCCAACGAGGCCGGCACCGGCATCGCGTACGGCTCCGGGCCGGTCACCATCGACCTGTACGAGGACTACCTCTGCCCGGCCTGCAAGCAGTTCCAGGAGGTCAGCGGCGAGACCGTTGACCAGCTCGCGGACGAGGGCAAGGCGCAGGTGGTCTTCCACCCGGTGGCGATCCTGGACAATCGCTCCACCACCCAGTACTCGACCCGCTCGTCGGCCGCCGCGGGCTGCGCCGCGGCCGGCGGGAAGTTCCGCGAGTTCAGCGAGGCGCTCTTCGTGCAGCAGCCGGCCGAGGACGGCGCCCAGTTCAGCAACGACGAACTGATCGACCTCGGCGTCGGGGTCGGGCTGGACCGGGACAGCTTCGGCTCCTGCGTCAAGGACGGCACCTACCTGTCCTGGACCAAACACGTGACCGAGGAATCCGGCCGGGCGAACGTCTCCGGTACGCCGACGGTCCTGGTCAACGGGGAGCCGGTCGCCGACTGGACGCCGGAGAACATCCGGGCCGCGGTGGAGGCCGCCAGCTGATCCGCCCCCAGGTCAGCGGGGCGTCGGACGGGGCGTGAATCCGTAGGGCAGTTCGAGGCGGTGCCGGGTGAGCAGCGCCTCGTCTGCCAGGATCTCCCCGGTGGGACCGTCGGCGACGAGCCGGCCGGCGTCCAGGATGACCGAGCGCTCGCAGAGCTCCAGCGCGTACGGCAGGTCGTGGGTGACCATCAACAGGGTCACCGGCAGGGCCCGCAGGATCTCGGCCAGTTCGCGCCGGGCGGCCGGGTCGAGGTTGGACGACGGCTCGTCCAGCACCAGGATCTCCGGGTGCATGGCGAGCACCGTCGCCACCGCGACCCGGCGGCGCTGCCCGAACGACAGGTGGTGCGGGGCACGGTCCCGGTGCTCGCTCATCCCGACCGCGGCGAGCGCCTCGTCCACCCGGGTCGTCAGCTCGGCGCCGCGCAACCCCAGGTTGGCCGGGCCGAACGCCACATCCTCGGCGACGGTGGGCAGGAAGAGCTGGTCGTCCGGGTCCTGGAAGACGATGCCCACCCGCCGGCGTACCTCGGCCAGGGTCGACCGGTCCGGACGGACGGTGAGCCCACCGACGGTCACACTCCCCGCGGTGGGGGTGAGGATGCCGTTGAGGTGCAGCACCAGGGTGGTCTTCCCGGCGCCGTTCGGCCCGAGCAGTGCCACCCGGTCGCCGCGGGGCACGGTCAGCTCCACGCCGCGCAACGCCTCGTGCCCGTCCGGGTAGGCGTAGCGCACGTCGCGCACGTCGAGGCTGGGGGGCGTCATCGGCTGCACGCCTCCGATCATGTCAGGACAGGACCAGGGCGGTGGCGGCGACGCCGGCCGCCACCGCGGGGACGGTCGAGGCGGCCAGCCACTGCCCGACGGTCGCCGCCCGCTCGCCCTGCCACACCTGCGGCATCCGCCCGGTGTAGCCGCGGGACAGCATCGCCAGGTACACCCGCTCCCCCCGCTCGTAGGCGCGCAGGAACAGCGCCCCGACGCCGGTGGCGAACCCCCGCAGCTGCCACATGAAGCGCGGATCGTCTCCCCGGGACAGCCGGGCCACCCGCATCCGCCGGGCCTCCCCGACCAGCACTTCCAGGTAGCGCAGCATGAAGGTGGCGATCTGGGTGAGCAGCTGCGGGCAGCGCAGCCGGTCCAACCCGATGATCAGGTCCCGGGTGGTGGTGGTCCCGGCCAGCAGCAGCGACGCCAGGACGCCCAGGGTGCCCTTGGCGAGGATGTTCCACGCCCCGTACAGCCCGTCCACGGAGACCGACAGGCCGAGGAGTTCGGTCCGCTCGCCCGCGCCGAGGAACGGCAGGGCGAACGCGAACAGTACGAACGGCAGTTCGATCAGCGACCGGCGCAGCAGCCAGCCGGGCCGGACCCGGGCCACCGCCGCGACCGCCACCACCAGCACGGCGTAGCCGCCGAAGGCCCAGAGCGCCTCCCGGGGGGTGGCGACCACGGCGAGGGTGAAGGCCACCATCGCCGCGATCTTCACCTCGGGGGGCAGCCGGTGTACCGGCGAGTCGGAACGGTGGTAGAGCAGCTCGGTGTGCCCGGCGCCCACGGCCCGCTCCTCAGCCCACGCCGGCGGCGGAGGTCGGCTTCGCCGCCCCGTCCCCATCCCCGGTGGGTTGCTGCCCGGCCCGGCGCCGGACCAGCCAGAACCCGCCCCCGGCCAGGGCGAAGGTCAGCAGCACGCCGACGACGCCGGAGAGCCCGGTGGCGAGGGCGTCGTCGGCGATGCCGGAGACGCCGTAGTCGGCCAACGGGCCGCCGATCTCGTGCTCCGCTTCCCGCTGCGCCGGACAGTCACCGCCGGTGACAGCGCCCGCCGCGTCAACGGTGCAGCCCTCCCGCAGCGCGGACTCCAACCCGTCCGGGTCGGCCGAGGCGAAGCTGCTCACCACCCCGGCCAGCAGCAGGGAGACCAGCAGTCCGCTGGCGATGAAGCCCCAGGTCCGTTTCCTCACCGGGCACCTCCCACAGCCGGGACGGGGGACGACGCGACCGGTCCGCGCGCGCGCAGCGCGTACACCAGATCGGGTCGGGTCTTCGCGACGGTCAGCACCGTCATCGCGGTGATCAGGCCCTCGCCGATGCCGATCAGCAGGTGCGTGCCGGCGATCGTGCCGGCCAGGCCGGCGATGTTGTCGCCGAGGTCGACGGCGCCACCGAGTTTGTACTGGAGAACGAAGCCCAGCGCCGCCGCCACGACGCTGACCAGCGCCGAGACGAACGCGGTCACGGCGAGCCCGGCCGGCGTACGCGGCAGAACCCGCAGCAGCGCGACGATCAGCAGGTACGCGGCGGCGGTGCCGATGATCGCCAGGTTGGTGATGTTGAGACCGAGCATCGCCACGCCGCCGTCGCCGAAGACCAGCGCCTGTACGGTCAGCACGACGGCCACGCAGAGCGCGCCGACCCACGGCCCCACCAGCAGCGCGGCGAGCGCACCACCGAGCAGGTGGCCGCTGACCCCGGCGGTGAAGATGGGGAAGTTAATCATCTGCACGGCGAAGATGAAGGCGGCGACCAGGCCGGCCATCGGCGCCAGCCGATCGTCCAGGTGTTGCCGGCCGCGCTGGACGCAGAGCGCCATCGCCGCCAGTGCGATCACCGCGAAGATCGCGGCGACGGGACCATTGATGATCCCGTTGGAGATGTGCATCGCCAGGTGCTCCACGCGACCTCCCCACGTGTCCGGCGGGCCTGTCCACGCCACCGCATCAGGCTATTAGGAGAACTAAGCTATTGCCAAACCTTGGCAACAATAGATGACGTCGGTCACGTCGCCGCGCAGCCAGGGCAACCGAGGTGTGCCGACCGAGCGGGACCCACCGAGCGCCACGCACCGAAGCGGACCGGGAGCTGGCCCGGCGGTAGGGTCGCAGCCATGACCGCGCCTGCCCGCCTCTCCCCCGGCGACACCGCCCCCGACTTCACCCTCCCCACCGACAGCGGCGACCAACTCGCGCTGGCCGACCTCCGCGGTCGCAAGGTGTTGCTCTACGCCTACCCGGCCGCGATGACCCCCGGCTGCACCAAGCAGGCCTGCGACTTCCGCGATTCCCTCGCCTCGCTCCAGGCCGCCGGCTACGAGGTCGTCGGTATCTCCCCGGACAAGCCGGAGAAGCTCGCCAAATTCCGCGAGCGGGACGCGATCACGTTCCCGCTCGTCTCCGACACCGACCGGACGGTGCTCGCCGCGTACGGGGCGTACGGCGAGAAGCAGTCGTACGGCAGGACGGTCACCGGGGTCATCCGCTCGACGTTCGTCATCGACGCCGACGGGCGCATCGAGCGGGCGTTCTACAACGTCCGGGCGACCGGCCACGTCGCCAAGCTCCGTCGCGATCTCGGCCTGGACTGACGACGCCCGCCGGGCCGCGCCCCCACGTCCCGGGCTGGCTATCCGGTGACGCGCCGGAATGACCACCCGGGCGGGGCGCGGGCCCGCCGGGGAAGGCTCTAGACTCTTCCCGGCAAGCGGGAGTGGCGTAATTGGCAGCCGCGCAGGTCTTAGGAGCCTGTGTCCGAGAGGACGTGGGGGTTCGAGTCCCCCCTCCCGCACCACTCAGAGGGTCTCCACCAGCCGGAACCGCTCCAGCACCGCCAGCGTGTCGTCGTCCACGGTGAAGTCCGGGTCGCCGATCCACCCGCGGTAGTCCGCCCCGTGCCAGTACTTCTCGTGCCCCGCCCGCCAGGCGGCGACCGAGTCGTCCCCCTCGCCCTCGTCCCGGGCGTGGTCCAGGTCCACGTCGCCGAGCCGACTGACCCGCACCTCGGTCAGCTCGATGACGGCCACCCGGCGACCAGCGGAATCGATCACCGCCGCCCGGGTACCCGCCACCGGTAGCGCTTCCCCTTCGATCTCGTAGTCCTGGCGCAGGCCGGTCGTGGTGGTCTTGTCCCCCGCAAGCACCAGGGCGACCAGCCGGTCCCGCAACGGACCGGGGAAGGCGAACTCGAACAGTGGCAGGTCTGCGGTCATGGCGGGACCCTACCGAGGTGCGACGTGTCGGGCTCCTCACTTTCTCGGGTGGCGGTCTGCTCAGCCGGTCAGGATGAGCAGCGTGGCCCTCCGGTTCGTGCTCGACCCCGACCTGACGCCCGAGCTCCGCGCGGAGATCATCACGCTCTGGGTTGACGTCACCAACGCCGGTGGCGCCGTCGGCTTCGTCGCGCCGGTCACCGCCGCCGACGTGCGGACCATCGCCGATCCGACCCTCGCGGCGATCGCCGACGGGCCGGACCGGCTGCTCCTCGGCTACGCCGGCGACCGGCTCGCCGCGATGGCGATCTTCACCGACAACCGGTTTCACCTGAAGACCCACTATCGGGTCCTGACCCGGGTCATGGTCCACCCCGGCTGTCAGGGCGAGGGCTACGGCCTGGAGCTGATGCGCGCGGCGGAGCGGATCGGCCGCCGGTGGGGGCTCGCCGCGCTCCAGATCACCGTCCGGGACGGGTTGGGGCTGGACCGCTTCTACCGGCACCTCGGCTACCGCGAGGTGGGGCGGTTGCCGGGTGCGCTGCGGGTGGCAACGGACGATGATCGGGACGAGCTCCACATGTGGCTCGACCTGAACGCGGACCGACCCGGGTGATCAGCGATCCGGCCGGATCCGCTGCGGTCAGTCGGCGGGGACGACCTCGTCGCCGACGGCGACCCGGCCGGTCTCGACGGGCACCAGGTGCAGCCCGAATAGGAGCTTCTGCCGCACGTTGCGGTAGCGGCCGAGGGTGACCAGCGGCTCCTTCCCCCGGACCCCGGTCTCCTGGTCGGTGGTGGTGACCACGCAGCGACCAGCCGGGCCGGCGGCGCGGAAGGTGACACCACCGATGCGCACCGGGCGGGCGACCCAGTCGTCCTCCGCCCAGGCCGGCGCTCCAGTGATCACGAGGTTCGGGCGGAAACGGGTCATCGGCACCGGTGGCTCGCCGGCCTCGGCCAGCCATCCGTTGAGCGCGTCGAGCGAGGCGGTGCTGGCCAGCAGGATCGGGGCCTCGTCGGCGAAGCTGACCTGGCCACCCGGGTCATGCTCGCGGTCGGCGACGGGGATGTGGCGGGCCGGCCGGGCCAACCACACCAGGCGGGCCGGGCGGCCGAGGAACCGGCTGACCCAGGTCTCGGCGGCCACACCGGCGGCGTGCGCCCACACGTCCAGCTTGCGGCTGCGGAAGGTGCGCACGGCGATCGGGGCACCGTCCACCGGCTCCGCGACGTCCAGGTCGGGGTGGCCGGCGGCGCGCAGGGTGAGACCGCCGGTTCGGGCCACCGCGCGCAGCGCGACGAGGCTGCTGACCTCGCGTTGGGTGATGCCGATGCCCGCCGAATCGACGAGCATCCAGCGCCGGTCGCCGGCCAAGCCCCAGGGCAGCACCGGGGCGGCGTCGTGGTCCCGCCGCCGACACCCTTTGACGGGGTAGGTGTGCACAGCGCTCAGCCGCATCGGCTCACCTTGCCACTCGTACCCCGCCTCGCGCCGGCCGCAGCGGCCCGGTTGCCGATGAAAGTTTCTATGCATAAGGTCGAAACATGAATGAAGGATCCGTCGTGCCCCCGGGTGACCGGGTGCTGGACCTGTTCCACGGGGTTCGGCTCACCCCGACCCAGCGACGGATCGCGCACTGCCTCGTCCAGCAGGGCCCGGCGGTGGCGTACCTGTCGGCGGCGGAGGTCGCCGAGTTGGCCGGGGTGAGTCAACCCTCGGTCACCCGCTTCGCGATGGCCCTCGGCCACGACGGCTACCCCGCCCTGCGCCGCCACCTGCGGGAGCTGACCGCGACACCCCGCGGCGAACGACCGAACCCGGACAACGAACTCCAGCAGGCGGTCCGCGCCGAGATCGAAAACCTGGACCGGCTCGCCGACCAGTTCGCCGACCGGGACCAGGTCGCCGCCGCCGGCCGGCTCCTCGCCGCCAGCCACCCGCTGCCGGTGCTCGGCCTCCGCGCCGCCGCGCCGCTGGCCGCCTACTTCGCCTACTTCGCCGCCAAGGTGCTCCCGGACGTACGGGTCCTCGACGACGGTGGCAGCCTGCTCACCGACCGGATCGAACAGGCCGCCGAGGCCGGCGCGACCGCCCTGCTCGCCCTGGTGCTGCCCCGCTACCCCCGAGAGGCCCTCGACGCCCTACGGGAGGCCCGGACGGCGGGCCTGACCGTCGTCGCCATCACCGACTCGCCGGTCAGCCCGGCCCGCGAACACGCCGACGTGGTGCTACCCGCCGCCGTCGGCGCGCAGCTCGTGTTCGACCTACACACCGCACCGATGACCCTGGCCATGGTGCTACTCCAGGCGATCTGCGACGCCGCACCCGTACAAACCCAACGGCGGTTGGAGGCGTTCGAAGCCTCCGCCGCCCGTCGTCAGTTGTTCCTCGGTTAGGAGGTTCCCCCATGAACCAGCCGATCCGCGCCGCGCGCGGCACCACCCGCACCGCCCGGGGCTGGCCCCAGGAAGCCGCACGGCGGATGCTGATGAACAACCTCGACCCGGAGGTGGCCGAGCGCCCCGAAGACCTGGTCGTCTACGGCGGGACCGGGAAGGCCGCGCGGGACTGGCCGTCGTACCGCGCGCTGTTGGACACCCTCACCGACCTGCGCGACGACGAGACGATGCTGGTGCAGTCCGGCCGGCCGGTCGCGGTGATGCGGACCCACGAGTGGGCGCCGCGGGTGCTGCTGGCCAACTCCAACCTGGTCGGCGACTGGGCCACCTGGCCGGAGTTCCGCCGGCTGGAGCAGCTCGGCCTGACCATGTACGGGCAGATGACCGCCGGATCGTGGATCTACATCGGCACCCAGGGCATCCTCCAGGGCACCTACGAGACGTTCGCCGCCGTCGCCGCGAAGCGGTTCGGCGGGTCGCTGGCCGGCACGCTGACGCTGACCGCCGGCTGCGGCGGGATGGGTGGGGCACAACCGCTCGCCGTGACCATGAACGACGGTGCCTGCCTGATCGTGGACGTCGACCGCTCCCGCCTCGAACGCCGGGTACGCGAACGCTACCTGGACGAGGTCGCCGACTCACTCGACGACGCGGTGCAGCGGGCCACCGCCGCCCGCGACGAACGGCGGGCGCGCAGCATCGGCGTGGTCGGCAACGCGGCCACCATCTTCCCCGAGCTGCTGCGCCGCGGCGTCCCGGTGGATGTGGTCACCGACCAGACCAGCGCGCACGACCCGCTGTCGTACCTGCCGGAGGGGGTTGAGCTGGCCGACGCCCGCGACTACGCAGCGGCCAAACCGACGGAGTTCACCGACCGGGCCCGCGCGTCGATGGTCCGACACGTCGAGGCGATGGTGGGCTTCCTCGACGCAGGTGCCGAGGTCTTCGACTACGGCAACTCGATCCGCGGCGAGGCGCAGCTCGGTGGCTACCCCCGCGCCTTCGACTTCCCGGGTTTCGTGCCCGCCTACATCCGGCCGCTGTTCTGCGAGGGCAAGGGCCCGTTCCGCTGGGCGGCGCTCTCCGGCGACCCGGCCGACATCGCCGCCACCGACCGGGCGATCCTCGAACTCTTCCCGGAGAACGAGCAGCTGGCCCGCTGGATCCGGATGGCCGGCGACCGGGTGGCGTTCCAGGGGCTGCCGGCCCGGATCTGCTGGCTCGGCTACGGCGAACGGGACCGGGCCGGGGTACGGTTCAACGAGATGGTCGCGGCCGGAGAGCTCTCCGCGCCGGTGGTCATCGGTCGGGACCACCTGGACTGCGGTAGCGTCGCCAGCCCGTACCGGGAGACCGAGGCGATGGCCGACGGCTCCGACGCGATCGCCGACTGGCCGCTGCTCAACGCCCTGGTAAACACCGCCAGCGGGGCCTCCTGGGTCTCCCTGCACCATGGTGGCGGGGTCGGGATCGGCCGCTCCATCCACGCCGGCCAGGTCTGCGTCGCCGACGGCAGCGCCCTCGCCGGGCAGAAGATCGAACGAGTCCTCACCAACGACCCGGCGATGGGCGTCGTACGGCACGTCGACGCCGGCTACGACGAGGCCCGGCAGGTCGCCGAGCGGACCGGCCTGCAGATCCCGATGGCGACGGCGTAAGGAGAGCTCAGTGTTGACGCATCCGGTGGTGGAGGGCTCCCTTCCGCGCAGGTTCCGGCGGCTCTGGGACGAGATCGCGCCGATCGGCCGGGACGACCGTAGCGGCGGGTACCTGCGGTACGCGCTGACCGACCCGGAGCTGCGGCTGCGGGAGTGGTTCCGGGCCCAGGCCGACCAGCGCGACATGCCGGTGACCGAGGACGGCAACGGGAACCTCTTCGCCTGGTGGGGCGCCCCGGAGGCGGGGAACGCGGTGCTCACCGGCAGCCACTTCGACTCGGTACCGCACGGCGGGGCGTACGACGGGCCGCTCGGCATCGTCAGCTCCTTCCTCGCCGTGGACGAGCTCCGTGCCGCCGGCACCACCCCCAACCGGCCGATCGCGGTCGCCGCCTTCGTGGAGGAGGAGGGCGCCCGGTTCGGCGTACCGTGCCTGGGTTCCCGGCTGCTCACCGGGGCGCTGCCGGTCGAGCAGGCGGCCGAGCTGCGCGACCCGGGCGGGGTGAGCTTCGCCGAGGCGCTGGGCGGCCCACCGGCCGGCGCCCGGCCGGAGCTGCTCGGCCGCTTCGCCGCCTTCGTCGAGCTCCACGTCGAGCAGGGCCGGGCCCTGGTCGAGCAGGCCGCGCCGGTCGCCGTCGCCAGCGCGATCTGGCCGCACGGCCGGTGGCGTTTCGACTTCACCGGCGAGGGAAACCACGCGGGTACGACCCGGATGACGGACCGCCGCGACCCGATGCTCACGTACGCGTTCACGGTGCTCGCCGCCAACAAGGAGGCCCGGCGGCTCGGCGCCCACGCCACGGTCGGCCGGGTACGGGTGGAACCGAACGCCACCAACGCCATCCCGTCGGCGGTGACCGGCTGGCTGGACGCCCGCGCGGCCGAGCCGGAGACCCTCGCCGGGCTGGTCGAGGCGGTCCACGACCGGGCCGCCGAGCGGGCCCGACGCGACGGCACCGGGTTGCGGCTGACCGAGGAGTCGGCCACGCCCCTCGTCGCGTTCGACGGTGGGCTGGCCGACCGGCTCGCCCGACTGCTGGACGCGCCGGTGCTGCCGACCGGGGCCGGGCACGACGCCGGCGTGCTGGCCGGGCACCTGCCCACCGCGATGCTCTTCGTCCGCAACCCCACCGGGGTGTCGCACTCCCCCGCGGAGTCGGCGAACGACGACGACTGCGCGGCCGGGGTGCAGGCCCTCGCCGCCGCGCTGGAGGAGCTGACATGACCCGCTGGCTGGCCGAGTACGCGTGGCTACCCGAGCAGCCCGAGCCGACCCCGGACGTGCTGATCGAGACGGCTGCCGGCCGGATCACCGGGGTCACCCCGCTGGCCACCGGGGGCCGGCCGACCACCGGGGTCGAGGTCCTCGCCGACGCGGTCCGCCTGCCCGGGCTGACCCTGCCGGGGCTGGCCAACGCGCACTCGCACGCCTTCCACCGCGCGTTGCGCGGCCGCACCCACGGCGGTCGCGGCGACTTCTGGACCTGGCGGGACCGGATGTACGAGGTGGCCGCCCGGCTGGACCCGGAGAGCTACCTCGCACTCGCCCGCGCCGGGTACGCGGAGATGGCGCTGGCCGGAATCACGTGTGTCGGCGAGTTCCACTACCTGCACCACGGCCCGGACGGCACCCCGTACGGCGACCCGAACGCGATGGGGACCGCCCTAGTCGAGGCGGCGGCGCACGCCGGGATCCGGCTGACCCTGCTGGACGCCTGCTACCTGACCGCCAGCGTGGCCGGTGAGCCGCTGGCCGGGCCGCAGCGACGCTTCGGCGACGGCGACGCCCTGCGCTGGGCGAAGCGGGCGGCGGCGTTTGACCCCACCGACACCCACGTACGGGTGGGCGCGGCGATCCACTCGGTGCGCGCCGTGCCCGCCGACCAGCTGGCGACGGTGGCCGACGCGGCGCGGGAGCGGGGCGTCCCGCTGCACCTGCACCTCTCCGAGCAGCCGGCCGAGAACGATGCCTGCCGGGCCACGCACGGCTGCACCCCGACCCGGCTGCTGGCCGACCGGGGAGTCCTCGACCAGCACACCACCGCCGTGCACGCCACCCACCCCACCAGCTCGGACGTGATCCTGCTCGGGGAGAGCCGCACCGGGGTCTGCCTCTGCCCCACCACCGAGCGGGACCTCGCCGACGGGATCGGACCGGCCCGCCGGCTGGCCAACGCCGGCAGCCCGCTGAGTCTCGGCAGCGACAGCCACGCGGTGGTGGACCTCTTCGAGGAGGCGCGCGCGGTGGAGCTGGACGAGCGCCTGCGCACCCGGCAGCGCGGCCACTTCACCGTCGGCGAGCTGGTCACCGCGGCCACCTCCGCCGGGCACGCCGCCCTCGGCTGGGGCGACGCCGGCCGGCTCGCGGTGGGCGACCGGGCCGACCTGGTCACCCTCCGGCTGGACAGCCCGCGGACCGCGGGGGTACCGGCGGCCGGCGCGTTCTTCGCCGCCACCGCGGGGGATGTGCACCAGGTGGTGGTGGATGGCCAGGTGGTGGTGCAGGACGGACGGCACCGCAGCGTTGACGTCCCCACCGAGCTGGCCACGTCGATCGCGGAGGTGACCGGAGCGCATGGGTAGCCTGCTGCTGGACAACATCGGAGAGCTGGTCACCAACACGGCCGCCGGACAGGGGCCGCTGGGCATCCGCCGCGACGCTGCCGTGCTCGTCGAGGACGGCGTGGTGGCCTGGGTCGGCTCGAGCGGGGACGCGCCCGCCGCCGACCAACGTATCGACGCCGGGTCGGCGGCCGTGCTGCCCGGCTTCGTGGACAGCCATGCCCACCTCGTCTTCGCCGGGGACCGGGCGGTCGAGTTCGCCGCCCGGATGGCCGGCGAGCCGTACACCGGCGGCGGGATCCGCACCACGGTCGGCGCGACCCGGGCCGCCACCGACGACGAGCTACGCGCCACGGCCCGCCGGCTGCACGCGGAGGCGCTGCGGCAGGGCACCACCACCATCGAGATCAAGAGCGGGTACGGCCTCACCGTCGCCGACGAGGCCCGCTCGCTGCGGATCGCCGCCGAGGTGAGCGCGGAGACCACCTTCCTCGGGGCGCACCTCGTCCCCGCCGAGTACGCCGACCGGCCGGACGACTACGTAGACCTGGTCTGCGGCCCGATGCTCGCCGCCGCCGCGCCGTACGCCCGCTGGGTGGATGTCTTCTGTGAGCGGGGCGCCTTCGACGCCGACCACACCCGCGCGATCCTGACCCGTGGCCGGGCCGCCGGGCTGGACACCCGGCTGCACGCCAACCAGCTTGGTCCGGGCCCGGGAGTCCAGCTCGGGGTGGAGCTGGGGGTGGCCAGCGTCGACCACTGCACCCACCTCACCGACGCCGACGTTGACGCGCTCGTCGGGGCCGACGGAACGACCGTGGCCACCCTGTTGCCGGGGGCGGAGTTCTCCACCCGCTCGCCCTACCCGGATGCCCGGCGGCTGCTCGACGCGGGCGTGACCGTGGCGCTGGCCACCGACTGCAACCCCGGGTCGTCGTACACCTCGTCGGTGCCGTTCTGCATCGCGCTGGCCGTCCGGGAGATGCGGATGAGCCCCTCCGAGGCGGTCTGGGCGGCGACCGCCGGCGGCGCCGCGGCGCTGCGCCGCACCGACGTGGGTCGGCTGGCGCCGGGCGCCCGGGCCGACCTGATAGTCCTCGACGCCCCGTCCCACCTGCACCTGGCCTACCGGCCAGGGGTTCCACTGATCCGCCAGGTCCTGCACAACGGAGTACCGCAATGTCGACCGTAGTCATTCAGCCAACCGGGGTCACCCCCGCCGACGTGCTCGCCGTCGCCCGCGGCAACGCCAAGGTCGTCCTCGACCCGACGACGATCGACGCGATGGCCAACAGCCGGTCCGTCGTGGACGGGATCGAGGCCGCCGGCCAGCCGGTGTACGGCGTGAGCACCGGCTTCGGGGCGCTCGCCAACACCTTCGTCGCCCCGCAGCGGCGGGCCGAGCTACAGCACGCGCTGATCCGTTCGCACGCCGCCGGGGTGGGGACCGCCATGCCCCGCGAGGTGGTGCGGGCGATGATGCTGCTGCGCGTCCGTTCCCTCGCGTTCGGCCGCTCCGGGGTCCGGCCACTGGTCGCCACCGCCCTGGTTGACCTGCTCAACCACGATGTCACCCCGTGGGTGCCCGAGCACGGTTCGCTGGGGGCCTCCGGGGACCTGGCGCCGCTGGCGCACTGCGCGCTGGCGCTACTCGGCGAGGGCTGGGTGCTGGGCGCGGCCGGTGACCGGATCCCGGCCGGCGAGGCGCTGCGCCGGGCCGGTATCACGCCGATCGAGCTGGCCGCCAAGGAAGGGCTGGCGCTGATCAACGGCACCGACGGCATGCTCGGCATGCTGCTGATGGCCAACCACGACGCCGCGCACCTGTTCACCCTGGCCGACGTGACGGCCGCCCTGGCCATCGAGGCGATGCTCGGCACCGACCGGCCGTTCCAGCCCGAGCTGCACACCATCCGGCCGCACCCCGGGCAGGCCACCTCGGCGGCGAACATCCACCGCCTGCTCCAGGACTCGGCGGTGATGGCGTCGCACCGCGACGACGTGGTGCACGCGGTGCAGGACGCGTACTCGATGCGGTGCGCGCCGCAGGTCGCCGGCGCGGCACGGGACACCCTGGACTTCGCCCGACAGGTGGCGGGCCGGGAACTGGTCTCGGTGGTGGACAACCCGGTGGTCCTGCCGGACGGCCGGGTCGAGTCCACCGGGAACTTCCACGGCGCGCCGCTTGGTTTCGCCGCGGACTTCCTCGCCGTCGCCGCCGCCGAGGTCGGCGCGATCGCCGAGCGGCGGGTGGACCGGCTGCTCGACGTGACCCGCTCCCGGGACCTGCCGGCGTTCCTCTCCCCCGACGCCGGAGTCAACTCCGGGCTGATGATCGCCCAGTACACGGCGGCCGGCATCGTCGCGGAGAACCGTCGACTCGCCGCCCCCGCCTCGGTGGACTCCCTACCCACCAGCGGTATGCAGGAAGACCACGTGTCGATGGGCTGGGCGGCGACCAAGAAGCTGCGGACCGTCCTGGACAACCTGACCAGTCTGCTCGCGGTCGAGCTCCTCGCCGCGGTCCGCGGGCTCCAGCTCCGGGCACCGCTACAGCCGTCGCCGGCCGGACGGGCCGCCATCGCCGCGTTGGCCGGGGCCGCCGGTGAGCCCGGCCCGGACGTCTTCCTCGCCCCGGTGCTGGAGGCCGCCCGTACGGTGATCGCCGGCCCGGAGCTTCGGGCGGCGATCGAACATGAGATCGGGAAGCTGGCCTGACCCTCCTGCGCGGCCGGGCAGCGGCTGCCGGATTCGGTAGCCGCTGCCCGGGTACGGCCGGTCAGGCCGGCGGCAACACCTTGGCGACCAGCTTCGCCAGTTCGCGCAGCGCCTTGCCGCGGTGGCTGATCGCGTCCTTCTCCGCCGGCGTCAGCTCGGCGTTCGTCCGGTCCTGCCCGTCGCCGCGAAAGATCGGGTCGTAGCCGAAGCCACCGTCGCCGTGCGGCTCCCGCAGCAGGCGACCGGGCTGCCGGCCGTCCACCAGGTGCTCCTTGCCGCCGGGCAGCGCCAGGGCCACCGTGCAGACGAAGGACGCGCCCCGATGCTCGTCCGGCACGTCGGCGATCTGGTTCAGCACCAGCTGCAGGTTGGCGTGGTCATCACCGTGCTGGCCGGCCCAGCGGGCACTGAAGACACCGGGCATGCCGTTGAGCGCCTCCACCGCCAGGCCGGAGTCGTCGGCGATGGTGGGCAACCCGGTGCGCCGGCACCCCTCCCGGGCCTTGATCAGCGCGTTCTCGCCGAAGGTCAGGCCGGTCTCCGGCAGCTCCGGGTAGGCCTCGACGTCGTCCAGGCCGATCAGGGCGATCCGGTGCGCGCCCAGGGCCCCGTCGAGGATGCGTTGCAGCTCGATGAGCTTCTTCCGGTTCCGGGTGGCGAGCAGGACCTTGTTCATGCGGTGTCACCTTCGTTCACGACCACGGGAGCCAGCAGCGGAGCCGCCCTCACGAGAGCGCCTTCCGCTGGGCTTCGGCCAACTCCACACAGCCGGCGACGGCCAGGTCGAGCAGGGCGTCGAGCTGTCCCCGGCTGAAGACACCCGCCTCACCGGTGCCCTGCACCTCCACGAAGTCACCGGCGCCGGTGCAGACCACGTTCAGGTCGACCTCGGCGGTCGCGTCCTCGGCGTAGTTGAGGTCCAGTCGCGGCTCACCGGCGACGACGCCCACGCTCACCGCCGCCACCGAGCGGTGCATCACCGTCTCCGGCCGACCGGCGAGGGAGCGGCGGGTGGCGAGCCAGGTCACCGCGTCGTGCAGCGCCACGTACGCGCCGGTGATCGCGGCGGTACGGGTGCCGCCGTCGGCCTGGAGCACGTCGCAGTCCAGCAGGATGGAGTTCTCGCCCAGTGCCTTCAGGTCGATCGACGCGCGCAGGCTACGGCCGATCAGCCGGGAGATCTCGTGGGTACGCCCACCGACCCGCCCCTTGACACTTTCCCGGTCGGAGCGGGTGTTGGTGGCGCGGGGCAGCATGGCGTACTCGGCGGTGACCCAGCCGAGCCCGGAGCCCTTGCGCCAGCGGGGCACACCCTCGGTGACGCTCGCGGTGCAGAGCACCCGGGTGGCGCCGAACTCCACCAGCACCGAGCCCTCGGGATGGGAGCTCCAGCCGCGGGTCAGGGTCACCGGTCGGAGGTGGTCGGGCAGCCGCCCGTCAGGTCGCGCCATGTCTGCACCCTATGTGGTGGCGAGGGCGGCCCGCCCCGGGGTGTCCCCGGTCCGCTCGGCCCGCCGAAACGCGGGCCGACCCGCGCCGGTCAGACCTCGTAGCGGGCGCCCGGCCGGACCACCTCGAGCGGGCCGGCGTAGGCGGTGGCGGCGGACGTGACGGTCTGCGCCTCGCTGCCCCAGGCCGCCACGAGGTGGGTCAGCAGCAGCCGCCCGACGCCGGCCTTGGTGGCGACCTCGCCGGCCTCCCCGCCGGTCAGGTGCAGATCCGGCGGGTTGTCCACCCCGTCGAGGTAGCTCGCCTCGCAGAGGAACACGTCGGCCCCCTGGGCCAGCTGCAGCAGCGCCTCGCAGGGGGCGGTGTCGGAGGAGTAGCAGAGCACCCGACCGTTGTGTTCCAGCCGGACCCCGTACGTCTCGATCGGATGGTTGACCCGGTCGACGGTGACGGTCAGCGGTCCGATCGGGAAGGTGCCCGGGGTCAGGGCGGAGAACTGGTACACATCCTCGATGGTGTCGTCCGGCGCTCCGGCGAGAGCGGCGAGCCGCTCCGGTGTGCCCGCCGGGCCGTAGACCGGCAGCGGCGGGTAGGGGCCGTCCGGGGCGTACCGGCGAACCACCACGTAGAGCGCGGCGTCGAGGAAGTGGTCACCGTGCAGGTGGGTGAGGAGGACCGCGTCGGGGGCGTGGAGCCCCACGTAACGCTGAAGGGTCGACAGCGACCCGGAGCCGAAGTCGACCAGGAGCCGGAAGCCCGCGGCCTCGACCAGGTAGGCCGAGCAGGGGGAGTCCGGGCCGGGGAAACTCCCGGCGCAACCCAACACCGTCAGTCGCATTGAGTCGTCTCGCTGTCACATTCTGCAGTGTCCGGGCCGGTTGCCTCTCCACGGAGCATTGTCCCAACCGCCGTGTACGCCACGCTGCGCAGCCTACGCTCGGCCACCCGAACGCATGAATCATCCCCGGAAAGGTGTCACGAACGTGACACCGTCCCAATTGGTGGTTCAGGCCCAGAGCTGCCCCTCCAGCGCCTCCTCCGCCTCGGCCAGAGTGCCGTCGTACGCCCCGGTCGAGAGGTACTTCCAGCCGGCGTCGGCGACCACGAAGGCCACGTCGGCGCGGCGCCCCTCCCGCACCGCCTCGTGCGCCACCGCCAGCGCCGCGTGCAGGATCGCACCGGTGGAGAGCCCGGCGAAGAGGCCCTCCACCTCGACCAGCTGGCGGGTCCGCAGCACGGCGTCCCGGGTACCGACCGAGAAGCGCCGGGTGAGCACCGAGGCGTCGTACAGCTCCGGTACGTACCCCTCGTCGATATTGCGCAACCCGTACACCAGCTCGCCGTAACGCGGCTCGGCGGCCACGACCTGGACCCCCGGCACCTTTTCGCGCAGGTACCGCCCGGTGCCCATCAGCGTCCCCGTGGTGCCGAGTCCGGCCACGAAATGGGTGATCGTGGGCAGGTCCTGGAGTAGCTCCGGGCCGGTGGTCAGGTAGTGCGCCCTCGCGTTGGCCTCGTTTCCGTACTGGTACAGCAGGACCCAGTCGGGGTGCTCGGCAGCGATCTGCTTGGCGGTGGCGACGGCCTGGTTAGAGCCACCCGCCGCCGGCGAAAAGATGATCTCCGCCCCGTACATCCGCAGCAGCTGGACCCGTTCGGTGGAGACATTCTCCGGCATCACACACACCAGCCGGTACCCGCGCAGCTTCGCCACCATGGCCAGTGCGATACCGGTGTTCCCGCTGGTGGGCTCGAAGATCGTGGCACCCGGCCGGAGCCGGCCCGCCTCCTCGGCCGCGCGGACCATGAACAGCGCGGCCCGGTCCTTGACGCTGCCGGTCGGGTTGCGGTCCTCCAGCTTCGCCCAGAGCCGCACCGGCGGCGCCCCAGCGGACACCGCCGGCGCGAGCCGGGGCAGCCCGACCAGGGGCGTTCCGCCACCGGCGTCCAGCAGACTGTCGTAGCGCGCCACGGGGACCGCGCCCTCAGCGGACGGCTGGCGACCCGGCGCGCAGGCCGCGGGGACCGGCCACCGCGGCGAAGCCGAGGGCCCCACCCGCGACGGCCGGCAGGATGGTCACGCTGTCGCCGTCGTTGAGTTTGGCCTCCAACGCACCCAGGAAGCGGACATCCTCGTCGTTGATGTAGACGTTCACGAACCGGTGCAGCGCGCCGGTGTCGGTCACCAGGCGGCCCTTCAGCCCGTCGTGCCGGCTGTCCAGGTCGGCGAAGAGGTCGCCCAGCGTGTCGCCGGCCCCCTCGACGATCTTCGCACCGCCGGTGTGGCTGCGCAGGATGGTGGGGATACGAACTTCGATGGCCATGATGCGGTGCTCCTCGATCGGGGAATGCCGAAATGGTGACGGGACGTGGTGGGGTCTTACCGCGCTGGAGTCAGCGGCCAGAACACTCGTAGTCGACCGTCGCCGGGCTCTGCCCGAACATGTAGGACTGCACGGCGTGCGGGTCCACCCCGGCGTCCAGGATGCAGACCTTCTCCTCAGTCACCACGCCAGCCACGATCCGGAAGGAACGGATCTCCTCGGAGTCGGGCTCACGGGTGGAGACGAGCAGGTAGTGCGCGTCGGGCTCACCGGCGAGGGAGACGTCGGTGCGCGATGGGTACGCCTCGGTCGCGGTGTGCGAGTGGTAGATGACGACGGGCGCCTCGTCCCGGTCGTCCATCTCCCGCCACACCCGCAACTGCTCCATCGAGTCGAACTCGTAGAACGTCATGGAACGGGCGGCGTTCTCCATCGGGATGTGCCGAGTGGCACGGTCGCTACCGGCGGGACCGGCGACCACGCCACACGCCTCGTCCGGGTGGTCCCGGCGGGCATGGGCGACGATCGCATCCACGATCGCCCGGTCGATGCTCAGCACGCCGACCAGCGTAGCGTCTGCCGGTGCCGGCCGGCGAGGTGGCAGCGGTCACGGATCAGTCGATCAATGCGCTGAGCAGGGACTCCTGCAAATAGCCCAGGTACGCGTAGACCGACAGTTGGAACATCCGGCTGGAGCCCGGGTCCGTGGCGACCGCGTCATCGAGCTCAGCGCCGAGATCGGTGCTGTCCCGGATCTCCAGCCGGACGCCCATCGCCAGCCGGGCGTCGTTGAGCGCCCGCAGCCACGCCTCGGCCGCCTCGCTGTCGAGCCGAACCTCGCCACCGGCGTCGTCGGGGAGCGCCGCGAGGATCGCACCGGCCTGGTCGATCTTCGCCGTCTTCAGGTCGCCCTCGGTATAGTGACGAAACTCGGCGGCGTCCGCCGCGTCGTCCGGGTAGACCTCCGGGAAGAGCCGCACCACCACCGGGTCGGCGTGGTCGAACGCGTCGGTGAGCAGACCGACCACCTCGGTGGCGACCTTGCGCAGGACCCGGACCTCGTCTACCGCGAAGGTGGCCACGTAGTGGCCACTACAGCGCTGGAACATGCTCACGCCCGATCCACCGTCGCCCACAGCCCGTACGCGTGCAGCTGCGACGCGTCGTGCTCCATCCGCTCCCGGGTGCCGCTGGAGACGACCGCCTTGCCCTTGTGGTGAACGTCCAGCATGAGCTGCTCGGCCCGCCCGCGGCTGTAGCCGAACAACTTCTGAAAGACCCAGGTCACGTACGCCATCAGGTTGACCGGGTCATCCCAAACGATCGTCACCCACGGCCGGTCGGGCGCCGGCACCTGGTCGGTGTCCGGCGTCTCGAGTGGTGCAACCTGTGGAGCCGCCATGCCCCCATCGTGCCACCGGATCCGCCGAATCGAGGAACCGGAACCGCGACCGGTCACCGAGCGGCGCCATCGCGGGCGCCCCCGCCCGCGAGAGGGTGACGGCCGGCACTGCGGATGTTCCTGGGCTGGGACGCCGTGGACCGGGCGGGAACTCTAGGCTGAGCCGGGTGAGCACCCTGGGCCCCGCGCTGCTGACCGACCACTACGAGCTGACCATGGTTCGCGCCGCGCTGCAGGACGGCACCGCCGACCGCCGCTGCGTGTTCGAGGTGTTCAGCCGGCGGCTACCGACCGGTCGCCGCTACGGTGTGGTGGCGGGCACCGGCCGGTTGGTGGAGCTGATCCGGAATTTCCGCTTCGACGCGGACGAGGTGGACTTCCTGCGGCGAACCGGGGTGGTGGACGACGCCACCGCGCAGTGGCTCACCGCCTACCGCTTCACCGGCGACATCGACGGCTACGCCGAGGGGGAGCTCTTCTTCCCCGGATCGCCGATCCTCACCGTCTCGGGCACGTTCGCCGAGTGTGTCGTACTGGAGACACTGGTGCTGTCGGTGCTCAACCACGACTGCGCCACCGCGGCCGCAGCCACCCGGATGGTCACCGCCGCCCGGGGACGCACCCTGATCGAGATGGGCTCCCGCCGCACCCACGAGGAGGCGGCGGTGGCGACGGCCCGCGCGGCCTACCTGGCCGGCTTCCGGTTCACCTCCAACCTGGCCGCCGGCGAGCGCTACGGCATCCCCACCGCCGGCACCGCCGCGCACGCGTTCACCCTGCTGCACGAGGATGAGCGGACGGCGTTCGCCTCCCAGGTGGCGACGCTGGGCAAGGACACCACCCTGCTGGTCGACACGTACGACATCGGCCAGGGCATCCGCAACGCGATCGCGGTGGTCGGGCCGGACCTGCGGGCGATCCGGATCGACTCCGGCGACCTGGCGGTCATGGCGCAGCAGTCCCGGGACCTGCTCGACTCGCTCGGCGCCACCGAAACGAAGATCATCGTCTCCGGCGACCTCGACGAGTACGCCATCGCCGCGCTGGCCGCCGAACCAGTGGACATGTACGGCGCGGGTACCGCCGTCGTCACCGGCTCCGGCGCACCGACCGCCAGCCTGGTGTACAAGCTGGTCGAGGTCGAGGGGCGCCCGGTGGTCAAGCGCTCCGAGCGGAAGGCCACCATCGGCGGCCGCAAGGTGGCGGTCCGCCGGCACAAGCCGACCGGCACCGCCACCGAGGAGGTGATCGTGCCGCAGGGCGTACCGGAGCGGCAGCCCAACGACCGGCTGCTGCAACGCACCTACCTGGCGGGGGGTGCGGTGGCGGCGCAGCCGACGCTGGACGAGTCGCGGGAGCACCTGCGGCAGTGCCTGATCTCGATCCCTTGGGAAGGGTTGAAACTCTCCGCCGGCGATCCGGCCATCCCGGTCACGGTCATACCGGCCGACTGAAGGAGCAGCACATGGGCAATGCGCTAATCATCGTGGATGTGCAGAACGACTTCTGCGAGGGCGGCTCGCTCGCGGTCGGCGGCGGCGCCGGCGTCGCGGCCGGGGTCAGCCGGCTCCTCGCCGCCGCGCCGGACCGTTGGGACCACGTGGTGGCGACGAAGGACTACCACATCGATCCCGGGGCGCACTTCGGCGATCCGCCGGACTTCGTCGACTCGTGGCCCCCGCACTGCGTGGTGGGCACGCCCGGCTCGGAATTCCACCCCGACCTGGTCACCGACCGCATCGAGGTGATCTTCCACAAGGGCGAGCACGCCGCGGCGTACTCCGGCTTCGAGGGGCACACCGACCAGGGCGAATGCCTGGCCGACTGGCTCCGACGGCACGGGGTCGACCAGGTGGAGATCGTCGGGCTCGCCACCGACTTCTGCGTCCGGGCCACCGCGCTGGACGCGGCCGCGGAGGGGTTCCAGACCACCGTGCAGCTGGACCTGACCGCCGCCATCGGGCCCGAAACGGCCGACGCGGCACTACGGGCCTTCGCCGACGCCGGGGTCAACACCGAGGGAACGCCTGTGATCAGGGCCGCATGAGCCCAACAACACGTTGGTGAACGCCGGACCCACGGGCCAGGATGTCCCCCGGAGGTACGGACCGACGTGAACCTGAAGCCTTACCGGGCGGCGCTTGCCCTGCCCGGTCTCCGGGCCCTACTGATCGTGGCGGTGCTCGCCCGGATCCCGCTCACCACGATCGGTCTGACCCTGACGTTCTACGTCGTCCAGGACCTCGACCGGGGGTACGCCGCCGCCGGGCTGGCCGGCGCCGCGATCACCATCGGCGCGGCCCTCGGCGGCCCACTGCTGGGTCGCCTGATCGACCGGCGCGGCCTGCGGCCGGTACTGGTGTTGACCGCCGTCGCCGAGGCGGTGTTCTGGTCCACCGCGCCGCTGCTGCCGTACGCGCTGCTGCTGCCCGCCGCCTTCCTCGCCGGTTCGCTGGCGCTGCCGATCTTCGCGGTGGTCCGCCAGTCCATCGCGGCCATCGTGCCGGCGGAGGAGCGCCGGCCCGCGTACGCCCTGGACTCGGTCTCGGTGGAGTTGGCCTTCATGATCGGGCCGGCCCTGGCCACCCTCGCCGTCACCACCATCTCCGCCCGGACCACGCTGTATCTGGTGGGCGCCACCATCGTCGCCGCCGGCATCGGGCTCTTCCTACTCAACCCGCCGGTCCGGGGCGCCAGCGAAGCGGCCGTTCCGCGACGTAAGGTGCCGCGGCGGGAGTGGCTCACCGCCCGGATGGTCGCCGTGCTGGCCGTCAGCGCCGCCGCCACCGTGGTGCTGGGCGGCACCGACGTGGCCGTGATCGCGGTCCTGCGCGACAACGGCGATGTCGGCTTCACCGGCGTCGTGCTGGGCATCTGGGCGTTCGCCTCGCTGATCGGCGGCTTCGCGTACGGTGCGATCACCCGCTCCCCGTCACCGCTGGTGCTGCTGGCGGCGCTGGGCGTGGCCACGATCCCGGTCGGGCTGGCCGGAGCGAACTGGTGGCTGCTCAGCCTCGTGCTGATCCCCGCCGGCCTGCTCTGCGCCCCCACCATCGCCGCCACCTCGGACGCGGCCAGTCGCCTGGCCCCCGCGGACGCCCGCGGTGAGGCGATGGGGCTACACGGCTCCGCCATCACCGTCGGCGTCGCGGTCGGCGCCCCGCTGGCCGGAGCCGTCATCGACGCGTCCGCGCCGGCCTGGGGCTTCGCCGTGACCGGCGCGGTCGGCGCCCTGGTCGCCCTGGCGGTGCTCCCACTGCAGCTGCGCCGCCGCCGGGAGACCGAGGCACCGGCCCTCGTTGCTCCACCCGAGCTGACCCGCGCAGTCTGAGTGAAGTCAGAGTTCACATGGCAGTGGCTCGGTGCCGGTTCTAGCCGTGAGTGGCGAAGCCGTTGCGGCGGTGCCAGATGCGGCCTTTGAAGTCGCCTTGACGCCCTGGAGGAGCTGCGTTCCAACGACGGCCAGTCACTCAAGGATCAGATCGACCGGATCGCCGAGGCCACCGGTGCCGACAACCCCCCCAGGTGCGCTGACCGGGTGGGAGTTGCGGAGAGCCCGTCCCTACCTGCATCAGGTGGGACGGGCCCCTCGTGGATCCGACGAACTCGGTTCGCTATCCGGCGCAGCCGGGTACATCGCCGGAGCAGTTGTCCGGTCGATTCTTGACCACAGTGGTTCCAGTGGCGGTGTTCAACTCGACCGTTCCGTTGGGCTCGTTGAAGATGCCACCACCTTGTACACCGGCGATATTCTTGACCACCTTCGTAGCAAAGAGGGTGGCTGTTGAGGTGGATTCGTTGTTTATGCCACCACCCTCGTCACCTGCCTGGTTGCCGATTATCTTTGTGCGTCGCAGAACCAGACTTCCGGCGCTGTAGATTCCGCCACCATCGGCGGTGGCGGCGGGGGCGGTGTTATTCTTAATGAGGCTGTCTTCGATGACAACGGAGGCTTCTGGATTTGACCGTAGTCCGCCACCATCGTTTTCGGTGGAGGTGTTTTCGGCAAGGGTGCTGCGCCGGAGCGTGAATTGCCCACTTCCTACGAAAATTCCGCCAGTGCCTGTGGTGGCATTGTCCGTGACTCGGGTATCTGTGACGATTCCGACGCCACTTTCCATGATAAGGCCACCGGCAAGGCTTTGAGCGTAATTGGCGGCAATAGCGCTGTTCTCGATCCGGGCCGCTCCTTCCGTACTTACTCCACCCCCCAGATCCGCAGTATTGGCGGATATGTAAGATTTACTGATCTCGAGCACGGCAGTGCTGCCGACACCCCCGCCGGAGAAAGCAGCGGTGTTGCGGTCGACTGTAGAGTGATTGATTCGAGTGATGCCGAAATTGGAGATGCCGCCACCTGCGGCGCCGGCGATGTTGCGGGTGATGGTGCTGCGGTTGGCGGTAAGTGTCCCACCTGCATTGACGAGAACTGCGCCGCCGTTGCTGGTGCTGTGGCCGCCGGTGATTGTCAGGTGGTTGATGGTGAGGTCGCCGCCTGTGTCGACGGTGAGGATTCTGAACTGGTCGGTGGCGGCGGCGCGTTTGATGGTGGTGCCTGTACCGCCGTTGAGGATGATCGGAGTGGTGATGGCAGGCAGGCCGGCGCCGTCGATATCGGCGGTGAGTAGGTAGGTGCAGTCTTTGGCGAGGTCGAGGACTGCACCACCGTGGGCGTTGGCCAGAGTGATCGCCGCAACCAGCGCATCGGCGCTACACGGGACCGGTGCGCCCTTGCGTCTGTCCTGCTCTCCCTTGCCCTTGTGGCCCTTGTTGTCGGTGGAGGCGTGGTCGGGCTTTCCCGGCCGGTCGTCGGCGGCGGCGGCGAGAGGGCCATCGACGGTGCCGATAGCCGGCGCTCCGCCCAGGCCGAGGCTGGTGGTGAGGGCCAAGCCGGTCACACCGGCCAGCCGGACGGCCCACCATCGTGACCTCGCCCGGCGCGCACCTGGTCGGTCCGGTTCGTGTACATGGCACTGGTAGTTCATCGCGGTATTGACATCCTTCCCCGTTAAGGATGAGAACCACCACCCAGATGACGGGACCCGGTGATGTCCCTCGGCTCCAAGGCGGGCGGCAGCAACCGCACTAAGCTAGAGCGACACCAACCCCAACCAGGACATGAACACGAAAACATGCCTGAACGAGACCTGAAGCCGCCGTGGCATCAGGCACACCACGGCGGGGGTGCCAGGCGCGACATCCGTGGCTTCCCCCGGCGGGCCCCGGCAGGGGTGGGGACGCCGTTGTCGCACCGGTGGACTACCGGGGTGGTTCGTCAGTGGCTACTGGGAGCTCCACCGCTACGGCGACCCAGCAGCCACGGGTGGGTAATCCCTGAACACGGTGGAGGGGGTGGATGGGGTGGTCACGCCCTGGGTGGGGTGCTGCCCGGGCCCGCCCCGGTACGAGACCGACGACGGGCGCCGGCCCGGGTGTTCCCCGGAGCGGCGCCCGTCGTCGGTCTCGTACGGCGAAGCGTCAGTTGCGGTCCTGGTCGCCCGCCACGTCCTGGCTGGCGCCATCGTCGGCTTCCCTGGTCAGTAGCTTGACCCCACCCTCCGCCGGGCCGGCCGGCAGGGTCTGCCCGGTGGCCAGCTCGGGGAACTTGTGGTCGAACGCGGGCCGCTCGGAACGGATCCGTGGCATCCGGTCGAAGTTGCGCAACGGCGGCGGCGAGCTGGTCGCCCACTCCAACGAGTTGCCGTACCCCCACGGGTCATCGACCTCGACCACCGGACCCGACTTGTACGACTTCCAGCAGTTGTAGATGAACGGCAAGGTCGAGATGCCGGTGATGAACGCACCGACAGTGGAGATCATGTTCAGCGTCGTGAAGCCGTCGATGGCCTGGTAGTCGGCGTACCGCCGGGGGAAGCCCTCGTTACCGAGCCAGTGCTGCACCAGGAAGGTGGTGTGGAAGCCGATCATGGTCAGCCAGAAGTGCACCCGGGCCAGCCGCTCGTCGAGCATCCGGCCGAACATCTTCGGGAACCAGAAGTAGATGCCGGCGAAGACGGCGAAGACGATCGTGCCGAAGAGCACGTAGTGGAAGTGGGCCACCACGAAGTACGAGTCGGAGACGTGGAAGTCCAGCGGCGGGCTGGCCAGCAGCACCCCGGTGAGACCACCGAAGAGGAAGGTGACCAGGAAGCCGATCGCGAAGAGCATCGGTGACTCGAAGCTGATCTGCCCCCGCCACATGGTGCCGATCCAGTTGAAGAACTTCATGCCGGTGGGGACGGCGATGAGGAAGCTCAGGAAGCTGAAGAAGGGCAGCAGCACCTGGCCGGTGGCGAACATGTGGTGCGCCCAGACGCTCATCGACAGGGCGGCGATGGCGACGGTCGCGGCGACCAGACCCTTGTAGCCGAAGATCGGCTTGCGGGAGAAGACCGGAATGATCTCGGAGATGATGCCGAAGAACGGCAGCGCGATGATGTACACCTCGGGGTGCCCGAAGAACCAGAAGAGGTGCTGCCAGAGCAGCGGCCCGCCGGTCGCCGGGTCGTACACGTGGGCACCGAGGATGCGGTCGGCGGCGAGCGCGAAGAGCGCGGCGGCCAGCAGCGGGAAGATCAGCAACGCCAGCAGGCTGGTGACCAGCATGTTCCAGGTGAAGATCGGCATCCGGAACATGGTCATGCCGGGCGCGCGGAGGGTCAGGATCGTGGTGATCATGTTGACCGAGCCGAGGATCGTGCCCAGACCGGAGATCGCCAGACCGACGACCCACATGTTGGCGCCCACGCCCGGCGAGTGCTCCACGCTACTCAGCGGGGTGTAGGCGAACCAGCCGAAGTCGGCAGCGCCACCCGGGGTGATGAAGCCGGCGGTGGTCAGGGTGCCACCGAAGAGGAAGAGCCAGTAGGCGAAGCTGTTCAGCCGCGGGAAGGAGACATCCGGGGCGCCGATCTGGATCGGCACCAGGTAGTTGCCGAAGGCGAAGACGATCGGCGTCGCGAAGAACAACAGCATGATCGTGCCATGCATCGTGAACAGCTGGTTGAACTGCTCGGGCGACAGGAACTGCAGCCCGGGCCGCGCCAGCTCCGCCCGCATGATCAGGGCCATCAGCCCGCCGATCATGAAGAACGCGAACGCGGTGACCATATACATGATCCCGATCTGCTTCGCGTCCGTGGTGCGCAGCAGCCGCGCGAGGGCCGACCCCTGAACCGGCTCTCGGACCGGCCAGGGCCGGGTCTCGACCGGCTTGGGTGCGACGGTGGTCACGAGTGGCCTCCGGTTCTCGGTTGTCCCGCTCGGCGCGCTGTGCGGTAAGCGGCCGTCATCCGCAAGGAGGATAGTCCCCGACAGGTCGCCCGGCTGCGTGGGGTGGCCGGGTACTCTGCCCGGACCCGGGGCGCGGGTTCGCTGTCCGCCTCCGGGGAGGGCACCCGATTGGACTCACAGTGGTCCCAGGAGCAGTCGGTAGTGCTCGCCGAAAATACGCCCACCCCGCCCACGCAACAACGGGTCCCGCAACGCCGGTGCGACGTCCCGGGTCCGGTTGCGGTCCCGGGTCCGGTCCCGCACCCAGCGGGTCCGCGGGCGGCGGCGGCTCTCGTACGCCGTCAGGGCCGCGTCGATGTCATCGGTCGACTTCCGCAGCGACTCGGCGAGCACGACGGCGTCCTCAAGCGCCATCGCGGCCCCCTGCGACAGGGTCGGCGCGGTGGCGTGCGCGGCGTCCCCGACCAGCAGCACCCGACCCCGGTGCCAACGACCCAGCTCGACCTCCTCGGTCACGGTGGCATGCACCTGGTCCAGACAGTCCAGCACCTCGGGGATCGGTCCACCGTAGTCGCCGAACAACTCATCGAGCCGGGCCAGCGGATCGGCCGGCGCGACGGCGCCGGTCTCGTCGGCGTAGCAGTACAGCCGACCGGGGCCAACCGGAACGATCAGGAAGCCGGCCCGGTGGCCGAGCAACGCGGTCCACTCCGCCACCGGTGGTCCGTCGCGCACCACGGCCCGGTAGACCACCTGACCGGTGGGGCGGGGCGGGCCACCCAGCGCGGCGAGGGCGCGGACCTCGGATCGCGGACCGTCGGCGCCGATCACCAGGTCGTACTCGGCGGTGACACCGTCGGCGAAGGTGATGCCGACAGTCGTCGGGAAGAGGTCAACGGCGTCGAGCCCGACTCCGTACCGCACGGCTCCGCCGGCGGCGCTGAACAGGACACGATGCAGGTCGCTGCGGAGCAACGCCCGGCACTGGCCGACGCCGGACCAGAGCGCGTCGAGGTCGACCTCGCAGAGCGGCGCGCTGGTGGCGTCGCGGAAATACTGCCGGTGGATCACCTGGCCAAGCGGGCGGACCGGGCCGTCCAGGTCGAGCCGGCGCAGCGCCCGGTCCGCGTTGCCCGGCAGGTACAGGCCGCTGTCCACCAGGTCATCGGGGCTGAGCTTGTCGATCAGATCCGGTCGGAAGCCCGCCATCCGCAGCGCCCGGGCCACCGCAAGACCGGCGAGACCCGCACCGACGACGAGAATGCGCAGGGGGAAGCCACCCATGGTGGTGTACGCCTCCGGGAGGGGTCGGGGGGCACGCGTTGGAGGCAAGACATTACTTGGAGCGATCGGCCCGCACCAGGGTTCGGCCGTCACCGCCATTCGCCGGAAGCCCGGCAACTCATTGGAAGCCCGGCAACTCGGCAGGTGGCCGGCAACTCGGCGGGCGGCCGGCAACTCGCCCGGGCCGCCCTAGTCGGTGGTCGGGTCGGTCAGTCGCCAGGCGGCATTGATCAAACCGATGTGGGACAGGGCCTGCGGGGTGTTGCCGAGCTGCGCGCCGGTATCCGGGTCGATCTGCTCACTGAGCAGCCCGACATCGTTGGCGTACCCGGCCGCCCGCTCGAACAGCGCCGCCGCACGCTCCCGCTCCCCGGCCAGCACCAGACACTCGACCAGGAGGAAGGTGCAGAGCAGGAAACCAGCCGGGTCGGTCTCCCAGCGCCGGATCAACCCACCCCCGGCACCCAGGACCCGCTCCACCGCCTCGATCGTGGCCCGCATCCGCGGATCGGTGGCCGGAAGGAAGCCCACCACCGGCAGGAACAACACGGAGGCATCCAGCTCGTCGGAGCCGAACGCCCCGGTGTACGCGCCGGCCCGCGCACTCCACCCCGACCGCAGCACCGTATCCCGGATCTCGTCCCGGACCGTCGCCCAGCGGCGGGGGTCCGCGCGCTCACCGAGCCGGGGCGCCAACGCCACCGCCCGGTCCAACGCGACCCAGCAGAGCACCTTCGACGACAGGTGGTGCCGGTCGACGTCCCGGGACTCCCACATGCCCCGGTCCGGCAACCGCCAGGTCTCGGCGACCTGCTCGGTCAGTCCGCACACCATCTCGCGCACCTCATGGTCGAGCGGGTCGCCGAGTAGGTGGTGCAGGCGCCACACCGCCGCCACCACCTCACCGGGTACGTCGAGCTGCCGCTGCCGCCAGGCATCGTTGCCGAACCGCACCGGGCGGCTGTCCGCGTACCCGCGCAGGTGCTCCGCGACCCGCTCGGAGACGTCCCGCTCCCCCGCCAGCCCAAACAGCACCGGCACCGGATCGGCACCGACCTGGCCGATCGAATGCGCCGCCCAGGTGAACAGCCGGGACGCCTCCGCCGGGCAGGCCGCCACCCATAGGGCGCGCAGCGTCATCGAGAAGTCACGCAGCCAGGCGTACCGGTAGTCGTAGTTGCGGTCTCCGCCGAGCTGCTCCGGCAGGGAGGTGGTGAGCGCCGCGGCCACCGCCCCACTGCGGGCATAGGTGAGCCCGGTGAGTACGACCGCGCTGTGCCGTACCAGCTCCGGGTAGCACCCCTGGTACCGGTGGGTCTCCCGGAAGGCCTCCCACGCCTGCACCGTCTCGGCCAGCATCGCCGACGGGTCCAGCCGCACCGACGGCGCACCGTACGCCGCCCGGTAGCCAGCCGCGAAGCTGACCGTCTCGCCGGCGGCGACCTCGAACTCGGTATACACCCGGTCCGTCCCGGCGCACAGCGTCAGCGAATCCGCGCAGAGCTCCACCACCGTCGCTCCGGCCACGGCCCGCACCGTACCGCCGGGCTGTTCGTGCAGGTACGGGGTGAGCAGTCCGTGGTCCGGACGGGGCGCGAAGTCCGACGCCAGCCGTACCCGCCCGGAGAGCCCTTCGACGCACCGCAGCAACACCGCGGGCGAGTTCAGGCCAAGCTGGTGCCCCCGCGCCCCACGTTCGGCGGCGAGCGCGTCGGTGACCGCGACGCTCCCCTGCGGCGTGTGGTGGACAGTACGCAGCACCAGGGTCTCCGGGCGGTACGCGCGTTCCACGCGGCATCCCGGACGGTCCGCGCCGACCGGAGCCAGCTGCCAGTGGCCCGCCGCGGGATCGAGGAGCCGCCCGAAGACCGCGGGCGAGTCGAACCGGTCCGGGCACCACCAGTCGATGGAGCCGTTCCGGCCGACCAGCGCGCCGGAGCGACAGTCGGACAGGAACCCATAGTCGGAGATCGCCGGCTGGTCCACCCACCGCGGATACCCCGAACCCGCCCGGTCAGGCCGGCTCGACGCTGCCCGCGCTCCGAACGGTCAGACGGCTCGACGCTGCCCGTGCTCCGAACGGTCAGACGGCTCGACGCTGCCCAGCGATTCGCCACTGCCCCGTAATTCGCCGCTGCCCCGCCGTTTGCGCCCAGGCTGGGCGGGAAGAGTCTGCCGACCGGCCCTTCGGCCTTCCAACCCGGCCGCATCGATCCGGTCTCGCCAAGTCCCCGCTGGTGTACCGCCGTACGGCTGCGCTGGTGGGAGACGGCCAGAGTGCGGCAACGTACCGATCTGGGTCTGGCGCCGTGCGCTCGTTGCCCCACCGTCGCCTGCGCAGCGGTGGGGCGCTCGGGTGCGAGGGACCGGCTGCCAGCTGCGCCAGCCCGGACGGGCGCGCACCGAGGCAAGCTCGGGTCACGGCTGCTCGGTAAAGCCAAACTGCACAATGCCCTCCTCGTCCACGGTCACGTCCACGGCGGCGTCCCCGAGCAACTCGGCCGCGTCCGAGTCGAGGAAGATCCGGGCGCCCTGGTTGTCCACCACCTGGTCACCGGCGGCGGGGCCCTCGACCAGTTGCACCGTGAGCGAGCCCTCCTCCGGATCGGCGGCGATCCGGACCCCGCCGTCATTCGCGACGTCCTGCTGATTGGCGAGGTCTCGGATCACCAACACGGCGTTGTCGGTCATGGTCAGCATGGCGGAGCTCCTCGTGGTCCTGGGATTCGCCACCGGCCGCAGAGGGGGCCGGGGAACCGGCGGCGATCGCCGCCGTGGCCCGGGACCGCGATGGGTCCCGCACGCCAACGGTGCCCCCTGGCGAGGTCTGCGTCACCCCGGGCCGCCAGCTTCGTACCTGATCAGGTGAAAACCAGTGCTCCGGCCCGCTGGTCCTGGCCACCGTGCTACCGCGGGGAGCGGACGCCGGGCTGCCCGGGCCCGACGATGCCCGCTCTCCGCGGTGGGCGGCAAGCTGACCGGTCAGCTCCGCTCGAGGACCACCACCGGGATCTCCCGGTCGGTCCGGGCCTGGTAGTCATCGTAATCCGGCCAGACCGCCGCCATCGTGGCCCACATTCGCGGCTTCTCCGCCAGGCTCGCAACCCGCGCCCGGGCGGTGAATCGTTCCGCACCGACCTGCACCTCGACCTGCGGATTGTCGCGCAGGTTGAGGTACCAGGAAGGATGCTTCGGTGCGCCCCCCTGAGAGGCGACCAGCAGGTACGCGTCGCCGTCGCGGCCGTAGATGAGCGCGGTACGCCGCTGCGAACCGCTCCGTCGCCCCCGGGTGGTCAGCAGCAGCGTGAACACGCCGGGCCGCCATTCGTGCCCGTCCGCGCCGTCGGTTCGTTCGTACCGGGCAATGTGGTCGGCCACCCAGTCCGTGGGGCTGTCCTGCACCTGCTCGACCATCAGCAACTCCCATCCTCTGTGATCGATCTATCGCTCTCACGCTATCTCGTCCCGCGGCCACCCGACCGGTTCGCCCGGTCCAGGCAGCGGCAGCCGGCACGCTCCGGTCCGCGCCGGCACGACCACCACCGGGCGGCTCCGGTCAGGGGCGGCGCGGTGCGGCTGCCGGGAGGCCCGGGTCAGCCGATCTGAAAACCGAGCGCCTGGGCAAGCACCACCGCCTGCTCAGCGCTGACGATCGCCCCGGTCCGCTCGACCTCGATCGGATCAAGGTCGGTGAGGTCACTGCCGCGCAGGTCGGCGCGGGACAGCTGCGCCTGCTGCAACTGCGCCCCGGACAGGTCGACTCCGGTGACGGTCGCACCGCGCAGATCCGCCCGGATCAGGTCGGCCTCGCGCATCCGGACGTCAACGATGCGCGCACCACGCAGATCCGCGCCCGGAAGCGCGACGAAAGACCAGTCGCCGCCGACGACCGTCAACGGCCGCAGGTCACACTGGTCGAAGGTGCTACCGACCAGCTTGCAGCCGGTGAACTCGGCGGCGAAGAAGTTGCAGCGGCGGAAGACGCAGCGCGTGAAGGCGGTGTTCACGTGTCGGGAGCCGTTGAAGCTGACGTTGCCGAACGTGCACCCGGTGAAGAGCGTTCCTCGGGTGTTCGCCTCAGTGAGGTCGACCCGCTCGAAATGGCAGCCGACGTAGTGCCGGTCGGCGATCTCCTCGCCATACCAGTCCTCATCGCGGAGGGTTAACCCATCGTGCTGATCCGGCATCGCGCCAGGCTACTGACCGGCACCGACAACAACACCAACCGAAGCGGCACAGCGACAACGACAGCGGCGACGGCGGCGGCGAGGAGGGCGACGACGCTTGGCGCCGGCGCGGCGGCGGGGCCGGGATGGGCATTCCCCGGCGGCAGGTCGGCCGGCATCCCTAGCCTGAGTCCGTGGGCAACATCGTCGTCTTCGGGGCGGGCGGAACCGCCGGCTCCCAGATCGCCCAGGAGGCGTTCCACCGTGGGCACCGGGTCACCGCTGCGGTACGTCGGCCGGAGGCCACCACCTCGTACCTACCGGCAGGGGTGCAGGTGGTCACCGGGGACGCGACCAGCGCGCGGAGCGTACGAGAGTTGGCCCCGGAGGCGGACGCGCTGGTGGTGGCGATCGGTGGCGGGGAACGCGGCCTCTGGCTCGACGCGGCGCGGACGCTGGTCGGCGCCCTGCGCGAGACACCGAACCCGCCGCGGATCATCCACCTGGGTGGCGGGGCCACGCTCTGCACCCCGCGAGGCGGCCGCCTCCTGGACGAGCCCGACTTTCCCCAGGAGTACCGGGACGCGGCACTGGGCCAGGCCGACGCCCTGGCGTACTACCGCTCCGCGGCCGACGGGGTGCGCTGGACGTACGTGTCACCTCCGCCGCTGGAGTTCCACCCCGGCGCCCGGACCGGGCACTACCGTACCGGCGGGGACCATCCGGTAACCGATCACGAGGGCCGGTCGGTCCTCAGCTACCAGGACATGGCCGTCGCGATCGTTGACGAGATCGAGAACCCACGACACGAGAACACCCGCTTCACCGCCGCCTACTGACCCGGTACCGCCGGCCTGGTGTTCGGCGGGCGCGGCGGCCGGGCAGGCTGAACCGGCACCCGAGGGCGGACCGACGGGCGCCAGGCACGGCCGTTGGCGTAGATCACCCGGAAGCCGAGGTACGAGGCGAGCGGCGCCCAGTGCGCCGAGCCCATTCGCAACTCGGCCGCGTTGTGCCGCTGCCCGTTGGCGAGCACGTCGAGCAGGACGGTCTCGAAGGCGGCGGACTCCACCCAGTCGACCTCCCGGGTGAAGCCGCAGATCAGGGCCGCACCGGTGGACTCGAGGAAGGCTCGCAGCACGGCGTCGTTGGCGCGCAGCACCGAGCAACTGCCGAAGTAGAGACGCCGCCCCTCGCAGCGACCGGCCATCAGCTCGGCCACGTCGGCGAGGGGGACCGACTCCCAGTCGGTCAGGCGCAGCCGGCTGGGCTCCCCATGGGTGGCGAAGAAGCCGACCCGGTAGTCGGCGTACTGCTTGAGCAGCCACCGGTCAACGAAGTAGAACAGTTCATCCCGGGTCGCCGCGTCCTTGTGGATGAACCGGATCCGACTCAGTCGCTCCAGCAGTTCCAGGGTGGGTAGGACGGAACCGCGCTCGTTGAGGTCACGGTGCCACTGGCCCTCGACACAGAAGACACCTCCGCGCGCCACCTGGCACCTCCCCTCGTCGGCGGCGCCGACGTTACCGGCTGGCCGGCGGTGGGCCGGGTTAGCACCGCCTGGTGTGGCGCGCAGGGCCGTGGCCCACGCGGGCGGATGTGGTGATCAGGCCCTGTGGACCCGGGCGATGCCCTGGTGTCGGGGTCGCCGCGGCGACCCCGACACCGGAGGTTCAGTGGACAACCACCGGCGTGCTCGGCTCGCCCGGCTGGCTGCCCGGCTGGTCGTCGCGGGACCGCAGCCGTTCCCGCAGCCGAGGCAGGAACGCGGCCGGGACGAAGGTGAGCAGCACCAGCGCGAAGGCCACCCAGTACGTGGTGGCGAAGGAGTCGGCAGCGAAGGCGAGGCCACGCTCGATGAGCGTCGGGTCGGGGACCTGCTGGGCCAGTTCCGGCTGCCGCTGGGCGGCGATCGCCAGGCCCGCCTCGGTGACCGGCTCACCGTTCGGACCGGTCAGGCCGGGGATCGGCCGGGATCCGTTCAGCTCGTTGGTGAGGATCACCGACATCACCGCCGCGCCGACCGAACCACCGATCTGCTGGATGATGTTCAACAGGGTGGAGCCGCGGGCAACCTCCGGCCCGGCCAGCGTCTGCAGCGCGGAGGTCATGATCGGCATCATCGTGCCACCCATGCCCAGGCCCATGACGAACAACGAGCCACAGATCAACAGGTACGAGGTCTCCGGGCCGACCTGCGTGAAGGTGAAGAACCCGGCGGCGATCAGCACCAACGCGAACGGCACCGTGCGTCCCACCGGCACCCGGTCGGCGAGCATCCCGGCGATCGGCATCGTCACCATCGCACCGATGCCCTGCGGCGCGATGAGGAGGCCGGCGTGCAGGGTCGACTCCCCGCGTACCTGCAGGAAGTAGCTCGGGAAGAGCAGACCGGCGCCCATGAACGCAACAATGAACACGAACATGGTCACCGACGCGACGGCCAGTCTGCGGTTCCGGAACAGCCGCAGGTCGAGGAGCGGGTGCCGGGGCTTGAACGAGTAGCAGACGAAGGAGACCACCAGCGCGGCGCCGAGCAGCATCGGCACCCACACCTCGGGTTCGGTGAAGGTGCCCGCCTCGGGCAGCGTGGAGACGCCGTAGAGGAAGAGCGCCAGCCCCGGGGAGAGCATCAGCATGCCGAGGAAGTCGAACGACTCGGACGGCTCCGGGGCGTCCTTCGGCAGCGCCAGCTGCGCGTAGACCAGGGCGAGCAGCCCGATCGGCAGGTTGATCAGGAAGATCCAGTGCCAGCTCGCCACGTCGATCAGCCAGCCGCCGAGAATCGGACCACCGATCGGTCCGAGCAGCATCGGGATGCCCAGGACCGCCATCAACCGGCCGATCCGGTGCGGACCGGCCGCCCGGGTCATGATCGTCATGCCGATCGGCATCAGCATGCCACCGCCGAGGCCCTGCAGCACCCGGTACGCGATCAGCTCGCTGATCGTGTCGGCGGTGGCGCAGAGACCGGACCCGATGGTGAACAGGGCCAGGGCGATCATGTAGAGGCGTTTGGTGCCGAACCGGTTGGCCGCCCACCCACTCAGCGGGATCACCGTGGCCAGGGCGAGGGTGTAGCCGGTCATCGTCCACGCGACCCGGGCGTAGGACGCGTCGAACTCGCTCTGGAAGGTCGGTAGCGCGACGCTGACCACCGTCACGTCGAGGATCGACATGATTGCGCCAAGCACGACCACACCGGCCACCTTGAACACCGCGGCGTCAAGCTTGTCCGATGTCGCGCCCGGCTGGGGGGACGCGACCGATTGTTGTGTCACGGATTCTCCTGATGTCGGGTCGACCGAGGGAGGCGGTGCAGGCACGCCACGGCACCCGCCATCGGCAGCGGGTGGCCAGGAAAGTGCGGAACCGCAGGAAGACTAGCCCTCTCCACCGACAGTCCGCCGTTGAATTTGCCGCTTGCCGGAGCCCGCCAACAGGTGTTCCTCGTCACGGCAGGGCCGCCCCGGACAGCGATGTCGAACCCCCCGCCCCCGCTCCGTCCCACCCACGAAACCCCGACGACCGGGCGGAGGGCGAGGGCCCAGCTGCGCCCCTCCCTCCCGGCCGCCGCAGCACAAGCACCGGAAGGGAACGGAATGCGAACACTCACCGTGGTCAGTGCCGTGTCGATGGACGGCTTCTACGACGGCCCCGGAAGCGGCGTGACAGTGCCGATGGAGAACTGTTTCGGCACGTACAACCTCGAACGGATCCAGGCAGCCGACACCGTACTGCTCGGCGCGAACTCCTACGCGATGTTCTCCAGCTACTGGCCCGGTGTCGCCGACGACAGCTCCGCCTTCGAGGCCGACCGCGAATTCTCAAAGATCTACAACGTGGTCGACAAGGTGGTCGTCTCCGACCATGCCTCCCCGCCACCGGCCGACCACCCCTGGGCCGACAACACCCGCATCGTCAGCCGCGCCGACGCCCCCGCCGAGATCGCCAAGCTCAAGGAGCAGGACCGCAGGGAGATCGTCACCTGGGCCAGCCGGACCACCTGGAACGGGCTCCTCCAGCACGGTCTGATCGACGAAATCCACGTCCTTCTCGGCCCAGCCGCCGTCGCCGGCGGCACCCCGCTGTGCGAACATCCGGTCTCGCTCCGGCGCCTGGGCGTACGTACCTTCGACAACTTCGACACCGTCCTGATCCGGTACGGCGTACAACAGCCAGCCGCACCGCGGTGACCCACCCGGCGTACGACAGGGCGACCCGCACCCACGGTTGTCCGGGACCGCAGACCCAGCCGTGAGTTCGGTGCCCTCCCGCGCCACCCGGTCCGCGAACGGCCGGGCGGCCGAGGCGTAACCGGGTGGCGAGCGGGTACCACCTCCCCGGGCCACGGGAGCCCGGGAAGGTGGTGCGGGCGTGGCGAAATATCTCTTCCAGGCGACCTATACCGCCCAGGGCATGGCGGGGCTGAGTGAGCAGGGTGGAACGGAACGGGCAGAGGTGGTCCGGGCGCTGATCGAGAACGCTGGCGGACGGGTGGAGTCGTTGTACTTCGCGATCGGCAAACACGACCTCTTCGTCTCCTGCGAGGTGCCGGACAACATGACCACCGCCGCGCTCGGCATCGCCGCCCAGGCGACGGGGGGAGCACGCGCCGAGGTCATCCCGCTGCTGACACCAGAGGAGATCGACGAAGCAGCGCAGACGCCGGTCACCTACCAGCCACCGGGTCAGGCGTAAGCCACCTCGTCCGTCGGTAGGCCGAGCATGCCGCGCACCCGGTGACGGAGTAGCGCGGCCTGCTGGACACAGCGGCGTAGCGGCCCCGGCGGCAGCACGGCCGGCTCCTGCACGATCTCGTCCACCGTGAACTGCTCCCGGGTCAGGTCGATCTCCACCCCGCCGGGGAGGCGATTCCACAGGTGCATGCCCTGCTGGGAGCCGTCCCGCCGCAGCACCACTGCGCACAGCAGCTCGCCACCGATCAGCTCACGCAGCACGAGCGCCGTCACGCCGCACTGCCCACGGGCCGGGTTCGTCGCCGCCCAGGGGAGATCAACCGGATCGCAGGTCTCGGCCGACCAGGAAGCCCGGAACGCGCGGTCGATGTCGGTCAGCAGCGCCGGGTCGAACTCGGCCAGTGCGACGCGGTCGGTTTCGGCCAGCGCAGCTTGATCAATTTCGGCTAGCGAGGTCAACAGCATGCGCGGACCCTGCCAGCGGGCTACGACAGATTCTTCGCCCGGCCCGGGCGACCGTCGCCCCGGTCTACCGTCGCGTCCCACCCGGTGCGGTCGCGACCGGGCTCCCACCGGCTGGAACGACCGTCCGGACCGGCCGACGAAGACCGGCCGTGCGAGCGTTTCGGGCCGCAGTGCCCGCAGCTGGCGTCCCGCCCGTCTCCGGCGCGCTGCGGCCGCTCGGCGCGATGCTGCGGCTCGGCGCGATGCTGCGGCTCGGCGCGATGCTGCGGCTCGGCGCGATGCTGCGGCTCGGCGCGATGCGGTGCCGGTGGATCAACGGAGTTCGGCATGGGCAACGCCGCGACGGCGGTCGGCACCGCCCCAGCGGGCGGCGACACCACGGTGGGTGGATCGGGCTGCGGCCACGCGGGGGGTACCGGGCTGCGCGGCCCGGGGCTGGTTGGGCCGGGCGCGTCGCTGGGGTGGGACCGGTCGAGCCCCGCCGTCGGCGCCGGCGGCAGCGTCACCCCGGCGGTGACGACGAAAGCAGCAACAACCGAGGCGGCGACCGCCCCGACGGCGCTGACGCACTGGCCATTACTCAGCCGGGCCCGCATCGGGGCCTGCTCCGGCCGGGCGACCGGGGGCGCCGTTGGCCGGGCACGCTGGTGCCGGGCGACCAGCTCATCCAGGCAGGCGGTGACCGCATCCCGGTTGCCGAGGCCGTCGGCGAAGGCGAGGGTGAGGTGAAACCGGAAGGTCAGGGTCACCGGACGCGACACCAGCAGTCCAGCCACCGGGGACCCGTTGACGGTGGGCAGCAGGGTCAGCGGCGACCGGCGATGGTGGGCCGGCGCGACCAGCTCCGCAAACCACCAGTCCCGGTGTCGGTGCCGGCCGAGGAAGACCACCCGCCGGTCGGTCACCACGGCACTGCCGACCTCCACCGCCCGGACCTCCGGTGGCAGCGGACGCGGCGGTTCGTCGGTGCCGGCCAGCTCCATCGCCAGCCCGGGCACGGGTAGTCGGCCGACGTTCCCGGTAACGGCCTCGACCAGCTCCACGGCCGGGAACACGCGGTGGACCACCTCACCGGGAACCAGTTGCACCGGTGCGTCCCTCGGCGGGCCCGATCCACGCAGGCCGACCTCGACCCGCAGCCGGGTCAGCTCGTCGGCACGGCGGCGCCACGCATCAGCCTCGGCCACGTGAAGGCGCCGTCGCCGGTCATTCTCCTGGTCGGCCCAGCGGGAACGCCAGGACGGTCGGGGCCCACGGACGCAGTGGGCTGAGGTCGCCATCACGTACAGAACAACGTTTCACATCCTGATGGGATACGGCCTTGCCTACTGGACGGTAGGCAACGCCTCGGTAGGTAACCGAATCAGGTCCCCGGCGGGCTCACCCCGGCTGCGGGCCCGGTGCACGGAAGGCGCGCTGGACTCCGCCGTGCTGGCCACAGGCGCGCGGGCTGCCGCCAGCGAGACTGACCGAGCTGTTCGCACACTGCACCAGATACCCGCGGCCGGCCCAGAATCCGGGCACGCAGTCGAACCAGTCACACACCTCGGCGGCTGGCTTCCGGACCGGGTCACCGGCGCAGAAGCCGTACCCCAGCGGGTTGGTCGGGGCGCCACACAGGTGGGGTGCCGCGATCGGCGTCGGTGCCGGCGACCCCGCCATGGCGGCAGCCGCCCTGGTGGCCGCGGTAGAGGTCGCAGAGATGGCAGAGGTAGCAGAGGTGGCTGCGGTGGCCGCCGCCACCTCCGTCCGAATCGAATCGGACGGAGCCGACGGGGCAGCGAGGATCAGCGCCGCCGGGACCAGCAGGGCGATCCCGGCAGCGACCGCCACCGCCCGCGCACCACCGCGGACGAACCCGGTGAACCGTGCCTGTGCGGGCGTGAGGACGGCGGGGCGAAGCGGCTTGCGCCGGGCGTGCTCGGCGAGGGCCTCGTCGAGTTGGGCGAGCACCGCCTCCCGCTGCTCGATCGCGTCCGCGAAGGCCACGCTCAGCTTGAACCGGAAATCGGCGGCCGCCTCCGCCGGCAGCAGCAGGCCGGAGGCGCGCCGCCGGTCAAGCACCTGGATCAGCGTCACCGGCGCGCGGGAGTCGTGGGCCAGACCGGTCATCTTGCCGTAGGCCCAGTCGCGCCGGCCGCGTCCACCGAGCAGCACCAGTCGACGGTTGGTGATCACGGCGATGCCGGTGTCGGCGATCCGGATGCCATCCGGGCGCCGGTTGCGGAGCGGGCCGGGTCGCAGGGCAACCGTGAGCTCGGGTGCGGGGAGCACCGCCGCCCTCCGGACCTCGACCAGTTGGGCGGCGGGCAACACCCAACAGACCGTCTCTCCCGGGTCGAGTTCGATCGGGAGACCGGCACCCGCATCGGCCGAGCCACCGAACTCCTCGGCGAGGGTCCGCAGGCGCCGCAGCTCCTCGTCCCGCCGCCGCCACGCCCCGTCGGCCGCACGGAACACCCGCTGTCGCCGTTCGTTCTGCCGGTACGCCCACCGGTACCGCCACGTCGAACCCGTCGAGCCAGTCATCGCCACGCCGACCCCTCCGCCGCGTAGGCCACCATTCGGGGGTGTCACCAGGAACAACTCTGGGGCAACGCCACGGGGGACGGCTTACGGCGAGCAATGTGTCCGATCGGCGGAGTGATTCAGACGATAGGCGGACCGGCCGCGTCAGGGCGTCTCGACGGCGGAGATCTCGTATCGGAAGATCTTCGCGTCCCGAATCGCCACCTGCTGTTCCTCGGTCGGGCCGGCACCACGAAAGGTCAGCAGCTGCTCCTCGGTCTCCCAACGCTCGTAGACGTTGATCCGGCCGGGCTCGACCAGGTCCCCGCTGATCGTGAAGTCGAGACAGCCGGACGCGCCCCGGGCAGCCGTCACGACCTCAAGACACCCGGCGAGGTAGGTTTCTCGATCCTCCGGGTCGACGTACATGCTTCCGGCGACGATGAGCACCTGCCGGACCTCCCACACTCGTGATCCACTGGTGAAATCCCACGCACCGGTCCTCGACGGCCCCGGGCTGGCGCGAATCTCACCAGCCCAGCCTACGACCGGCGGCGCTCGCTCCCCGCCTCCTCGCCCAAGCCCGGCTGATCACGTTGGCGTGAGCGACGCTCCACCCGGGCACGCTGACGGTCGCGGCGGACCAGCACCGCGACGGTCAGCGCGGCAACCGCCGCCACCCCGGCCATCGCCCAGAGCACGGTCCGCAGCCCGCTGGTGAAGCCGGGATCAGCGAGTTGGCCCGCAGTGGTGGTCGCCAGCACCGCCCCGACGACCGCGATGGCCACGGTCTCGCTCGCCACCCGAGCAGTATTGATCATGCCGGCGCCGGTGCCGGCCCGGTGCGGCGGGACGCTACCGATGGCGAGCGCGTCGAGCAGCCCGATGGACAACCCGATGCCGGTACCGATGACGAGCAACGGGCCGGCCAGGTCAGCCGGGCCGCTGGTCGGGGTGATCACCGTCGCCCACGCCGCCCCCGACGCGACCGTCAGGACGGCGGCGACGATCACCGCCGACCCCGGCACCCACCGGGTCAGCACGCCGGCGAGCAGCGGCAACACCACCGTCGGCGCGGTGAGCAACACCAGGGTCAGGCCGGCGGAGCTGGGCGTCAGGCCGACCACCGTGGTGAGGTACGACGGCAGATACACCAGCAGCGGCACCAGGACCGCGACGACGGTGGCCGCCGCCAGACAGATGCCGACGAAGCGCGGACTGGCCAGGAGGGCCAGGTCGAACATCGGCTCAGGGTGGGACCGCTCCACCCGGACGAAGACCACGAGCAGCGCCACCGTCGCCGCGAAGGCGGCCACGATCCTCGGGTCGCCCCAGCCGTAGGCCGGCCCCTGCACGAAACCAAAGATCAACAGCAGCAGCGCGGCGGTGAAGGAGACGGTCCCGCCCCAGTCGAGCCGGCCCGCGTGCGGTTGACGCGACTCCGGCAGCCACGGAACCAACAGCAGCACCGCCACCGCCACCAACGCGGGCACGGCGAACACCGCCCGCCACCCCAGAAAGTCGATCAGCAGCCCCGCGATCGTCGGGCCGAAAGCGAGGCCAGCGCCGATGGCCATCCCGAAGACGCTGAACGCGCGCGTCCGGGCCGGCCCCTGAAAGGTGTTGGCCAGCAACGCCCCCGCGCTGGTCGCGGCGGCAGCCGCACCGACGCCAGCGAGCGCGCGCAGCACATTCAGCAGGAGGACGTCGCCGGCGGCGCTCGCCAGCAACCCCGCGCCAGCGAAGATCACAAGCCCGATGGCGAAGACCCGCCGCCGACCGAACAGGTCGGCCAGGGCACCCGTGGCGAGCATGAAGCTGGCGAAGGTGGCGTTGTAGCCGTTAACCACCCACTGCACCCCGGCCAGGTCGGCGCCGAGATCCCGCCCGATCTCCGGCAGCGCCACCGAGGCCCCGGTCAGCGACAGCGGCAACGCGAAGGTTGACACCAGGACGGCGACCAGCACCACGACGCGTCGGTTCTGCACAACTCCCCCGTTCCGTTCGAGCCGCTCCAGGCTAGTGGCCGCGGTCCGGGCAGCCATCAGGCCGGGTAGAGCGCCGGGCGGGTACGGGGAGGCTGCCGGCGGTCACCCTTCGGCGACCGCCGGCAGCACCGGAGTCAGGGCAGCCAGTCCGGCCGCAGCGGGTAGCTCGTCACCCCCGCGGCGCTGGTCCGCGTCGCCAGCACCTGGTGGAGCTGGATGGCGTTGCGCTCGAACGACATCCGGGATCCGGCCATGTACAGACCCCACACCCGAGCAGTTCCGGTGCCCACCTCGCCGACACAGAAGTCCCAGTTCGCCACGAGGTTGCGGCACCAGGCCGCGAGCGTCAGCGCGTAGTGGCGGCGCAGGTTCTCCTCGTGCTGCACCTCCAGGCCCACATCGTGGATCTCGGAGAGCACCCGGCCCGGCCCGGCCAACTCGCCGTCCGGAAAGACGTACCGGTCGATGAACGCGCCGGAGCGGTGCGGCGCGCGGTTGTCGGCGCGGGTGATGCAGTGGTTGAGCAGCCGGCCGTCGGGCCGCAGCCGGTCCCGGAGCGAACCGAAGTATTCCGGATAGTTACGCACCCCGATATGTTCGGTCAATCCGATCGAGGAGACCACGTCGAACTGCTCCGGCGGCGTGTCCCGGTAGTCGAGGTACCGCACCTCGGCCAGCCCGGTCAGCCCCTCCCGCTCGATCGCGGCCTGCGCCCACTCGGCCTGCGATCGGGAGAGGGTCACCCCGAGCGCCTGGACGCCGTACTCGCGGGCCACGTGCCGGACCATGCCGCCCCACCCGCAGCCCACATCCAGCAGCCGCATCCCGGACTTGACCGCCAGCTTCTGCGCCACCAGGTCGTACTTGGCCGCCTGCGCCGTCTCCAACGAGTCCTGCGGCGAGCGGAACAGCGCGCAGGTGTACGTCATCGACTCCCCGAGCACCTTCTCGTAGAAGGCGTTCGACACGTCGTAGTGGTGCGAGATGGCGCTGCTGTCCCGGATCCGGGAGTGGCGCAGCCCGCCCAACATCCGCTTCCACCGGGGCACCGCCTCCTGGGGCGGCGGTGGTGGCGGCAGCAGCCGCTCCCAGCCCAGGCCCCGGACCAGGGCCAGGGCCTCGGGCACCGGCGGGACCCGCAACCGCACCTCGTCCTTTAGGACCCGCAGCGCCTCGTACGGGTCACCCGGGTGCACCCCGGACAGGCCGAGGTCGCCGCTGACGTACGCCCGGGCCATCCCCAGGTCGCCCGGGGCGGTCAACAGGTAGGACAGGCCGCGCGGGGAGCGGATGGCGAGGGTGATGCCGGCGTCGGCCGGGCCGACGGAACTACCGTCGTACCCGGTGATCCGCACTGGCAGGGGCTCGGTGGTCAGGGCTCGAATGACGTCGGCCATGGTGCGGCCCCGACTGCCGGCCGCCTTCGGCGCGGCCGCGGAGACGCTCGCCGAATCCTGCTGTCGATCAATCAGACTCATGCTCGTGCTACCGCCTTCTCGTACAGTCCGGTTAACCGGTGGGCCGGGTCGTAGCGGTCCTTGACCGCCCGCCAGGTGTCGCCGCCGTAGAGCCGGTCAAACACCTCCCGGTCGTAGTACGCGTCGGAGTAGAGCGACTTGTGCCCGCCAAGCTCCGACACCCTGCGTTCGATCGCCCGGTTCATGTCGCCGTCGGCGGCACCCCCGGCGATCGGCACGCTTCCCCAGAACCCAATGTTCACGTAGTCCTGCCCGGGCCGCAGCGGATACAGCGGCCAGGACCGGGCCGATCCCGGCCCGGTCGGTTCCCGCAGCCGCAACGGGCAGAGCCAGACCGGGGTCATTCGCACGGCGCTGGCGAACCAGCGTAGGAACTCGGCGGTACGCCCCAGCGGGATCTCCACGTCCTGCACCACCCGTTCCCGCGCCGGCTGGCCGCGCCACCGGTCGATCCGCGCGGCCACCTGATGCCGGTGCTCCAACCGGACCAGCCGGTGGTAGAAATCGCTGCGCCGCCAGCGCGCCGGCCAGACCCGGCGCAGCACCCGGTGCTGCGCCCCGAACGCCGCGGAGCACCAGAACCAGTCGGTGTCCCAGCGCCACAGGTAGTCGTGCCCGGTCAGCGCATCCTGGGTACGTTGCTGCAGCGACCGGTAGTAGATCTCCTGACCGGTGTAGTCGCTGACCGGCCCGGCCTCGTCGGTGAAGGTGGCGAGGACCAGGTACGCCTCGTCCGGTCTGAACATCACCCCGTCCATCGCGTCCACCGCCGCCCCGGCCCACGACCGGGTGACGATGACCTCGCCGATCGCCTCGGCGAGCTCCTCCAGCCGGTTGAAGCGCACGTTGTGCAGCGCGACCCGCCGCCCGATCGGTTGCAGCTCGATCCGCAGTCGGGTCGCGTAGCCGAGGCTGCCCAACGAGTTGGGGAAGGCGGCGAACAGGTCGGCGTGCTCGCCCTCCGGCCGGGCGGTGATGACCTCCCCGGCCCCGGTGAGCACGTCCAACTCGGTCACCGACTCGTGTGGCAGCCCGTTGCGGAACGACGTGGACTCGATCCCCAGGCCGGTCACCGCCCCGCCGAGGGTGATGGTGCGCAGCTGCGGCACCACCAACGGCATCAGGCCATGCGGCAGGGTCGCGGCAACCAGGTCCTCGTACGTGCACATGCCCTGCACGTCGGCGGTGCGGGCCGCCGGGTCAACGTGGAGCACACCGCCGAGGCCACTGACATCCAGGCCGGGCGCGCGCGGTGCCGCGCGTGGGCGGAACAGGTTGGATGTGCGCTTGGCGAGCCGAACCGGCTGTCCCGGCCGCACGGCCGCATACGAGCGCCGGAGCTGGACCACCGCCTGATCATGATCACGCACGGCATTCATCAGATCACTTTAAGCCCAACCGGGGTCGCGACGCTGGACGTTCATGGTGGTCGATGGTGAAAATGTCAACCTGACCAGCCGACGGCGGCCTAGCGTAGGGTCATGCCGAAGGCCGTGTGGAACGACCTGGTGGTCGCGGAGAGCAACGACACCGTGCTGGTCGAGGGACATCACTACTTCCCGCGCTCGACGTTGCGCGACGACCTGATCCGGGAGTCCGACACGCAGTCGGTCTGCCCGTGGAAGGGAACCGCGTCCTACTACGCGTTGGAGCACGACGGCAAGATCAGCCCGGACGCGGTCTGGTACTACCCGAATCCGGGGCCGGAGGCGGGGATGGTCCGCCACCGGATCGCGTTCTCGGATGACGTCCACGTCATCGACTGAACGGCGACGCGGCCGGGGAGGCTAGCCGTGGCCCCCGGTGGTGGGTCAGGATGCCGGCATGTCCACCTCCGCCCAACGTCCCGACCCGGCCGGCACCGTCTACCGCCGTCCCGGCGCCACCCGCCCTCGGTTGCCCCGCGATCCGCTGACGTGGGTGGCGGTGTTCATCAGCGCGGCCGGCCTCCTACTCGGGGGCTTCTTCGTCCTCGGCGGCCCGGGGGGTGACGGCACGCCAGCCGTCCCGGCGGTGGCCGCGACTCCGTCCACCGGCGCATCGACCCCGGCGGGGCAGGAGCCGCCCGCCCCGCCCACCGTGACGGTCAGCTCCCCGACGGCCACTCCGCCCGCCGAGGGAGCCAGCTCCCCGCCGACAATCCCCACCGGCCCGACAGCGTTTCGCCAGGTGGCCTCGAGCCGGTGTCTGGGCGTTGACGGAGACGGCGCACAGGCGCCCGCGAGGCTCCTCGACTGCCGCGGCGACGACCCGCGGCAGCGGTGGCTGCCCAACGCCATCGGCTCGGGCCTGGTGAGCCTGGTCAACCAGGCCTCGAACATGTGCCTCGACGTGGAGGGCCCCAACGCCGCCGACGGGGCGCGGCTGCAGCAGTATCCGTGCCACGGCGAGGCCAACCAGCAGTGGCAGCTCGTACCCAGCGCCGGCGGACAGGTGCTGATCGCGGCGCTATACAGCGGCCGGTGCGCGTACCCGGACGGCGGCCGGCGCGACGCCGGCACCGAAATCCGGCAGATCACCTGCGTTGACGCCCCCGACCAGCAGTGGCAGTTCGGCTGACCGGTTACTCGGCCACCCGGAGCATCCTGAGCTGCGCCCGGTGTTTGGGAAGGTGGACCCGGGCGTGCAGGTCCAGCACCCGTCCCCAGGGCAGTGGGCCGTCCACGACGAGGTCGTAGCCCTCCCGCAGGTGGGTGTCGACCGGGGTACCGGCCGCCGGGCCGAGCCGGTCGACCAGGGCCACCAGCCGGCTACTGGTGGTGCGCAACCGGGCGTCCAACGCGTCGAGGTCACCGAACTCGGCGACCAGCGCATCGACCTGGGGCCGGTGCATCGTCTCCAGGTCGTAGTAGGCGTACGGCGAGCCGGCGAGGACCGCCTCGGTCGCCTCGATCATCAGCTCGTCGTTCGCGACGAGATGGGCCACGATCTGTTCGGCGCCGAGCTGCCCCGGCGGCGCCGGGGCGAAACCGCCCGCGGCCAACTCTGCGAGCAGCTCGTCGTAGGCCCGCCCCAGCCCTGCGCTGTCCACGCCTGCCAGTCAAACCCGCGACGCGCCGGTCCGCGTCGCGTTCCGGTGCGGTGTTCACCCGGACGGGTGGACATCGTCCGCCGGGCCGAGCCGGGCGAGCGCAGCGTCGAGGGCGGCGCGCTGCGCTGCCCCGGAGTAGGTGGCCGGGTCCACGGCGGTCAGCGTGTTCAGCCCTTCGACCAGGGCCACCAGCCCGGTGGCGGTGGACGAGCAGTCGGCCGCGGGCCAGTCGGGCCGGACCGCGGCGACCAGTCCCCGCACCCGATCCACAAACCGGCGGTTGTAGCCCCGGTGCAGCTCGGCCAGGACCGGGTCGGCCAACGCGGCGGCCAGGAACCCCACCCACACCCGCGCCTCCTCCTGACGCTCCGTGGTCGGGGCGGCGGCCTGGAGCAGCACGGCGCGCAGCGCCGTGCCGGGTGTTTCGGCGGCGGCCTGCAGGGCGTCGGCCCGCTGCCCGGTGCGCTGGTGCAGCAGCTCACGCGCGTGCACCAGCAGGGCCTGCTTGTCGGCGAAGGTGTGCAGCACCATCCCGGTGGTGCAGCCGGCCCGCTCCGCGACGGCGCGCAGGGTGAGACCGGGCAGGCCACGTTCGGCGAGCACTGACCAGGTGGCCGCCGACAGGCGTTGCCGCTGGTCAACCCGGTCACGTCGGCTGGCCATCCACCCTCCTGCGGTCCGGCTCTGCCCTCCGGCAGGCCCGCGCCCACCCCTATCTCGTAACGTACGTTACGGTAACGCTTGTTACGAGCACTCCCCCGCCGGGGTACGACCGGCACGATCCAAGGAGGACACGTGATCTCGGTCCGCCCCGAACCGTGGGAGTCCACCGACAGCAGCCGGTTGCGCGCCGCGCAACGCGCCGAGTTGGACGCGCGCTACCGCAGCGACGACCACGAGCCGGGCGCCCCGCCCACCGCCGACAGCGTCCCCGTCTTCCTCGTCGCCCGCGACCACGGCGGCGCCGCGCTCGGCTGCGGTGGCCTCCGCTTCCTCTCCACCGAATCCGCCGAGATCAAACGGATGTACGTCGAGCCGGGCGCCCGCGGCACCGGGGTGGCGACCGCCATCCTGCAGGCCCTGGAGGATGCCGCCCGCGCCGCCGGCGTACGGACCCTGCTGTTGGAGACCGGCCCCGCCCAACCCGACGCGATCCGCTTCTACGAACGCGAGGGCTACCACCGCATCGCCAACTTCGGCCCGTACCAGGACGAGTCACTCTCCGTCTGCTACGCCCGCACCCTGACCTGACCGGGTCGGCGGCTACTCTCCTGATCGTGACCTACCCGGCCGCCGACACCCGCTACGACCAGATGACCTACCGACGCAGCGGGGCCAGTGGGCTCCGCCTACCGGCGATCTCGCTCGGCCTGTGGCACAACTTCGGGCCCGACCGCCCCTTCGATCGACAGCGGGACATCGTCCGCCGGGCCTTCGACCTCGGGGTCACCCACTTCGACCTCGCCAACAACTACGGCCCACCGCCGGGTGCCGCCGAGGAGAACTTCGGCCGGATGCTCGCCACCGACCTGAAGCCGTACCGCGATGAACTGGTCATCTCCAGCAAAGCCGGCTACCTGATGTGGCCCGGCCCATACGGCGAGTGGGGATCCCGCAAGTACCTCGTCGCCTCACTGGACCAGTCGCTCCGCCGCCTGGGGCTGGACTACGTCGACATCTTCTACAGCCACCGGTACGACCCGGACACCCCGCTGGAAGAGACGATGGGCGCCCTCGACGCCGTCGTCCGGGCCGGCAAGGCGCTCTACGTCGGCATCTCCAACTACACCGCCGAACAGACCCGGCGGGCCGCGGCGATCCTGCGCGACCTGGGCACCCCGCTGCTGATCAACCAGCCGTCATACTCGATGCTGAACCGCTGGACCGAGGAGGACGGTCTGCTCGACACCCTCGCGGAGGTCGGCGCGGGCTGCATCTCCTTCAGCCCCCTGGCCCAGGGCCTGCTCACCGACCGCTACCTCGACGGCATCCCGGCCGACTCCCGGGTCCGCACCAGCGTCCACCTCTCCGAACGGGACGTGAGCCCGGAACGGCTGGTCACCATCCGCGGCCTCGCCGCCATCGCCCAACGTCGCCAGCAGTCCCTCGCGCAGCTCGCACTCGCCTGGGCCCTACGCGATCCCCGGATGACCAGCCTGATCATCGGCGCCAGCAGCGTCGCCCAACTCGAGGCCAACCTCGCCACGCTGGACAACCTCGAGCTGACCACCGAGGAACTGGCCGAGATCGACCGCCAGCTCCACTGACGCCGACCCGAAATCGCCACTACTTTCTCCACTCTCTCCGCGATCGCGGAAGCTAACCTGCCGCATTGCCTGAGACCGTCGGTGCCATGCACGAGAACAACACGCTCACCCCGTTCCGCATCGACATCCCACCGGCCGACCTCGACGACCTGCGTAACCGGCTGGCGCACACCCGCTGGCCCCACCCGGTGCCCGGCCGCGACGACCGCAGCGACTTCAGCCGCGGCATCCCGCTGGTGTACCTGAAGGAACTCGCCGAGTACTGGCACGACGGGTTCGACTGGCGGGCACAGGAGGCCAACCTCAACGAGTACGAACAGGTCACCACGGTCGTCAACGGCCAGAGGTTCCACATCGTCCACGTACGATCGACCAACCCGCAGGCCACCCCGCTGATGCTGAACCACGGCTGGCCCGGCTCATTCGTCGAGTACCAGCACCTCATCCCGCTGCTGACCGACGAGTTCCACGTGGTCATCCCGTCGCTGCCCGGCTTCGGCTTCTCCACCCCGCTGTCCGGGACCGGCTGGGAGTTGGCGCGGACCGCGGCCGCCTACGCCGAGATCATGACGCGTCTCGGCTACGAGCGGTTCGCCGCCCACGGCACCGACATCGGTTCGGGCACCACCGGCCGGCTCGCCGCCGAATACCCGGAGCGGGTCATCGGTACGCACCTCGGCATCGACCCCCACCTGCTCGGGCTGGTCGGCGACAAGTTCCCCTACCCCGACAGCCTCTCCGCGGACGAAATCGCCCAGATCGAAGCGATACGCACCGAGGACGCGGCCGATCGCGGGTACCTGCTGATGCACAACCACCGCCCCGACACCATCGGCGCGGCCCTCACCGACTCGCCGGTCGGCCAGCTCGCGTGGATCGCCGAAAAGTTCAAGACCAGAACCAACGGCACCTACCAGACCCCGGACGAGTCGGTCGACCGCGACCAGCTCCTCACCAACATCAGCCTCTACTGGTTCACCCGCAGCGGCGCGTCCAGCGCACAGTTCTACTACGAGGCCGAACACTCCGGCCTCGACCTGGTCATGGCCGCCCCCGTACCGACCGGATGGGCCGTGTTCAACACCCACCCCCTCGTGCGCCGCGCGATGGACCCGGGGCAGGCAATCAGCCACTGGAGCGAGTTCACCGAAGGCGGCCACTTCCCCGCGATGGACGCCACCAAACTGCTGGCGAACGACATCCGCACCTTCTTCCGCAGCATCACCTGACCCCGCGGGCCCACGTCTCGAGGGTGGCCCGGCGGCAGCCGGGCCACCCAGCTACCTTGGCGAGACTCCTTCCGGTCACGGCCCCCCGGTCACGGCTTCCGGTCACGTTTGCCAGGCCGCCCCAGCGTCGGCACCACTGCCATCGATATCCTGATGCCAACCGACCGCGGAAGGACACTCACTTGTATCGACCACACGCCTATCCGGTGTCCATCAAGGGCGTCTGCCTCCGCGACAACCGTGTTCTGCTGCTCCGCAACGAGCGGGAAGAGTGGGAACTGCCCGGCGGCAAGCTCGAACCCGGCGAGGACCCGGCCGCCTGCGCCGGCCGAGAGATCAGCGAGGAGACGGGCTGGACGGTACGGGTCGGCCCGATTCTCGACTCCTGGCAGTACCAGATCCGCGACGGCGTCAACGTGCTGATCGTGACCTACGGCTGCTTCGCCGACAACGACTCACCGATCACCGTGAGCTCCGAGCACAAGGAGGGCCGCCTGTTCGCCGCCGACGAGATCGCGGACCTGCCCATGCCCGACGGGTACCGGCGCTCGATCGACAACTGGTTCACCCGGCTCGAGCCAGATAGAGGAAGCGAAAGGGGCTTGTGCTAGGGTCGCGCCCGTGGTAAGCCTCGATGTCATCACCGAACGGTCGGATCCGGCCGTGCAGCGGATCAGCGACGTCGTCAAGCACTCGCGATCCGCCGTCCGCACCGTTCTCATCGAGGATGCCGAGCCGCTCGTGGAGTGCATCCGCGCGGGGTTGGACTTCATCGAGGTCTACGGAGTCGAGAGCAGCCCCTTCCCCGACGAGGTACTCGCCGCCTGCCGGCAGCGGAACATTCCCGTTCGCCTGGTGGCAGTCCCGATCATGAGCAACCTGTTCAAGGTCGACAAGAAGCCCAAGGTGTTCGGTGTGGCACGCACGCCGAGACCGTGGAGCTTCAACGATCTGTCCCGTACGACCGGTGACATCATCGTCCTGGACGGCGTGAAGATCGTCGGCAACATCGGCGCCATCGTGCGCACCTCCTTCGCGCTCGGCGCCGCCGGCATCGTGCTCGTGGACAGCGACCTGGCCACCGTCGCTGACCGACGCCTCGTCCGGGCCAGCCGCGGCTACGTCTTCTCCCTGCCGATCGTGCTCGCGTCCCGGGCCGAGGCGATCGACCACTTCCGACACAGCAGAGTCCCGCTGATCGCCTTCGACACGGACGGCGATCTGGCGGTCAGCGATCTGCACGACGCCGACGAGCCGCTCGCCCTCCTGCTCGGTGCGGAGAAGACGGGCACGTCGCAGTCATTCGAGAGCATCGCCAGCAGCACCGTGTCGATCCCCCTCAATCCAGACGCGGAGTCGCTGAACGTCTCGGTCTGCGCCGGGATCGCCCTGTACGAGCGGTCCTCCTGGAACCTCCCCGCACGAAGCCCCTCGCCGCGCCCGGCGGGGAACGGCCGGCAGGGCGCTCCCCGGCGCAGCGGCAGACCCGTACGGTCGGGACACCGAGGCCGCCCCGGCCGGTAGCCGGGTAGCGGCCGCTGACAGCATCGTGGGCGTGGCGTGGGATATCGGGGTGTTGACCGTCGCGGACCTTCCGCGGTGCCTCGCTTTGGCACAGGACCGGGGGTGGCCGGCCGAGGAAGGAAAATGGCGTCTGCTGTTCGAACTGGGCACCGTGTGGGGTGCCCGGGACAACAGTGGGGATGTGGTCGGCACGGCGATCGTGACCCGGTATGGAACCTCGCTCGCGGTACTCAGCATGGTGCTGGTCGCCCCACGACACGGCGGCCAGGGACTGGGCCGACAGCTCGTGAGCCAGGCCCTGGCGGCAACCCCCACCCGGACAGCAGCACTGTTCGCGACCGAAGCGGGCCGTCCCTTGTACGAGAAGTTCGGTTTTACTGCCGTCGAGGAGCTGCACACGTACGTCGGAAGCGTCCCCGGCCATGCGACGGCGTGCTCCCGGCCCGCCACGCCGGAGGATATCCCGGCGATCGCGGCACTCGACGCCGCGATCGTCGGCGCACCGCGCGGGGAGCTGGTGCGACGGCTATTGTCGTTCGCCACCCGACTGCATGTGGTGGAGCTCGACAACGACATTGTCGGGTACGGCGCGGCGTGGCGGAACCTCGGCCAACTGATGATCGGGCCGGTGGTGGCGGCGGATCGCCGCGCTGCGGCGACACTGATTAGTGATCTTGCCCGTGGCGCGGGAGGTTCCGTGCGGGTCGATCTGCTCGATCACGAAAGAGAGTTGCGTGACTGGGTGGAGAGCGCCGGAGCCACGCTGCGAGGTAGCACCACGCTGATGGTCTCCGGATCGTCAGCTTTTCCGGGAGATCGCGGCCGGTGGTTCAGCCCCGCGATGCAGGCGCTCGGCTAGGCCTTTCTTGCGAATCCTCCTGGAGTTAGGTTGTGCCCTGACTGTGCCCGATGATCTTCAGCGCCAGGCGAACCACTTCACCACGATCACCGGTGGTCCGCTCCCGCTACAACCGCGCCGCTCCTGAGCCTGATCGACAGTTCAAGGCCAGACGTCGGAGCAGCTGACGAGCAGCACCGGCAGGCTTGTACAATTTATTGTACGTAACGTGTGGGAGGCAGCAGCATGCGCACCGTTCCCTACTCAGAAGTCCGCCAGAACCTGGCCAAGATGCTCGACCACGTCGTGGACGACGCCGAGGAAGTGGTGGTCACCCGCCACGGCCGGGAGGCCGCAGTCATCATCTCGCTGCGCGAGTACGAGTCGCTGAAGGAGACGGCCTACCTGATGGCCAGTCCCGCCAACGCGCGCCGTCTGAACGAAGCCGTCGAAGAGCTGCGCAACGGCGGCGGGGAGACGCACGACCTGATCGACCCCGACGCCAGTTCAGGCGAGGCCTCGGCGGCGTGAAGGTCCAGTTCGCCGGACGAGGCTGGGAAGACTATCTGACCTGGCAACGAGATCGCCAGATGCTCAAGCGGGTGAACGCCTTGATCGAGGACATCCGACGCAACGGCCACCAAGGCATCGGCAAACCGGAGCAGCTCCGCGGAAGCTGGGCGGGCTTCTGGTCGAGACGCATCGACCAGGAACACCGCCTCGTATACCGGATCATGGACGACACCGTGCAGATCGCACAGTGCCGCTACCACTACGAATGAGGTGGAGGACCCCCTCCGCCGAGGGACACCGCCCTGCGGCGGCTGCGTGCCGTCGTCATGCGACTCGCCGTACGACACATCCCGGCCCGTCCAGCACCGCGCTGCCATGGTCAGCCACAGCCCGCGTCGAGAAGCCGAGCCAAGCGTCACGACACCAGTTGCATAAGAGATCAACAAAGTGGGCCGGAGGTACCACCAGGCGAATCACTTCGCCACGATCACCGGTGACCTGCTACCACTGAGTTGCCCAGCTCACGAGCGCTGGTCGGGGCTCAATGACCTCGACTCGCCAACCTGCACGCCTCACTAGAACGATTGGCCCCGTCGCAACCATGTCGACTGGGGCTCGCGGAGATCAGGCAATCTGCCGAAGGTCACTGCCGTAGTCGAAGATGATCCGCATCCGGGCACCCAGCCTCGTGAATGATTCCCTGGGTCACGCCCGTAGCATCATCTCGTTCGCGACCATCTGCGGAACTACCTGTTTGTACAGCTGCCGGGCCAGCCCGGCGACCTTTTCGTGGGCTTCGATCTTTTCCCGGAACGCCTGCGCCATCACGGCGATCTCCTGCTGGACGTCCATCGGAGGCAGGGCGATGGGCAGGCTTCTGAGACTGCTCTGGGTAAGGCTGGGCTGGATTCCCTCTTTGACCTGCTCGCCGAGAAACTCCAGAACCGCGGGGTGCATCAGGTAGCAGTGGAGGTAGTACGGCAGGAGGACCGTTCTCGAGGTCTCTTTGACCTGGATCCGGATCGTGGATCCGCCCATGAGCATCCCGGCTTCTCTTTCCCCGATGATGACGTGATTGATTCTCCCGCTGAGCCTGGCCAGCAGAACGTCACCGACGACGAGTCGGTAGCGCCTCAGCCTCCACACCGCCTCAGGATTGATCCTGGTTTTCGGGGTGTCGGTCACCCGGCCGTCGCTGATGTCGACGGTGTTGATGACCGCGAGGCCGGCGGCGTCGTGGTCGCCGGCGTTGAGATCGGAGCCGCTGGGGCCGCCGCGGATGAGGCAGAGGTCGTTGAGGCGACGGTGCGTCCAGTTGTTGGGGGTGGGACCGATCAGGGGTTCCATGGTTGCAACCGATCGAGTAGGCGGTCCAGGACAAGGTCGGCGGCATCGGCCACGTCGTCGAGCCGGCAGAGTTCGGCACGGAGCTCGGTGGGGTTCGGCGCCCGGCTCGTCACGTCCGGGGCCGGGGGGCGGAGATAGGTCGATGGTGTGAGGTCGTGGCCGTGCTCGCGGAGACGTTCGAGGCTGACGGAGACCGCGGTGATGCCACTGGTCGGCTTAACCTGGCCGCCACCGGTCTTGGACCATTTCTGGTAGAGGTCGACGATGTCCCCGCTGCCGGTGTCGGTCAGGATCCGGTGGGTTCTGCCCGCCCGTTCGGTGGCCTTCTTCGCGTCGATGAGCAGGACCTCACGGTCCGGGCGATGCGTCGGGCTGCCGAGGAGCCAGAGCGTCAGCGGGCTGGCTGTCTCCCGGAACATCTGTTTCGGGAGTTCGATGATGCACCGGACCACTCCTTCTTCCACCATGGCGGCGCGAATCTGCCGGCTCTTACTGGTGGCAACCGAGGTGGTGCTGCTGGGCATCACCGCGACGGCTCGGCCTTCCGGCGCCAGCGCGGTCGCGATCAGTTGCAGCCAGGCGAAGTGCGCGTTGTGGCGGGATGGCTCACCGTACGGCCAGCCGGTAGGTGCGATCTCCGTTGCGGATCGCCAGGCGGGCATCGTAAACGGGGGGTTGGCCAGGACGACGTCGTAGGGGCCGCGCTTGACATCGATAAGTTTAAGATCATTGGGAGGTGGGCCGCCGAGGTCGAGTGGACGGCCGTGAACGGCGGTGTTCATGACAGCCAGGCGCCACGCCCGGGAGGCCAGGGCATGACCGCTGACGTTGTTCCCCAGTGACCGTTCTGCTCCGTTGCCCCGTTGATGTTCCAGTACGGCGGCGACGATCTCGCCAGAGCCGCAGCACGGGTTGTACACCCGGTCTTCTGGCCCTGGGTCGGCGAGCTGGACCATGAGACGAGCCACCCCGTACGGGGTGAGGTACTCGTCGTCGCTGGACTTACGGGCTTGTGCGAATCGATCGAGCAAATGATCGAAGGCCGCGGCCGCCGTCAACCGGCGGCCGACCCTCTCCTGTGACGCACCCGTGCCGGGCTGGACCCAGCGTTGCAGAACCTTGACGCCGGTACGGAAGCGAGCCTGCCACCACCCGTCTCGGACGATCCTGTCCAACAGTTCCGGGCGTACGCCGTCGGCTGTCGGCAGGGTGGACCACACGTGGGCGAAGAGATCTGGACTGGGGGTGTCCGCGATCCGGGTCCACTGTTTCGGGGCGATCGCCTGGGCGCAGACCAAAGCCATGATCATTTCTTGGAACATGGTGTGGTCCTGGCTCTGTGTGAAGCCAGGCTCCAGACTCTTCCACAGATCGGCTTTGATGGCCTCGGCGACCATATCGGGTGCCGGCTTCGCGTCGGAGCAGACGTCGGCCAGGCCGGCGGTGAGACGGAAGCGCCGACCGTAGGTGGTACCGGCTGTCTCGCCGTCTCGCCGCTCGTCACGCTGGATCTTGCGACTGTCGAGCCACTCGGCGACATCTTCGGCGGCGAAGAGGTCGACGGGCACGGTGCGGACGGGGTCGGGAAAGTCCGGGTGCCGCCGCATCCAGTTGTTCACCGCCGCCCCGTGCACGCCGGCCGCCTGGGCGATCTCGAGCCTGGTCATCAGACGCCGCTCGCCGGCACCGCCGGCACCGCCGGAAGCATGGTCAAGCGTCATCGTCTGCCTCCGTGCGCCCTTGCCGGAAGGCGCGAATCAGCCGTTCCAACCGAACCGTCCGGCCGTCACTCACGATCACCCAGCCGAGGAACCCGACGGCCAGCACCACGACCACCGGAATGGCGATCCCCGGATCGATGAATCCCGTCATGTCCACCAACCTGGCGACCACGCCCGCTTCCTCCCCTGATGCGGCTCTCATAGCATCGACGGTAAGCCGCACACCACGCGCGCGTCCGGCTCGTAGCGAGCATACGACTGATTCTGTTTCTCCTGGGCCTGTGCTGGCAGTTGGATTGAGCGATCGCCGTGCCTCCTTCGACGATGAGGTAGACGAGGAACTCCAGGGCCTGGGGGGCGAAGGTGTTGGCCGGCGGGGACCCCGAGGATGGTCGGTGGGCCGAGGACGCGGACCCGGTGCGCTCCGGCATCGGCTTTCTCTCTGGCCGGTCGGTGCGTCGGGTGGCCTCCGGGTGGGTCAGCGCCGGACTACAGGGGCAGTCTCGGGTGAATTCCGGGTTCGACGTCGTTCATCGATGAGATCAGCCAGAAACCCTGACCAGAGAGGAGGCGACTTCAAGGGCGCATCCCCAGGAGAGGGTGACGCCGGCTCCGCCGTGTCCGTAGTTGTGCATCACCTTGGTGCCGTCGATTCGGCGCTCTTCGACGCGGACGTAAGGTCGGGCGGGCCGTAGGCCGACTCGGTGCTCGATGACCCGGGCCCTACGAAGGCGCGGTTCGATCTCGGCACAGCGTGCGACGATCGCCGCGGCGATGTCCGGATCGGGCTGCGGGTTCCACGCGTCGGGTTGGGCGGTGCCGCCGAGGACCAGTGTCTCGCCCTGCGGATAGAAGTGCAGCAGGTCCGGTGAGAGCCCGGTGTCTTCGGAGAAAAACTCGGTGATGCCCGGGTTCTCGACCACGACGAGCTGCCCGCGGACCGGGGCCAGGTCGGGGTCGGGTACGAGGTCACGGGCGCCCATCCCGGTGCAGTTGACGACCACTGGGGCGACATCAACGGTCTCATCGAGGGAGTCGACCCGGCGGATCGCGATCTCACCGCCAGCTTTCCGGAGCCGCTCTCGCAGGTAGCCAAGGTAGACCGGCATGTCGACCAGCGGAGCCGTGTAGCGCCAACCGGTGGCGAAGCCGTCCGGCAACCCGTCCGGCTCACACAGCCGGAATCCATCAAGCTCGTTTCCCCACTCCGGCGGTTCGACCGGCTTGCGGGACGCCTCGACGCCGGAGACGAGCCGTACGCCGGTCACCGTGTCGGTCGCGAGGTGCCGCAGGACGTCAAGCGTCTGGGCGCTCCAGACCCGTATCCGGCCGGCAGATTCGACGAGGTACGGACCCCACAGCGCCCCGGCAGCGTACGAGGTGGTCCGCTCGGGTGACTCGGCCGCCCAGATCCGGACCCGCAGCCCGGCTTCGGCGAGGCAGATGGCGGTGGTGAGGCCGGATACGCCAGCGCCGACGACCAGAGCGTCAAGATCGGTGCTCGTCATCGTTTGACCGTAGTGTCAGGCCGGTTGGTGTGCCAGTGCCTTCTCAAGGTCGGGGAGCACGTCGGCGACGCTCCGGTTCCGCTTCCGTCGGCGCAATTCCTGCTCGAGGGCAACGAGGAGGAGGCTCCAGAAACCCCAGGTCAAGGGGCTCTTCTTAGTGGTGGGCCGCCAGGGACTCGAACCCTGAACCTAAGGATTAAAAGTCCTCAGCTCTACCATTGAGCTAACGGCCCGCTGGGGCACCAGGCTACCCGATCGCCAGCTCCGCTCAGGGCCCGCCTGGGTGGTACGGGTGAACGCCGCAGCTCCGGGCCCGTTCAGACCGGCAGGGCGGTTGACAGCAGCAGCACCGTTGCTACGGCGGTGGGGCCACAGACAAGCCTCGGCACGGCGAGGCGCACCATGGGCCAGGCAGCACGAAGCCGCCGGCCGCGACTCTCCCCAGTCGCACATAGTTGACGCGCTCCGCTACATCGATGAGTAGCGCGTCAACCGAGAAGGTGATAGGAGTGGCAAATCTGTCGCTTCAGAGGAGGGGGCTCGATCCGAGTGCAGGTCCTCTCAGACCACGGCGGCCAGCAGCTCGGTCACACCGTTCAACAACTTCAGGACGCCGAAACGAACATGGCCGCCTGGCATGACTCCTACCTCCAGGCTCAACAGAGTCTTGCCTCGAGCCTCCGGGCGAAGTCCTGGTGGAAGCGCCTGTTGGGCGTCTCCACAGCGACGGAGCGGGAGGCCCCGGTTCACGTGCGACACGCCTGGCAGGGGGTGGCCGCGATCCACCGTGACCATCAGTTCCATAACAAGCGCCGCGGCAGTGCAGGCGGCCAACGCAACAGGCGGGGGTGAGCGGTGCACGAACTTCGAGAGGCCCTCAAAGAGTGCGGCGAGGTGGTGGAGCGTTTCCGGCGAGGCCCACGCCGGCTTGGCGAGCAGAACACGAAGATGAGCCTGATCAACCCAGTCCTCGAAGCACTCGGTTGGAACGTACGAGATCCCGACGAGGTCTCCCATGAGTACCGGCGCAACAGCACCGACAATCCGGTTGATTATGCCCTACTCTTTCCGCCGACGCCGAAGTTGCTAATCGAGGCGAAAGGGCTTGGTGAAAAGCTGAACGACCCCAGATGGGCAAACCAGACGATTGCCTATGCCACGTCCGCCGGAGTCGAGTGGGTGGCTCTCACCGACGGACTGGAGTGGCGCATCTACAACGCGCACGCTCCGGTTCCCATCGAACAGAAGCTGCTCGCCAGCGTACGCATTGATGATCCGGAAGATGCGGTCAAGATACTCATCCTATTGAGCAAGGACAACATACGAGCCAATCGCATCGGTCGGCTGGCAAAAGCGCTATTCGTCGATCGCCAAGTCCAGGCCGAGCTGACCAGCATTTTCAACGATGTCGAACCACCAGCCGAGCTTGTCGCTCTGCTCAACCAGCGCTTGCCCCGGCTGACCGTTGACGAGATCCGGACGAGCCTGACCCGGGCCCACGCCAGGTTTGACTTTCCGGCGCTAGCCGACCGCCGGGTTCCACTCTCCAACGCTGCGGGTAGCCCACCGTCGCGGCCCTCGGCCGTGCCGCCGGAAGCCGAGCGATCCGGGTCCGCCACCACTGGTCGTGCGACTAGACCGACAGTGACCTCGCAGGAGCGACGGATCAAGGTGACCGACATGATCGCCGCCGGCCGGCTCCAACCCGGGGCCAAGCTCAGCGGAGCATATCTCGACGTAACCCACCACGGTGAATTGCTCGCCGACGGTCGAATCCAATACAACGGGCGGGCCTACTCCTCACTGTCAGCAGCTGGCCGAGCTGTCAAATTGGAGGCCCTCGGGCCCAAGGCGCTGGATTCTACGATTTCAACCGACGGGCTTGGCTTCTGGCACACCACCGACGCACTCAGCGGCGACACGGTCAGCGTTAAGGAGATCCGACGCCGCATCGCCCGAGACTCCACCAGCCGCGGACCAGCTGACGCATAAGGTGTCCGCTCTCACCCCAGCGCATACGCAGTCGCAGCACCATTCCGGAGTCCCGCGAGCAGCCGTGATTGCCTTCCGGTAGACGCGGCGGGCCGCCCGTGGCCCCGCCCGTCCGGTTGCTAACGTTCGGTGCTCGACCTCGCGGACCCCGAAGGATACCGATGGGCAAGAACAGTCGTGAGCGCCACAAGGCCAAACGGAAGGCCGCCGCGGCGGCTCAGCGCCAACGGGCCGCAGCGACTGGGCAGGACGACCCGCTGGGCAGGTATGGCGGGTCGAGCGTGCCGACGCAGCGGCAACTCGCGGACCAGATCATCAACCAGGCGATGGTCGCCCGGCAGCACGACGACGAAGCCGAGCTCGACGACTGCCTCAGCCTGCTGATCACCGGCCCCGGCGGCGCCGCCGGGCTCCAGGTCGTCAACCGGGCGCTGCTGACCTATCTGCTCCACGAGGTCGAGCAGGCCTGGCGGCGCGGTTGGCAGCCGGCCGAGCTGGTACGGGTGGCCCGCCGTGAACACGCCGCGCGGCACGGGCGGCTCATGATCGATGTTATTGCGGCGCAGATGCGCGGCTACGCCGCAGCGACCGTCGATCCGCCATGGCAGTCGCAGTTGACGTCCCTCGACGCGACGGTGTGGTGGGAGCACGACGACCACTATCCGACTGTGTGGGGCGAGCGACAGGGCCTGGACCGCAGCGCGGTCATCGCCATCATGATCGACATGTGCTATCTGCTCGCGACGCTACCGCCGATCGAACAGGTCGGGCCGATGCCGGGCACCGCCCGGCCCTCCAGGACGGCACCGCCGGCCGACCTGGATCAGCGAATCCTCGACCGGGTTCGGGCCCTGCTGGCCAAGGCGGAGTCCACCGATTTCCCGGAGGAGGCGGAGGCGTTCACCGCCAAGGCCCAGGAACTGATGGCCCGGCACCGCATCGACCACGCCCTACTCATCGCCGCGACCGGTGAACGCGAGCAGCCGATCACCCGCCGGGTGGGCATCGACAATCCGTACGAGGCGCCGAAGACCCTGCTGTTGCAGGTCGTTGCCGCGGCCAACAGCTGCCGTGCGGTGTGGAGCAAACGCTTCGGGTTCAGCAGCGTCGTCGGTTTCCCGGCCGACCTGGAGTCCACCGAGCTGCTGTTCACCTCGCTGCTGGTGCAGGCGACGCGAGCGATGACCCAGGCCAAGCCCAGCACCGACCGGTACGGGCGCAACACGACCCGCTCGTTCCGCCAGTCGTTCCTGACCGCGTACGCGTCGCGGATCGGCGAACGGCTCGAGGCCGCGACCGGCGAAGTGGACCAGGAGCTGGCCGACTCGGCGCAGGCCGCCCAGTTCCTCCCGGTCCTCGCCGCCCGCGACGACGCCGTACGCGATGTCTTCAACCAGCAGTTTCCCGAGTTGACCCAGCAGACAACGACCATCAACAACCGGGCCGGTTGGGCGTCCGGCCGGGCCGCGGCCGACCAGGCATCGCTGCACGGGCGCGAGTCCGTCACGCCCCGCTGACCAGCTACCACCTGGCGCCGCCGCCACCGTCACCTCCCGCTACGAGCAGCCGGAGGCCGAGCTCGGCCGTGTCGAGGGCGACGAGGTCGCGGTTCCGCTCGGCCCACCGGCCGGATGACAGGTCTTCGTGGAGCGACCTGACTGCCCGCTCCTCTGCCTGCGCTCCCACTCTGGTCCAGACCGACGTCGCTCGGCGTACATGTTCGTCCAGGTACGCCTCGGGCTGGCGCCAGTAGGCCTCGAAGAAGCCGTCAGCGCAGTCCCACGGGACGAGCACCGGTTCGGCACGTCCGCCGATCGCACGGGTCAGGTCGGCGAGGGACGGCCAGCCCACCAGCAGATCCGCGAACTCGGGTAGGTAGTCGCGGGTGAGCCAGAACCGCTGCCCCCAGCCGGTGCCCTCAGCGTCATAGGTGAAGACCACCACCCGCCGCGCGACCCGCCGCATCTCCCGCAGCCCGGCGACCGGGTCCCGCCAGTGATGCACGGTGCTGACCGCCATCGCGGCGTCGAAGGACTGGTCCTCGAAGGGCAGACTCTCCGCAGCGGCGGCCACGCACGGCGCCGCGCCCGGGGGACGCTGCGCGCGCATGACCGCCGACGGTTCCACCGCCGTGACCTCACGGTCGTACGGTTCGTAGGAGCCGGTGCCCGCCCCAACGTTCAGCACCGTACGGGCGTCTCCCAGCGCGTCCCAGATCCGGGCGGCGATCCGTGGCTCGGTGCGCCGCGTCGCCGGGTAGGCGGATCCGATCTCGTCGTACAGCTGCGCGCCGAACACTCTCAGCTGCTCCGCTGGTGTCGTCCTGATTCCCATTGCCCGTGCCTCCAACTCCCGGTCGATGGCCGTCACCATGGCGGCGGCGCGGTCCCGCTGGTCCAGCAGCAACCCGCGCAGCCGACGCAGGTGCGCGACCGCGTCGGTGGTCGGATCGTTGACCAGGTCCGCGATCTCCCGCAGCCCGAAACCAAGCCGCCGGTACGCGAGCACCTCCCGCAGCCGCTCCACATCACCCGCCGAGTAGGCCCGGTGTCCCGCAACAGTCCGGGTGGACGGCCGCAGGAGGCCGATCTCGTCATAGTGATGCAGCGTGCGGACGGTTACGCCGGCCAGCTCGGCCGCTTGCCCCACAGTCAGGTGATCCTCCACGGCGTCGACTATGTGACATGCCGCTACGTGAGGAGCAAGCGATTGACATCAGACGGTGTGCCGATGGCTGCCGTAGCTGAGGGCGACGTGGGGGCTGACTCGGAGTGGCCACTTTGGGTAGGGTCGGCGCGAGTAGCCGTGGTCGGTGAGCTGGGGGCGTGCGTTGGAGTCGGTGGCGTCAGCGTTCGGTCGGGCGGTGGCGGCGCACCGGGATGCCGTCTCTCACATTGAGGCTGCTCGGGCCCGGTTGCGCGACCGCACCGCGGAAGCTGGCGTCTCGGCGCAGGCCCGCGAGGACGCGCAACGTCTCACCGCCCGGATGCAGCGGCTCGCCGAGGGGCTGACGCCCGGTTGGCTGGGTTGCCGACTGGACGGTTCGGCCGCGGATCTTCCCACCGGCGTGGACGCGGCGCTGGGGCGTCCGATGCCGGTTCGCCTGGGCGACACGACGCCGGTGGCGGGAAGCGGGTTCAGCGTCGTGGCGCCGTTCGTGGGTGCCGGTCACCTCTCGGTCGACGGTGACGCCCGTGATCCGGCGGTGGCGCGCTGGCTGCGCGGCGTACTGCTGCGGGTGTTGGCGGCGTTGCCGGACGGTGTGCTTCAGGTCGCGGCGGTGGACGGGGCGACCCTCGGGACCGTCTTCGGGCCGTTCCGCGAGATGGTGGAGGCGGAGGCGTGGCCACGTCCGGCGATCGACCTGCCGGGGTTCCAGCAGGTGCTGGCCGAGGCGGAGGAGCGGATCGAGCGCGCCCAGGGTGGCGAGTCGGATCCTTCGGTGCTGCTGGTGTGTGTGGCGGCGATGCCGGAGGGCGCCGGGCGTAGGGAGTGGTCCCGGTTGTCGGCGATCGCGCACGCGGGCCCGGCGGCCGGGGTGTTCCTGCTGCTCGCCGGCTACCCGCCCCCGCAGCATCCGGGCGGGCTGAACCCGGCGCCGCGCCTGGAGGGCACCACCGCGTTGACGGCGTCGAGCGGTGGGGTGTTCGCGGTTTCCGACCCGCCGGGGCAGCACCGGTTCAGCTCGGACGACTCGGGGTTGGCGGTGCCGGTACGGCTGGACGCCGGCCCGCCGGACACGCTGGTGGAGGCGGTCTGCCGCCGGTTGGCGAAGTCGGCTCGGGTGCAGACGGCGACGGACTTCACGATGCTGATGCCGGAGCAGATCTGGCAGCAGTCGTCGATCGACGGCCTGCGGACGGTGGTGGGCCGGGAGGGGCGTACCGAGTGTGTGCTGGCGTTGGACGACGCGACGCCGCACTGGTTGGTGGGGGGTCGCACCGGGTCGGGGAAGACGGTGTTTCTCCTCGACGTGCTCTACGGCCTGGCCTCGCGCTACTCGCCGGACGAGTTGTCGCTCTACCTGCTGGACTTCAAGGAGGGCGTGTCGTTCGCGGAGTTCACGCCGACGGTGGTGGACCCGTCGTGGATTCCGCACGCGCACACGGTGGGCATCGAGTCCGACCGGGAGTACGGGTTGGCGGTGCTGCGGACGCTGTCGCGGGAGATGACCCGCCGGGCGACCGAGCTGAAGCGGGCCGGCGTGACGAAGCTGGCCGACCTGCGGACCGGTCGACCGGATGTGGCGATGCCCCGGCTGCTGGCGGTGATCGACGAGTTCCATGTGCTCTTCGAGGGCAACGACGCGGTGGCCCAGCAGGCGGTGGCGCTCCTTGAGGAGTTGGCGCGCAAGGGCCGCTCGTACGGCGTCCACCTGATCCTGGCGTCGCAGACGATCTCCGGGGTGGAGGCGCTCTTCACCAAGACCGACTCCATTTTTGGGCAGTTTCCGCTGCGGGTCGCCCTCGCCGGCGGCGGCGGTGTCCTCGACCAGCTCAACGACGGTGCGGACAATCTGCCCCTCGGCGGAGCGGTGATCAACTCGGCGGCCGGGGTTCCGGGGGCGAACCGGGTCATCCGCTTCCCGAACGCCGACGCGGGGTCGGTGGCCACCCAGCGGCACCTGCTGTGGAGTGCCCGCCGCCCGGGTGGCGCCCCGCCGACGGTCTTCGCCGGCTACGCCGAGCAACATCCCGACCAGGATCCCACCTTCGTCGCCCTGACCCCCGACGTACGGCGGCGGCGAGCCCTGGTCGGCCGGACCGTGGCCGTCGGCCTGCCCACCGCGGGCTTCACCCTCGACGCGACCCCGGGCAGCCACCTGGCGGTCCTGGGTACCTCCCCGGTCGGGGCCGACGTGCTCTTCGCGGCCACGGCCAGTTTGGCCCGCCAGTACGCGCCCGGCACCGCCCGGTTCCTCATCGCGCCGCTGGTCGCCGCCGCCGACGATGCCTCCGACGCCACCGTGGAGGCGATCGCCGCCGCCGGGCACCCGTACGAGACGCTCAGTGCGGCCCAGCTTCGGGCGCGGCTCGCGGAGCTCGCCCAGCCGACCGTTTCCGACGATGGGCCGACCACCCACCTGGTGATCTTCGGTGCGGATGTCGCCAGCAGCCTGCTCACCACCAGCGACCCCACCACCTACCGCTCGGGGCACGACGAGCTGCGGGATGTGTTGGCCAACGGCCCCACCCACGGTGTCCACCTGCTCGGCTGGTGGCGCTCGGTGAGCCGGTACAGCAGCGACCTCGGGCCCACCGGCGGCAACGAGGTCGCCTGCCTCGTCGCCCTCAACCTGCCCGGCAACGAGGTCAGCTCCCTGCTCGGCGACTACGCCTCGGAGTGGCAGTCCCGCCCCAACCGCGCGCTGCTGATCGACCGGCACGACAACCGCCGCGCCCTCATCGTCCCCTACGTGCGCCCCGGCACCCTAGACCAGATCGATGAGTACGCATGACTGAGCAACCGGACACTCCACTGCCCCGCGATGGCGGCTGGGCCGCCTACACGGATCACGCCCGCCGCCTGTCCGCCCTGCTGAAGGAGGAACGCTCCCGCGGCGAGCAGCAGGCCGCCGCCAGCCGCGACGGGCAGGCCGCGGTGGATCAGCTCACCCACCGGGTGGCGGCGCAACGGCAGCACCTGCACCATCTCGCCGCCACCCTGCGCCTGCCCGCGCCGCAGTTTGGCCAGATCGCGCCCGGCCCCATCCCGGACCCGGCGGAGGCGCTGCGGCGGGCGACAACCGCCGCGAACGCCGCCGACGCCGCCGCCGAGAACGCCCACCGGCGAGCAGCCCAGCCGCCGTTGTTGCCGGGGTTCACCCCGCTGGCCCGCAATGCCCTCGTCTACTCCATCGCGGCGATAGTCGGCACCTTCGCATCGCTGCTGATGTTTGCCCTCAGCCCCGACAAGGACCTCGGTCGCATCCCATTGCACCTGGTGCCCTGGTCCCTGTGTGGGCTGCCCGCGCTCGCCTTCTTCGCCGGCTATCTCACCATCAGCCTCGTCGGGCAGCCCCGCCTCGGGGGTGGCGGCACCCGGTCCAGGAAGGTCGGCGGAGTGATCTGCTTTGTCGGCATGCCGATCTTGTGGTTCATCTTCATCGCCGCGACCCGCGGCTGACACCAGGCGCACCTGCGACCGACGGCAGGGCGTTGGACCCCACAACCCAGGGAGGAAAGTCAATGGCCACCATCGGAGACATCAAGGCGGGCCTGGCCCACGGCAAGACCGAAGCGGACAAGGCCCTCGCCCAGCTCGCGGGCGTCAACGCCCAGGTCGACAAGGCCATCGCCGTACTCCAGGCCCTCGCGGCCGGCACCCAGCAGCCCGCCGTCATGGGCGCCATCGGCAAGCTCACCGCTGCCAAGCAGAAGTTCGGTGAGGGCGCCGGCCTGATCCAGGCCGCCGTCGCGCAGACCGAGAAGTACAACGCCGTCCTCTGACACCGAACTCCCGGAAGGTCCCCCGATGCCCACCGTCATCGTCCCCGTCGGCCTCAACCTCGGCCCCTCCTACCGGTACGTCACCCCACCCGACCCCAATCCGGAGTTCTGGGAGGTCCGGCTCGGCAACGACTCCGAGGAACTCACCGATGACGAATTCCAGGTGTGGGGACGTGCCTTCCTCGACCCCGAGCGCCACGCCCGCCTGGAAGTCACCCGCGAAACGCTCCAACGCGACCTCCTCACCGCGGGCGCCGGCCCCGCCAACCCCGGACCGGTCATCGAGCAGCTCCTCGACCGGGGCCTACTGATCGAGTTCGATCCGGACGGTGAGCTGGAGAAGCCGTTCCGGCGCATCAAGCTCCACCCACTCGCCGAGGGGATGGGCAACACCCCCGAAGAACCAGACCGTCGCCACATCGGACACAGCGGCGCCTCCCTAGTAAAGGTTTCGGGGGTCGTGTACGGGGTCTGGGCATTCTCGGCCGCCGAGGGGGCGCTTTGGGACTTCTGCCTCGGCATGGACGAGGACAACCAGCGGGATCGGCAAGCAGGTATGGACCTTGAGCGGGTGACGGCAACAGAGGCGGCCCACCAGGCCGCAGTCACGATTCCGATGCTGGTTGCATCGGGTGTCGCCTTCCTCGACCGGGCAATATAGGCGATGCGCGGACGGTCGAGGGCGCAACGCTCACTTACATCGGATAGGCATGCGCCGGGCGCACGAGGTAAAGCGTTCGGCGCCCTGACCGCCGTTGCGGGGGCTCTCCGTGACACCGCCATCGAGTCTGCGCGAGATGGCATCAGCAAGGCCAGTGAGAAGATCGGCAAGGCTACCGGGGGTGGGATGGCGATTGCCGCCACAGCGGCCGTTGACGCCGCCGGTTACCACCCCTCCCCGCTGATTGCGGTCGGCGCAGCCTACGCCGGCATGAAGGCGGGCGGGCTCGTCGGTCGCGCGATGAACGCCGGGTTGGACCGGATCACCGCCGGGAAGGAAAGTGGCCCTATCGGCTCCGTGTTGGCGGACCTGATCGCGACGCTTCGGACAATCGAGCAGGTACGCAGTGGCGTCGGCGAGGCTATCGATGCCGTGAACAAGGCGCAGGCCCACTTTCAGAAGGTAAGCCGCGGCGGAGAGAACAACCTTCTTAACGATGCGGTACGCCTCTGCCGGCGGGCACCCGTGCCTCTCGAGGAAGGTGTAGACGACCTCCGGCAGGCCGAGGACTTCGTCGGAAAGCACCTCGTGGGGGTCGCGAAGACTGGTGGCTGACCACGGCCAGCCACCGGCATCGCCCCAGCCAGTTGGACGATCAACAGGGTGGCTTCCCGGCTGGCCTCGGCTGGTCGAATGAGGATGGACGCTGGTTGCGCCGACGGTCGGGTTTGTCGCCTCGCTCGTCAGGAGACTGCCCGGCCTTTCGCTCCCCGTCGGCGGGTTGCTGCGGTAGGTGGACGCCGATTACGCGGGCGTACTCGGTGAGGCTTCCGCCGGCCTGGGCGAGGAGCCACGCCCCGGCGCGGAGTTTGACTATCCCCCGCGCGTAGTTTCCCAGGGCACGGTTGACCAGGGGGTTGGCGGCTCCCACCGTAAGGGCGCGAAATTCGGCTCGGACCTTTTCAGCATCGTGGATGACGGCCTTGGCCATCTCCTGCTGTCGGTAGACAGAGACGTGCAGGTCTCGCAGCGCAGCAGCGACGTCGGGCAGGCTCACGTTGTTACCTCCGGGCGCGTTCGGACACGGGATCTGGTCGGGCTTGGGATCTGGTCGGGCTTGGGAGCTGGCCGGTCCGTTGGTCACCGCCCGCTCGTCCGTCGGGTTCAGCCCGGGTGGGGGCGTGACCTGCGGCTGCCGCAGTCGGGGCAGTTCAGTGCCGAGCCGCACCGTCGGCACCAGCGTGACTTGACCTTGAAGAGAAACAGCCCGGCGGCGAACCCGAGCACTGCTACCGCGGCCAGGACAAGGGATGGAACCACTGCGTTGCCTCCCTGACTCGGCCCCCCGCAGGACGCAGCTCGCTTCGGGTTACGGGCTGCGTTCCGCCGGGAGGCGTCCGAGGCCGATCCGACGGTGGGCCCCTGGGAGTGCGACCCATCGCCGATTTCGCGGCTTCCATGACCGCGTCAGCCTGAGATGCTGATGCATATATTGCCCACGTAGCAGCAGGAATGCAAGGGTTGCTTCCGCATTCACGTCACCTACCGAGCGCGGGTGGACATTGCATGCGCATCACAGGCACACTCTGAGCTACGACAGGAGTGAAGGGACATGGAGTTGTCAGCTCGACGGCAGCCACCCACCGTGCGTCTCCGGCGGCTCGCGGCAGAACTACGCCGACTCCGCACCGAAGCTGACCTCACTCGCGAAGAGGTCAGCGAACAGACCAGCATCAACCCCGCCACCCTCTACCGCATCGAGACGGCCCGGGTCCGCCCGCAGCGGCGCACCCTGATGGCGATGCTCGACACGTACGGAATCACCGACGAAGACCAGCGCGGCGAACTCATCGCCCTGTCCCAGCAGGCCACCCAACTGGGCTGGCTCCAGACGTACGAGTCGGAGTTGCCCGAGCTGTACACCACCTACATCAGCTTCGAGACTGAGGCCCGCTCGGTCCACAACTACGAGTCCCTGTTCGTACCGGGTTTGCTCCAGACCCAGGACTACGCCCGCGCGGTCATCAAAGCCGGCCTGCCACTGGCGACCGAAGAGGACATCCACGCCCGGATAGAGGCACGGATCCGGCGCCAGGAGTCGCTACGCAAGAAGGACCCGATCCGACTCTGGACGATCGTCGATGAAGCGGTGCTACACCGTCAGGTAGGTAGCACCAAGGTCACCGCCGAACAACTGGAGGTGTTGGCGGAGGCGGCAACCCAGCCGCACATCACCCTCCAGGTCATCCCATTCGACAGCGGTGCGCACGCCGGCATGCCGGGATCGTTCGTGATCATGGATTTTCCCGACCCAGCCGACCCTGCCCTGGTGTACATCGACAGCATGGCCGGCGACCTGTTCCTTGAACACGAAGCCGATGTTCGTCGCTTCACCACGACCTTCGAGCATCTGCAAGCCACAGCACTCGACCCAACCAGCTCAATCAAGGCGATCGAGGCCCAGATCCACAAGATCAAAGAGAAAGGTGGTGCGGGGTGATCCGCCGCTACCTCAACGACGCAACCTGGAAGAAGAGCAGCCGTTCCAGCGCCAATGGTCAGTGTGTCGAAGTCGCTGCGCTCGATGCTGCGGTGGCGTGCCGGGACAGTAAGGACCCGAACGGTCCGGCCCTCGTCTTCGGCCACGCCGCCTGGACGAACTTCCTGGCGGAGACGAAAGCTGGTTTCCCGCAGCGGTAAATGGTTCCGCACCGGCCACCCCCTGGTGCGCTATCACCCTGCGACTCGCGCGGCCCAGCGGTAACCGGGTCACGTCCTTGCTCTCGCCGAATGCCAGTCCTACGCTCGCCACACGGCAGCCGGCCGTCGACCTTTTCCGTCTACCTCCTTCCAGGTGGTTACCGGAAACCGGCTGCTGTGGCGCGCAGAAGGGCGAAGGTTCTTAGTGAACCTTCGAGGGGTTCGTATTCGCGACAGGGAGTGGCCACATGTGGAGCTGGAACCATCTTGCGCCAGGTTGGCTCATTTTCCTCATTTTCTTGGCAGTATTCTGCCTTATTGGCGTGCTGGGCATCTGGCTGCTGCGGGGCCGCGCCGACCGCTTGTCCGGTGCTGAGCCGAAGTGGTTGGATCTCATCACCCACACGACCTCGGTCACCGGCACCCTCTACGCGCTCCTGCTCGTCCTGACCGCCCTGACCGTGTACGGGACGTACTCGCAGGCTGGCGCGGCCGTCGCAACGGAGGCGGCGGACCTGAAGGCGCTACACAACGTGGTGTCCGAGTACCCGGAGCCCACCCGAGGCGAGCTGCAGGGCCTGTTGAACGAGTACGTCGACTACATGGTCAACGATGCGTGGCCGACCTACCAGCGCGGCGACGAGGTGGACGGAGACCGCGAACTCGAGGAGCGGATCTGGCGTGCCCTGCTGAATTTCAACCCGAGTTCTGACAAGGAGCAGGAGTTGAGTGACCTCGCCCAGTCGGAGTTCGAGGGTTGGAGCAAATCCCGCCAGATCCGAAGCACCTTCAGCACCGCCGCTCTCCCTCCGACGCTCTGGTTCACACTCCTGGTCGGCGGTGTGTTCATCATCTTCCTGTCCTGCCTCATCCCGACCCGGACCCGGCACGCCTCCCTGGTATTGGTCTCCGCGACCGCGGCCATGATTTCCCTGCTGATATTCGTCGTCGAGCGGGTGGACGACCCCTTCCGAGGGTCGATGAGCGTTTCTGCCGATCCTTATGCAAGGGTCGCCAAGACTTTCGACTGATATGGCCTCACCTCTCGCACGGCACCGGCGGTTGCGCACTCGACCTGTCCTGGCTGGCCGAGCCACTGGCCTCGGCCAGCCTGCGGGTAGTCGGCGTCGACCATCACGGCAACAGCCATCGTGGCGGCTACCATGCCGCAGCCTTCGCGAGGTGGTGGGACCGCCCCCAGGACCTTTCGGTGGCGCGCTGAACCACCTCGCCGACGGTGGTCCCGTTGGCGTCGCCGGCTTCTTGCTCGGCGGCTACACCGCCGCCGCGGTGCTTGGCGCACGAATCGACGCCGACATGTCCGGCGCTATCGCCACCAGACGAATGACGGTGCCGTCACCGCCGGAGTACCCGACGCTGGTCGACGAACTGACCGACCGGATCGGCACCGAAGACATCGCTGCCTGGATCAACGAATGCGGCGACGACTACGCCGACCGCCGAGTGACCGCAGGTCTTCTCATCTGCCCGGCGCAGGCGACCCGTCGGCCGGCCACTACGTGTTCGTGCGGGACATGCCGGGCGCGGATCGGATCCGCACCCGCCTCGCCAGCGCGGCCAGCACCTTCTTCCGCGAGCAGTTGACCGCGTAGAAGCGACCGCCTCGCCTGTTGCCTCGCCGGCCAGTCCCGGCTCGGCGCGCCCGATGGGCGGCTGGAGCAAACGCGAGTTGTCGCACCACGGACGGTGCCCGATTCGGGCGGGACCTACCTCAACACCCTGAGACGGTACGCTCGCGCTCGAACACAAGACGTGACGGCGCCCGCTAAGTCGATCAGCCTGGAGTCAAGCAATGTCGTGGATCGCCGGCGTCCTGGACACCCTCTCCGAGCTTCCGATGCCAGCGGTGCTCCTGGCCGCCGCCGCGTTCAGCACCGCCGAGTCGGGGCTGGGCGTCGGAATCGTCGTCCCCGGGGAGACCGTCGTCCTGGTACTCGGTGCCGCGATGGACAGCCCGGCCGCCCTCGTCTCCCTCTTCCTGGTCGTGGGCCTGGCGAACTCCGCCGGCGACCACATCGGCTACCTCCTCGGCCGCCGCTACGGCCACCGCCTGCGCAATACCTATCCCGGCCGCCGGATCAGTGCCGCGAACTGGGACCGCGCGATGGTGGCACTGCAACGCCACGGCGCGTGGGCGGTGTTCCTCACCCGGCTGCTGCCCATCGTCCGCACCCTCACCCCGGCCACCGCCGGGATGGCGAAGGTGCCCTACCCGTACTTCCTTCCCGCCTCCCTGGCCGGCGCCTACCTGTGGTCGGCGCTGTACGTGTTCGCCGGCGCGCTGGCCGGCGCCTCGGTGGAACGCATCGAGACGGTGATCGGCAACACGGGTACGGCGATCCTGGTGGTCCTGGTCGTCCTCGCGCTGGTGGTGTTCGCGTTGCGAAGCCGGCGGGCCAGGGCGATGGAGTCGCCCCCCCGCACCGCTCATTGAGCAGACTGCGGCACTCACGCCGGGCGGCGAAAGCAGCCCGGATAGCGAACCCCCCGCTGGTGCCGCGCGCGGCTGAGAAGACCCCGGAGTCAGCCACCGACCGTGTCAAGCGGCCAAGCGGGATGAAAATATGTATCATTTCGCAAGGTGCGATGAGGAATCTATCGGTCGAATTTGCCTTACCAGCACGGCAGCGACATAGCGTCCGACCTCTCGTATTGTCGAATGACAGGCGGCGAGCGGACGCGCCAGGACATCAATATGCATTAATTAGGAAATGTTCACGGATGTGGCGCTAGTTCCTCGCCGAGGCGCCCAATATCCTCATGTGCGCGGTCCGGCTGGCCCTCCGAACCCCCTCTCCACCACCGCACTTCGGCACGGAACCTGTCTTCCTCCCAAGTCCCGAACGGTCCAGCGCCAGCCGGTACCGCCGCTCACACGCCGAGGCGTACAGGAAGGATTTTCATGTTCAGTTGGCTCGCAACCGGAGGCATGGTCCTCTCCCTGCTGGCTCCCACGAACCCGGTGGTGGACTTCCCCGAGCCCGCGACCCCACCCCCAGGTCAGATCGTCATCGATCTGGTAACCGTCAATGGCTCTGGCTGCCCGGCCGGCACTGCCGCCACCGCCATGTCGGCCGACAACACCGCATTTACGGTCACCTACAGCGCATTCATCGCCCAGGTCGGGGTCGGGGCGGGGCCCACCGACTGGCGCCGCAATTGCCAGCTCAACCTACGGGTTCACGTCCCGCAGGGCTTCACCTACGCGGTGGCCCAGGCTGACTACCGCGGCTTCGCCGCCCTGGCGGACGGGGCGTCCGGCGTGGAGCGGGCAAACTACTACTTCCAGGGGATGTCACCCACGGCCTACACGACCCACACCTTCGCCGGTCCGATGGTGGACAACTGGCAGGCCACCGACATCACGGACGTCGCCTCGCTGGTCTGGCACCCGTGCGGCGAGTTTCGCAACTTCAACATCAACACGGAGCTCTGGGCGCTCGCCGGCACCTCGGACACCAGCACCACAACGAGCTTCATGACGATGGACTCGACCGACGGGGCCATCTCCACCACCTACAACTTGGCCTGGAAGACCTGCCCGTAAGACAGGACGAGCCCACCGGCTGAGCGTCAGTAACGCCCAGCCGGTGGGCTCGCGCCTACGGCCGTCACCGACCTTTCGTAGAAACGACGTGCCGCTCTCGCCCCCACGCGCTTGGGTAACTCCCGACAGCAGCAGGCGTGGCGGCGATCGTCGGCGAGGAACGCCGCGGCGAACGACTGTTGGCCGGCACCCGGTTCGGGTGCCGGCCAACAGTTTCTTTCCCCCTTGTACGGGTTAG